>NZ_JBIMEN010000002.1:0-507512 GCF_043673995.1 Corynebacterium sp. L4757 | reverse complement strand
GGGCCCGACCCCCGGGAAGTGGACACGGAGGATTTAATCAAGAAGCAGATCTTAGGATAGCAGGACAGCGCTCCTCAAACACCACAGGAGCCAGATATTTACACCAGGAATGTCGGCGCACCGTGTTGTAACGGGTACACCAGCGGAAAACATCCCGCCGGCAGATCAACTGGTTGGCAAAGGTCTTGGAATCTTGAAGGACTTCCCTCTTCAGGGCCGCGTTGAACGACTCCGCCAAAGCGTTGTCCGCACTGGTCCCAATTGATCCCATCGACTGCCTGATCCCCAACTGGGTGCAGGTGTCCTGGAACGCATTCGATGTGTACACACTGCCGTGGTCCGAGTGGAAAATTGCTTCCTTCATGCTCCCTCGCTGGCCTTTGGCCATCACCAGCGCATCCTGCACCAGTGATGTGCGCATGTGATCGGCGATCGCGAAGCCAACCAGCCGGCGGGAATAGCAATCAATGACCGTAGCCAAGTACATATTCGACCCATCTGCAATCGGCAGATAGGTAATGTCACCGACGTAGACCTGGTTCGGCTTGTCGGCAGTGAATTTACGGCCGACAAGGTCAGGGAACACTGGTTTCTTCTGATCTGACACGGTGGTGGTGACCTTGCGTTTCTTGGTGTAGCCAAACAGTTTGAGTTCACGCATGATCCGCGCAACCCGCTTGTGATTCACGGGCTCATGACCCGGCTGGTCTTTAAGTTCAGCCGTAATCCGCTTGGCCCCGTAGCAACCATTTTCGGCAGTGAATACAGTCTTGACCCGTGCACCGAGGATGGCGTCGGATATGAGTCGTTTCCTCCGGGCTGAGCTGCTGTTTTTCCATTTGTAATAGGAGGACCTGCTGAGTTTCAACACGTCACATAACCGCTTAACCGAATGGTTCTTCTGGGCGTCGTCAACGAACTGGAAGCGGATCACCAGTTCGTCTCTTCCGCGAAATATTTAGCAGCCTTTCGCAGGATATCGCGCTCTTCGCGTAAGCGGCTGACTTCCCGTTCCAGCTGGCGGATCCGCTCAGCCTCGGTCACCGACATCGACGAGGGCGACTCTGCGGTGCGGGTTTTGGTACGCGCACCTGTCCCGTACTTTTTCAACCAGTTATGCAGGGTGGCACGGTTGATTCCGAGGTCCACGGCGATGGTCTTGAGCGAGGCACCTGGGGAGTTCTCGTAGAGCGCAACAGCGTCGCGCTTGAACTCCTCTGTGTAGGTCTTGCGTGGCATGGTGGCAGATTACCTTTCCCAGCATCATGCTGGTTTCAAGGTGTCCACCAAACGGGGGTCAGGTCCCCTTCCGATTGCTGATGGGTCAAATATGTACTTAGCCACGGTCATTGATTACTATTCGCGCAGGCTGGTGGGATTTGCAATTGCGGACCATATGCGCACCTCATTGGTTCAGGATGCGTTGCTGATGGCTAAAGGCCAACGAGGCAGCCTAAAGGGCACGGTGTTCCATTCGGACCACGGCAGTGTGTACACCTCGCAGGCGTTCCAGGACACCTGCACACAGTCGGGGGTTCGTCAATCGATGGGTGCTGTTGGTACCAGTGCGGATAATTCGCTGGCGGAGTCGTTTAACGCCACACTCAAACGGGAAGTGATGCAAGATTCCAAAACGTTTTCCAATCAGTTGGTGTGCCGCCGGGAGGTATTTCGGTGGTGCACCAAGTACAACACCAAACGCAGGCATTCCTGGTGTGGCAATCTCGCACCTGCGGTATTTGAAACTCAGGGTCCTGCTATCCTAAAACGTGCTTCCTAATAAATCCCCTGTGTCCACTTTCCAGGGGCCGGCCCCCTTTCGCAACGTTTTCGAAATCCGCTTGCCGCTCATCTGCTCACCGCTCCAAGAGGATCTACAACAGCTTGGCACATCTGACCGAATTAAATCCTGGTTAATCCTGCACCAGAGCGTAATCACTCATCAGAACAGCGATACTGTCTCGAGCCCAATTGACCCCAGAGGGCTTCGTATCCGTGATAGTTTAAGTGTCCACAACCACTCAGCAACGTCAGCTGAAAATTGTACATACAAGTAAAAGCAACTAGCGTCGCCGTGCAACAGCCTTGATTGTGCAAGTTTCTTGCTTTGAAAACAAGACTGCTACCGTTCCAACACAGCGCCCGGTCACCCTCAGACTAATGCAACTTCGGTACGTCACCCCGACTTCGAACCTGTGATCTGGATTTGTGTTTCGGTGACTAAGTTGATTCGGACGGCGGATAGAAGCCTTCGAACTTCCTCAAAATTGATAATTGCATTCTGCGAAACGACGAACGTTTCTACTTCCAAGTCTTCCGCGAAAAGCATTGCTGAGGCGAGCGCTGGACGAATATCATCAGCATCCTGTTTAAGCACAAAGGAATTATTGGCTACAGCCATAGCTCTTTGGCTTTTGACAGCCCCATTGAATTGATCAGACCTCAATGAGATGAAAGCGCTTCCATCGGACTGAAAAGCATCCTCCTCTTTTACTAAGGTCTCCATGCCTCCCAGTGGGAGTGCTTTGGGGTAATACTCGATCGGAGAAATGAATCCGATCGTGGGTTCCAGATACCGCTGGATTGCCTTAGCGGTATTCGGGCCAACCTTATGTGCAAATTCCATCTCACCTCCCGAGAAACGACCAAACAGCAGTGTTAAAGCCGCAGCTTCAACCTCAGGATTAAGTTTTAATGGGGTTGCCTCGTACGCGACATTTAGTACGGGAGGTACTGCATCATATTCACTCAGTTCGGCATGAATACCCCAGCGCCCGTAAAGATTTGATTTGATGCTAAACCGCATGCTGGCCTCCAAATACCTTAGTTCCGCGTACAAACGCGCCTGCATAAGCATTTACAAAGTTTTGAATTGCATCAGTGCTATCTGACCCAAGTACAAACCATGATTCAACTTTGCCATCGTTATTCACACGCACGGAGTGAGTGCCGTCCAGTGCGTCACTGCCTGACTGGTTAGGTGCGTATGCAAACCAGCTTTGACTCCCAGCCTCGGTATGGTCGATGAGCCAATCTTCAATTGATGCCATCCAATTAGTGGCTTCTAAAGCAAGCTCCTTAGAACCATCAGATACCACAGCTTCAAAGGACACCCCCTGACTTCGCAGGTTCGCCATGTCAGAATAGCTAGCGCCTAATACTACGGCTCGCGAAGCAATAGTTACACCATCGATAGAAATCATCGAGCCATCCATCAGGCCGTCGGCGTCAAATTCCGCAACAAAAGACTTCGATTCTTGCAAGAGCAAATCCCTCACAATTAGTGAATCAGGAAGATATGGTGTTAATTCTGTCTTAAATGCTTCACGATCCATCCCTTTAGGGAAAGCACCAATACGATCCAGTTCCTCTTTCAATTTCTTCAAGCTATAGCCAGTAGTACCAGATTGAAGGAACCGGGTAGAGAACGATGCCGCACCACGTTGATTGCCTCTGTCAACAACAGAAACTTGGCGTGGGTGCATTCTTCTCAAAGTGACAGGTTTCCCGGTATGAGCCAAGCTGATGCCAGACCGCAGCATCCTGATATAAATGTTGTGATCTACGCCGCTCGTAATACTTTCATCGTATCGGAAGGATCGCAAGACATCTGTTTTGATAAACCAAGTCCCGTGTCCAGGAGACGTTCCATTCTCTATGGCAGTCTCGATTATCGGCTTCTTAGACATCATGAGCGCAAGCTCACCGGTTTCGTTATCGAAATTAGCAAAAGATCCGACATTTCCGGACAAACCTGGTTCCATGGAATCTAAATGCCATTCCAATCGCTTAGGGTGCATTAGGTCGTCGTCATCAATGACAGCCGTAAAATATCCCAAGCTCTTTTCGAGAGCAAAGTTGCGAGCTGCTGAAATCCCCTGCGCCTCTTGCCAGAAATAGCGGATGCGCGGATCATTAAAACCATCCAAAACGTCGCGTAGATTATCTTCTCCGCCATCATCTATTACGACAATTTCAAAGTCTTGCACTGTTTGCGCAAGAATTGAATAAATGGTATCGGAAATCATGTCTGCACGATTCTGAGTCGCGATTGCCACTGTAACCAACACTGGCGCATCAGAGGGACGATGAGCCCAGTGAAGATAGTTCCGTACGTAAGTCTTATCTTTATAAACAATTTCACGATTTGCTTCAACAGCCGCAGACTGCTCAGGATCCTTCGCAACAGCTGCGGATGTTGGAGGATGCCAAACATGGAACATCCTAATATCGTCATCATCGAGCCACTGGGTCTTATAACCCGCCCGGCGCGCCCTCTGAGCAAAGTCGAGATCTTCGCCACCATAGGTGTGGAGCCGTTCGTCAAACCCCCGGATAATCATAAAACCTTCACGAGGGATTGCCATCATGCCACCCATTCCCCAGCGAGGACGTAGCTGCGACTTGGACTCAAATAAGTCCCATGCCTCAGGGTGTTCTGCGACGAAGTTCTCGTCCATTTCACTTGGCAAGTCACGGCACTGCAAAAACAGCGCTGAATTGCGATTGATCAATGAAAAATCGATGATGCGCTCAAACGACTGCGGACTGAAAATCATGTCTGCGTCAGTTGAGACCAACAGCTTTCCCGTTGAGATCGCAAAGCCCGCATTTAGCGCTCGAGACCGCGACCATGGCCCCGTGCGGGGAGTGAATACGTATCCGATTCCAAGCTCATCAGCGAGTTCCCGATTGCTCTTTGGATCAGCTGAGCCATAGTCGGAAATGATGATTTCGACATCATACCTTCCGACCGAGTTCTTGATACTCTCTACAGCCAATTTTAGGCGCAGTAGACCCCAGTCCCTGAAGCCAATGACAATCGATGCATCCTTTAATTTAACATTCTCAGTCATTTAACCCGCCCATAAAAGTCGTGTATTTATCGTCATTGGAACTCGGCTTTGAAATCAAAGTAAAGTCCGCGACTTTGGAGTCAACTTCTTGTCCACCCCATGAAACAATCTCAATTTCCACGCTAGAAGTTGGGAAATCAATATCAAAGTTCTTGGAGATCAAAGACTTTGCCGTGGGAACTGCGGGACTGTAAGCAAAAAATCCCTTTGCAGCTTTCGACCACGATAGAGAGCATTTCGGCTCCCGATCATAATCACTTCCGTCATCAATTGGACGGATTACAAAAATAGCGCCTTTGGCAGGAAGTGCACTATTAAATTCAATTAAGAAGCAGAAATTCCCTTTCGCTTGGGGAAGCTTAAATTGTTTCTTCAGCATGTTCTTATCCTTCTGTTTGCGCATGCCCATGGCGATAACGGGCTGCTGGCAGCTTTGATATTATCTCATGAAAATGGCTCTTGCTCAGTGTTGATGATGCATTATAAATTCAGCGTCAGACAATGTCCGATATTGTTTCACCAAGTATCGAGATAAGTTCGTCCTTAACTTTCTTCTTATCGAAGTTGTCCGAAATAAAATTCTTGGCGTCAGCCTTTTCCACCTGGTTGTTCAGGATTGATTTCACCATTCCGCCGACTGCCCCAGACAACCAATTTCGGGGGTAGATAAGGTCTGCTCCTGGCCAGTTGAGGCTGACTGGAAGCGCTCCTGATGCAGCACCGTCTGCAAGTGTTAGGTGAAAAGACTCAAAGTCACTCGTAGACAGGACCACGCCCACCTGTCGGTACCATTCCTCCATATCGGGCCCGAAACCATCGAATGCAACAGCACCCGGATACTTCTCGTTGATGGAATCAATCCTTCTATTCTGCTCAGAATAGAATTCCATCTCCTCAGGACGATTCTTCATCCATGGGTAATCCTCGGGTGCCTTACCTTTGATCCGGAGCTTGTACTCAGAATCATGTTCCAAGAGACCTTCAAGAATATCGAGTGCTCGGTCCAAACGCTTGGACTTTGGAACGATACCAACGATACCAAGGGTTTTCTCTGCGCCCTCCGCCTTTGGCCTGTCTAGGCTTGCGGAGTCGACAAAGTTTGGAATGACGACAGTTTTATTGGCAGGAACTCCATGTGAAGTAATCGCAGCCTTACGGATCAATTCACCTACGAAGATGAACTTTCCAACTTTGGCTTTGTTTATCTGGCGTAGGAATGGAAGGAACAACTCCTGTGAGTGAACTCGTACGACCATCGACTGCCGGGGCAGCAGATTGTTGGAGTACCACACAGCATTTCCCAGACCCCACTCGCAAATTACGATGTCCGCTTGGTTCAAAAGCTCCTTTGATTTTTCAGGATCGTGCTTGTTGTGGCCATCCCACTTATCAATAAGCACCTCGCAGCCGATTGCCTGGAGCTCATCGAGAATTGCTCCCGCAAACTTCAAGTCATGCCCAGCAACCAAGACAGTCTTGCCTGAGAAATCGTAAGCGTCATCATCAATCATTTCCTGCTCGGACTCGATAGCGCGGGAAATTGGAAGGGTGACAGCAATTCGGTTGTTCTCGTCGTTGACTCGAGATTTCATCGCGAGAGAGAGTCCGTCTGTCTCACCAGACTCGAGAGGTTCGGTGACGTAATCGCTCAAGGCGAAGGAACGCGAATCTTTAATGAAGACCTTGCCATAGTCACCGAATCGCAGTGGCAAGAGTACGTCTTCAGCAAAGGTTCGGGAGAATTCCTGAGGGAAATAGATTTCGATGTCATTGTCGGTGGCCGAATCAAAGTCGGAGAAAGAAGTGATGCCTTGCGCATCAAGGTAGTCTGCTTCGCTCTGGGTGAGTTCCGGAACAACTACGGCGCTTGGGCGCACAGACTGGGCTACTACACGCTCAATGAATGTAAGACGCTCGGATTCGGAGCGATTCCCCAAATCGGTCAGAATTGCCGTGTACTTCGACGGCTTCAAGCCTTGAACCGAAATACCTGCTGTACGAGCCAAGATAGACAGGGCGGATTCCGTGGTGTGAGCTCGGTAGACCGTACGCATCTGGCGCCAGATTTCATCAAGCCGGCCTGTAGGATTCGTCGACCAATCATAAAGCCATGCTCGATGATCCTTCGTATTATTGGAATGCGCAATATTGGAACCCAGAGTTTCAGCAATGCCGCGACCATAGGCACTCATTACAATGCCGCCACAAGCTGGAATCTCCACCACACGCCGGGAGAACATAGTTGGAGAATTCAATACCGAGTTCACATTCAGGTGTGCAGTATGCGATTTATACGACTCGACTACTTCCTTGTATGGGAGCCCTCCCCTGACTGCTCCACGGTAAGCCTCTGGGAACTTGTACGGTGAGTCTGGATTCTTAGCCTGACGGTCGTATATATCCATGTCATACTTTGCGGACGCTTCAAGCAAACGCTCCAAACCTTTTGAGCGTTCCTTATAGCGGTCACCATAATATGAGCCTGCATAGGCAATTGACTTCTTAAACTCTCGGGTGCTTGGAAGTGGATTATGCAACTTGGGCTGCGCGTAGAAAGGTAGCGCGCTGACAGTCTGGTTCAAGCAACCAGTGGCATTCAGGTATCGTGGAATCATTTTCGCATCAGTCGTAAACACGTGGTCGAACAACGCTGCATTCGGCGCGAAACGAGAAATATGGATTGGGTCTTCTTTATTCCAAAAAACTGTTGGAATGCCGCGTTCACGAGCTAAGGAAAGGATTCCGCGAAGATCGGCGCTCTCTTCATCCGAGTAGTGCCCGACTCCACGGTGCCAGTCTGCTTCATTACCTTCCCAGGCAGACTCGACAAAGATCAGATCCAGCTTAGGTTCTGCGGACAATTGCTCACGCCAGGAAGTACGGTTTAGGAGTTGGACGTCAAATGCGTCTTCAAGAGTCGAGCGAGTGAATTCATCACCAATAACTCCGACGCGAAGGGAGCTAAGCGGCTTAGACTCCGGAGTTTGCTGCTCGCACTGCTTAGCAGCCTCAGTATAGGAACTGAGAATTTTTTCCCCAAGGCTCGTCCATGATCTCTCCGAGACTGCCCACAGACGTGCAGTCCGACCTAGATCGGCACGAAGGTCTGCATCCAAAATCAGCTTTTCCAGTTGGGCTGCGAGGGACTCCACGTTATCGGCATCGGAAAGCAGTGCTCTTTCCTGCTTGTCCCCAGCCAGATCCCTATTCGGTGCAACATTTGAAATCAAAGTCGCCTTGCCTGCGGCGAAAGACTCAAGCGGTTTAAGAGGAGAGACTAGCTCTGTTACTAGATTGGACTTCCTTGGACACGCAACGATGTCAAAGGTGCTTTGCAACCTAGGCATCTCATTCTGTGGCAAACGACCTAAGAATGTCACTTGCTCTTCCAGCCCTAAGCTAGATACTTGCTCTTTGAGTCCGTTCTCCGCAGCACCTGATCCGGCAATAACAATTTGATGGTCGACTCCCTTGTCCTTCAATACAGCCGATGCATCAACCAGATTATCGAGTCCCTCATATCCCACAATGCTGCCAGCAAATCCAACTACGGGGACATCAACACGAATCTTCTTAGCCTTGGCATAATTCGTGTCCTTTGGCAGCGGGACAAAGAGCTCTGAATCGACGGAATTAGGTGCGACCGTGATGTTCTCTGGGTTAGCGCCCCTAGCAACTAGTTCGCCTTTCACCTGCGTAGTAATTGCGAGCACACGGTCAGCATTCTGAGCCACTAAATTCTCCAGGTGACGCATGGCTGCGAAGCGCTCGGAGTTCTCGAATCCTGGCTTGGAGGAAGCCTCAGTAAACTCCCAAAGGCCACGAACCTCATATACGAATGGGATTCCTAATCGGCGTGCAGCGATCAAAGCTGGCAATGCCGTTCGGTGGTTCGATGCTGCTTGAATAATGCTTGGACGAACCATCCGTGCCTCACGTACGAAAGCATCTGCGCATTGAAGAACGTAATGGTCGATTGGTTCCCGGTTTAGATTGCCTCCAGGAATATGCACATACTGAATGCCATCAAGCTTTGATTCTGAGCGAATTGGCTTAGGCTTTTCAACGTCAGCCTTCGAATCCCAGGGGTAGCCGGACCGACCTACGACAACAACGTCACCACCAGAGTTCTTAATTCCGTTCGCCACGCCACGAGTGCGCGTGGAGTATCCATTGGAGTTATACACCGGCGTTTGATGGACGCAGTACATAACGCGACCTGGCTCAGCAATATAAGCAGGATACTGGCTCCGCTCGGGGACGAGGTCTAGATTCTGAATTCTCACTTCGCCCAACGCTCTGGCGCTCAAAGACTTCGGTACGTCCCCGAGCTTCTCGACCAGTTTAGGGTTCGCCTCAATAAGTGCTTTTGCTTTGTGAATCTCTCCCAACTCAAACCAGAGGTAGTTGAGGGCCTTTTCGAGGTTGCGAACAGTAGACTTCTTCTCAAACTGCTCTAAGGGATTGGTTTGAGTCCCCGATGCCTGCGCCGGCACAGACTTATTGCCATCGGCTGCAGCTTTGGTCGCTGCAGTAGCAGAACTGGTGTCCGGGACCGTGGCATCTTGGTTGAACTGTCCGTTAGCTGCGGGATCTGCTGCTTGAGTCGCCTTAGCCGCCACCGCCTTTGAAGGTTCAGATGCTTGTCGCTTTTTCTGCTCATCGATAAGCCTATTGCGCGTCTTTTGGAGGTTTGATTTCAGCTTCCCAGCCATGCTGACGAAACTCGATTTCGGATTGCTAATCGCTGACTTGGCATTCTGCGCAGGTCCGACGATCGACTTTCCTACCCGAAATGTGGTCGATTCACGAACAGACGAGAGCCTGCGTTCTGCGAGTTCCCGCTCATTGACCAGCACCGCATTTTCAGCCTTGAGATCATCCAGTGATGCCTGTGCTGCACGCACCCGACGCCTCAAATCCTCTCTCTCAGCTTCTAAACGCTTGACGTACGAGTCCCTGCCCGAGTCCGATAGAGACTCGAGACGATTATAGACGTGCTCTGGGTCGCTCAAAGTTTCAGCGATCCTTAGCTCCCGAATTGATTGGTAGTCTCTGAACTCGTCAGCATGCATGCTCTACGTCCTTGAATCGCTCGAGGTATTGGGGTGGGTTCGACCGATAATAGTACCTAAGTTCGCAAAATATGCAGCCGGTAGCCGCAGATTTTCCACAATTGGCATAGATCTTTTCCCAATTCAGGAACTCCAAGAATACGAGTGTCCAAACTTTGAATCTAACCTACGGTTGATGCCCTCTTCTTACTAGTGATGCCTTCAAGCTGCGAAGACCGCCCCGCAATGCTGTAACCTTTCGGCTCTAATCTGCGCGTGATTCTATAAACTTTTCAATCTCGGATCCCCACCAGCGATATGCATCATCAACAAAGTGGTTAATGCCCATACCCCATGCGTGGTCTGGAGTTGATACTGCCATCTCCTCTGGTAGATCTGGCAGAAAATGAAATCCATGTCTATCAAATACCTCATAGTATGGAACGTAAGATTCTCGAATCTCACCTGGACTCTACTCACCTCCGAGATTAATTTTCTCGCTATTTACAGCCTTCTCGTAAAAGGAATCCTCAGAACAGTAGCTTTTTGAAAACCCACTTCTTCGTGTTTTACGTACGAGTGAGACCCCTGCCAAGAGGCAATGACTTGAAGCATAAGCAACTCGCATCTCGACCGCGTTACTCGCGCTCTTCTCGGAAGTGACCTTCATTGCCAGTATCCAAGTTTGATGCCGATGTTGTACACAACAGTAGTAGAGTCACTAGACCAGCGCACAATAACCATCGGGGCAACGCCAGCCTTCTACGGCGCCACCATCTCAGCCTTCATCGACTCTGGCTTTCGCTTGTTATGCTTAACGGTAGTTGGGATGTCCGCAAAAAAGATTTCTTTGCTGGTTCCAGAGGCCACAGCTAAACCCAGCAATCCATTCGATTCAATCTCCGCTGACAATCTCTTAAGCAGAAATCCAGTGAGATTAATTCTCTCAAATGACCTCTATTCGAGGCTGAGGGCACTGACCTAGCTCTCGCGCGCCAAACATTACTTGCTCTAAGACTGATCCATAGTGACACGAATAATGTCACGAGAAACGCACAAGTCAAAGATTAAATTGGGAATGATGGGGTTGCCCGCAAATCGTGGACACGTAGTTAAGCCGCTTAGAGATTAAGCAGCGATTTTCTCCTTATCCTTTTGATCAGCAATCCGAGATTCGAAATCGACGGGACTGATCATCCCGATGGCTGAATGTCGGCGGCGCCGGTTGTAGACAATCTCAATCAAGCGAGCCACCGCCTTCCGAGCCTCATCACGGGTTGGTCAAGTCTGGTACAGAACCATCACCACACCGCTACGATCCGCTCGTTCCAAACACATACGGCGAGAGTACAGGTCTTTCAGAACACTTTAATTCCCACACCAATCAACGAAAGCGATTTCTTCACGCGAAGAAAAGCGAAAGGACACCGCTCACTGATAAGCTTTCCCTTTATGACATTCGATCGCGACTTCTCCCGCTACGATTTTGAACGGTTTACACACTCGTCAATCGAAGACTTCAAAGTAGCTGCCGAACAGTCTGGTATCCATAGCATTAAGTATGGAAAAGGAAATCTCGACCTCTACGTCGAGAACAAGGAAAAAAAGACAACCCTAGTCGTTTTCCATGCTGCGGTTCCGCCGAGAGTAAAAACCTACCCCGTTTTCCAGGGACTATCAATTACTCGGACGCTTGATTGCAATCTTATCTTCGTGTCGGATCCCGTACTAGAACTAGACACTAATCTTGGTTGGTATGGAGGAGACGCAACACGGAAGCTTCAAGATGATTTGCCCAATGTTCTTCGAAGCACTCTCAAAGCGTTTGATGCCCACGAGCACTTAGCTTTCTTTGGGCCATCTGGCGGCGGCTACGCATCAATGTTCTATTCTCTGCAATTCCCAGGCTCATGGGCTATTCCAATGAATCCACAAACAGATATATCTAAATATAGCGAGCAGGCCGTGAACGCGTATTTGGATGCTGCATGGGATAGCATGCCAATCGAAAAAGCCGACTTCGAGCATAATTTAATTAACCTCTACCAGAAGAACTTTCCCAATAAGATTCTCTATATACAGAATCTCGGCGACCGCACTCATGTACCCAAGTACCTTGTACCGTTCCTAAACGCCACGCTTGAAAACAGAACTGATACTGCCGTTTTCGCCGGGGAGTGGGGCCTCGGGCATAAACCAGCTCCTGGCAAGGTTCTCACGAAAATTTTCCGCGACGTAGTTTCAAGTGGCGGAGACTGGGACTACATTCTTAAACTTCAAGATGCCGATAGTACGAGTAGCGCCACAGAAATTTCTACCCGTTCCCTCGAGTACATCCAGTCCTTTCAATAACTAGCTACACCAAGGAAGTTTCAATAATGCAGGAGCTATTTAGGTCAGCGGATTTCGTTAGCATCCAGGTACACGGGAAATCCCCCGCCATGTCGCAAGCATCAGACCTACACGATCTGCAAAATTTTCGTGTCTCGAGAGTCTCTGGGCTCGCGGTCGGAGAAGGATTTGCGATCGAGTCCACAATTGCACTCCCCATTTCCTACCCCCTAACACTAGGTGAGTTTCAGGATGCGCTTGGCGAGTGGATGGCGATCGGTGAAGCGAATGCAGCCGATGAAAAGACATTTGTGGTCTTTGGCGATTCTTCTGGGTACTGCCCTATCTTCTACGCTGAGTCGGGAGACAACGTTATCGTTGCAGATACGTTCTTAGGGGTAGTGCATGGACTCAGGCAATTCGGCGCAACCCCCGAACTAGACGTGGCCCACTACACCGCAACTCTCTTTCCTGCGCATCCGCATTTCGACAATCCAAGTGTCCGCCGCACTATGTCCGCAAGCATTCGCATCCTAGGTATTGAAGAAGCGCTATTGATTCGGGACAGTGGACTACAAATTATTAGTCGGTCTGTCCTCTCACCTACGGTCAACTATTCTTATGAGAGTCTACTGGAGCGCGGGTCTCAACTTGTTCACAGCTCCATAAAGCAGCTGTCCGGGGTTGAAGGACTACAAAAGGTACTTTCTCTCTCAGGCGGCGTGGATTCGCGGCTCGTCCTATCTCTAATTTCGTCCTCAGGACAGACTGACGAGTTTCAACTTTCATCGGTAGATCCCCGAACTTGGAAGAACAAGAACACGCGCAAAGTCGTCGAACGAGATATTGCAATTGCTGACACCATCCGTACCAACCTTGGCCTGGATTGGGCTACTGTTGGCGACAGAGAATTCCTGCAGTTCGATTTTCAGGATTCGCTCAACTTTCACCAATCGTACAAGTCAAACTTTGCGCATTCATTCTCAGCTCCTCCGGGCCACACTATACAGTCTGATCTCAAGATTACTTTTAGAGGCGGTGGTGGAGAATTACTCCGGACCACGCTCACCGGCGAGAGAATCGCTGAACAGATACGAAACAGAGCTTGGAAGCCAAATGAACATTTGGGCTTCATAGACTGGTATATGTCTCGATTCCCCATGCTAAATCAAGAACGCCCTCTGGTTCAGGAATACATGGCTGAAACTTTCAGCAGAGTTTCTGGGGCATCCTTAACAGAAAAGCTTAACGAACTCTACCGGAACATCAGAAACCGTACGCATTTTGGGCATGTAAGGCAATCAGGAAGTTCAAATAATTACGCATTCCATCCACTTTCGAACCAACACTTTATCCGAGCTAGTCAAATGCTGGGATTCGAGGAAAGAGCGAATGGCAAAATCGTACGAGATCTGTACCACCTTAATGACCCTTCCCTCTTGGACCTCCCTTTTGAAAACTCTGACTCCACACAAGCAATAGCAAATCCTAAAGCACATGATGTTCAAATTTCGGACACCGCTTGGCAGAAACAAGTGGATCGTATAAAAGCGAATCGCAGTTCCTCAATTGCTCGCACTGGCTGGGCAAAGGATGAACGACTGATATGCGCTCCTTACGATAAAATCCTGTCCAGTCGTTCCTATACAGCACAAAGCATGAAGTTAATTGAAGATTTCGTGGAGCCCGATCTGAAACAAACTATACGGCGAATCAATACGCGGGCATTTGAACAGACGCAAATAGTTGCTTCACGTTTCCTGCCGTTAAGCACTAAGATTGCTTCAGCACTGGATGTTTTCCTTCCGTCACAAGCTAAAGGAAACCATGTACGGTTATTCACTTCTGAGCAAACCATTGATCAGAGTACTTCTATCTCCAAGGTCCGCGTTGACTTCCCAGTGAAAATACAAGACGGCTGGCATAATCATCCAACGCCTGAGTTCTCCCCAAACCTGGCAATTGACTCGGAAACCGTGACTGTATCTTTCGGAGGTTCCGACAAAAACGACATCGCTCCTGAGTTCGCTGTGTACCTTTACAAAAACAACCGACGGATTAATAAGGCTTGGTATAAAAAGGATACTGAAGTTTCGTTCCCTCTTGATGGTCCAGGAAACTACCACGCTCAGGTGTTCTATCGGATAAATTCTGCGCATCGTACGAGTCTTGGCATTAAGACAAATGAAGTCTTGATTGACTAATATGAGGCAAGAATCGCTAGACTTAACTGTCCCTATATCCTTAAAGTATAAGAGTCTGGCTATTAGCTAAGGATGCCGTATATGTGTAAAACAAACGAACTACCGCGGTCCCCAAAAGAAAGTTCTGCTGTTCAGCGACCAAGATCAGCAGCTCACAGTTCAGTCACCACGGTAAATGTCGTTCTGGTTGATGATCAACCCCTTAAGCAATTGCATGCCAGGGAAAATCTCGTCAACTACATAAACTCACTGTGGCAGCGACGCCATTTCATTTGGGCAGAAACCAAATCGAAATCTCTCTCCTCAGGAAACGGCACCTATCTCGGCTTAGCTTGGGTCCTGCTGGAGCCAATATTCCAAGTCGCTGTATATGCGATCGTGTTCGGACTGATTTTAAAAGTAAGCCGGGGCATGGACAACTTCATCGGGTTTTTGATGATTGGTGTCATCTTTTTCGGGTTCTTCACCGCAGGGATTACTTCTGGAGGAAATCTCATTCAAAGATCCAGAAACCTCATAAGTTCGTTCAATTTCCCAAAAGTATCGCTAGCCGTATCCTTGATACTTAGGCAGTTCATTGACCACATTATTCCGGCAATCGTAGCGATCATCGGAGCTCTCGCTTTTCAGTGGGAAAAGGGAATCAGCATATCGATTTTAGGAATCGTCCCAATCTACATCCTTGCTCACGTATTTGCGTTCGGTTGCATCTGTTTCGCTGCCCGTGCCAGTGCCTTCTTCCCCGATATCACGAAGATTCTTAGCCTCTTAAACCGTGCTCTGTTCTTTACTTCCGGGGTCTTCTTTACGATTGATCGATTCGAGACTCACCCCCTGCTCTCTACTTTTGTTGAGATAAACCCCATTTACCAGTTCCTTATGGCTGCGAGGACCTGCGTCATGGAAGGAGTATTCCCCAGTCTTGACGTGTGGGTCTATATTTCGGCCTGGTCTTTCGGCCTAGCGCTAGTAGGCTTCAGCTATTTCTGGCAAGCAGAGGAGCGATACATTGCCATCCGATAAGGTTGTAGTAGTAGCTCGAAACATCTCAAAAACCTACAAGGTCTATGGTAAAAATAAATCAATTTTTTCTGGGCGACGCAAACCAGTAAAGGCCCTTAAGGATGTTTCATTCGTCGCATATTCCGGGGAATGCATCGGAATCCTCGGTAAAAATGGTTCTGGGAAGAGTACCTTGCTAAGCATTATCGCGGGAAATGAAACTGCGACTAGTGGCTTAGTTCGCGTGTCAGCGGAGCCAACATTACTCGGAGTTTCTGCTGCCCTTCAGCCCAAATTGACTGGCCGAGAAAACGCCAAAATTGGCTTGCTTGCAATGGGATTAGAAGCAAAAGAAGTTGAAGGATTGATCGGCCCGGTGATTGAATGGGCTGAGCTTTCAGACGCCGCTGACAGACCTATGGAGACCTACTCCGCAGGTATGAAATCGCGATTAAAATTTGCGATCGCCACCGCAGTTAAACGGGAGATCCTAATGGTCGATGAAGCCCTCTCAACAGGCGACGCCACATTCGCTGAGAAAGCCCGTAAGCGAATGAATAGTTTCCTAGATGATGCCGGAACTGTATTTATTGTTTCGCACTCCGCCAGTACGATTCAAAAGCACTGCACCCGCGTGATCTGGTTATATGAAGGCACAGTGATTGCCGATGGACCTCCTAAAAAGATTCTTCGCAGTTATAAGCTTTGGACAAAAAGGCTTGCGTTGGGAAACACTGCGGACGCTCAACATGTCATCGATTATACGTCGCGTCGATATTCTAAGCCGCAGATTTACTTTGAGTCAGAATATCAAGATTTCAAGTATTCGATGAACCAGGGAAAAGGCGAAAACGCAAATCACGCGGAAAACATCGCATAAGCTAGACAAGAACAAAAGCACCTAAAAGGAGTCAGTTAGATGTCTCAAGTTGGACTTTCTGCGCATTCAATCGCAATCGAATCGTGCGCTTCAACCATTGATTTCGATCGGGATAAATCCATTGAGCCGGCTAGGTATACCGTCAAGAATATTTCTGGCATCGCTGCTTCCCCGGGTTTTAACCTCGATACCGATTTTACTCGTCGAGTCCCCCGGACAATTACCATCTCAGAATTTGCCGCAGCGTTAGGAGAATGGACTGCGGTAGCAGAACGCTCTGATGCGGATCACTCGGAGACTTCTGAGTTCCTTGTATTCAACGATGAGTTCGGATATTCTCCGCTCTTTTACGCACTTATTCCAGGTCAAAAGTTTATCGTTTCAGACTCATTTCAGGGTATTACCTACGAACTAATGAGAAACGGCGTCAATCCGACATTAGACCTTAATGCGTACATCACCACAATAATTACGAAGGATTCCAGATTCTCAAATCCTCTTGCTTGGCAGACTTCTGCCGTCGAGATTCGTCTACTTCCTCCGCACCTTGCAGTCCATGTGGCAGAACATTCAGTTACTATTATTGACAGGAAATCCCTGCTGAATAGCGACTCTTCTGACTCGACCGCACTGATTGACCAGGGAATTGAGTTTGTAACAGGAACGCTCAACCGTCTCGCTTTGAATGAAGACCACTCTCACTCACTTCTCCTTTCCGGGGGAGTTGATTCACGCGTCGTTCTCGCGCTCGTATTGGCGGCTGGGGTCGATGACACGTTCGCGATTCGTTCGAATGACCCACGACTCTATAAAAACAAATACAGCTATAAGGTATTCGAAGATGACTTTTTCATCAGCTACGCCATAGGAAAGCATTTTGGCCTCAACTGGCTTCCCCCTCGTTCTACTTCCAATTTGAAGACTAGCTTAGAAGAGGGTCTCTGGATTTCGAATACTACATCGTCAAACTTTTCTAATGCGTATCCAGCTACTGCGCACCACACCATTTATGCAACTCCAGAGATCTCATTGCGAGGCGGCGGTGGAGAACCAATAAAGGGTGCTGGTTTCTTAAGCTTGGCACAACAAGTTCAATCCTATAGCTCCAAAACCGGAGTTAGCAGTGAAGCTCCTTTCGCGCAGTTCCGAAAGTGGTTTGTCGATAATGCAATCATTGATTCCTCATTTGGCAGCACAGCGAATGAGTCTCTGAGTTCGGTTCAGCAATGGCTCCGCTCAGAAAGCTTCGATGACCTAATGCCTAGTTACTATCAGCATTGTAGGAATCGCACTCATTTTGGACATGCAAAATTCTCGGCGAGTACGAATCTATTCTCATTTCAGCCGCTATCAAATTCCTATTTTTATGCAGCTTCGGAAAAGTATCCGAATCCAGAACTCCGTAGCTATCAGATTGCCCGCCAAATTTTCGCCGCCACAGAGCCATCATTATTGGATTTCCCATTCGAAGATCCCGAGGCAACAGAGCTTTTAACAAATGGTGCGGGTAAGAATATCCCTAAAGATACCGATATCCTAGAATCCCATTTCAGCTCTGTTTCTAAACAAAAGCCAACTATCGAAGAAATTAATTTCTCCGGAACGACCCAGGAAACGATTCCTGCCGACAAAACTGCGGCATTAATTAGTATGTCTCGAACAATTGCGTATGAGATTGAAGAAGCATTTCCCGAGCACCGATCAAGCCTTAAATCCGTCCACAAGTCCGTATTTGAAGCGCTCGAGAAAGGGACTCTCAGCCCAAGTCTCACCGTTGCACGCATGATGTCCGCTCGTGACGTTTTCAACCCGTCATCTGAGCCTGGCGCTTCAATCAGCTATGAGTGCACGAAGAATCCCAGCTCTGGCTTAACTATCAGGGGAATTCGTGCATCGGATGCACTACCTAACCTGAAGGTGCCGGCTCTCCTGGCCAAACCTCCAGTTAATCTGAACCCCAAGGTCCAAATTAAGGATAACAAGCTCACTGTTGAAGCTAATCCCGCTACCTCACGTCCCGCTTCTCTCGAGTTTGCGTTCTATCTGCTAGAAGGAGGCAAGGCAGTGCAACGCACCTCGTATATGAATGAGCAATCCATGATTTTCGAAATTCCATCGGGTGGAACGCATTCCGCCTTCTCAGTTAAATGCTTCGCAAGACACCGTGGGGCGGTAGCACCATGTGCCATCACAACTGCGACAACGTAGAGACGGCTTGTTTATCCCCCATTCAAACTGCTTTGCGTATACAGAGTTTTAAGGCGCTGCGCATTCGCACGCCATGTCCTTGTGCTTACCCAATTCCTAGCTTTTTCACGCAAGTTATCTAGTTGTTGGTTCTCCGCCAAGAAGAGTTGAGCTATCGCATTTGCAAGCTCTTTTGGATTCTCAGCTGGAGCATACGCTGCATGGTCTCCAGTTACTTCCCTCAGTGCGGGGAGGTCTGAAGCAACGACTGGAACTCCATTCGCCTGCGCTAGCAATGTCTTAATTGGAGTAACTGTCCGGCAAACCTCTTGATCCTTACGAGGAACGGCAAAGACGTCGAGCGCGGCATACCACTTCCAAATCGTATCCGAAGGCTTTTTTCCTACGAAGTGCACTCTGTCGGTCAGCTCTAGGTGCTTGGTTAGAGCCTCCAGCTCAGGTCGCGCTTCTCCGTCGCCCACCATCAGGCAATGAACTTCGGGAAGCAACGCAACTGCTCTAATTAAGTCATCCAGACCTTCATACTGAACTAGAGAAGTTACTGAACCGACAATTTTCCAGTGTTTATCTAGTCCTAATTCATCCCTAATATCGAACTTTGAATATTCTCGACCGAGTTCCCTCGTAGACACAGCATTCGGGACAACTGCTATCTTGTTCTCATCTATCCCTTGCGCAATAGATTGTTTCTTCGACACTTGGCTCAGCTGGACAACTGCCGCTGCGTTCTCCATCGCTTCAAGCTCTTTTCGTTCGGCCGCGCGGTAAAATTCAGAGTGCTTGGCTTGGCTCTGTAAATTGTCTGGTCGCTTCGATAACCACGTCTTATGCAGCTCTCCTCGAGTTTCATAAATCCATGGAATTCCGAGAATCTCGGCGGCTCTAGATACCACAATCGCGTTTTTGAAGTCAGTTGTTGTATGCAAAATCGTCGCACTAAAATCGCGAGCTTCGCGAACCAACATTTCTACTGCCAGATCAGTCTGTTCCGACTTAAGTTTTGGATACTTGGTAGGAAGCAGTCGACTGTATTCGATACCATCAACTACGGTCTTTTCTTCAAGCGGGAAGGCGCCAATGACAACCGGATACCCTAAACGGGTCACCCCGCGAACATTTATGCCCTCGTTCTTTAATGAAGTCAAGAGTTGATGAGTTCGCTCTGTATAGCCTGATTGAGTGAAAGGCTTTGAGTTCGTTAGATAGAAAAGAACGTTTACGTCGCTCAGTTCCATCCTTCTTTCGAGCTGAGTGCTCTTCCTGATAGGCATTGCGAGCTCTTCAATTTGACGCCTTATTTTGCGTGCGCGAGATCTTCCGTGAATCCCACTCCTAGCGAAAAGGGCGGCGCTTTCTAATAGTTCACCGACTTCAAAAAGCTGTTCCGCTTTTCGGTTCGGCGTTGGAGATTTTATGGCGGGTACTGGTAGACCCTTACTCCTCATTTTCTGGCTAATCTTGATAAAGAGGTCATTGGGATCTTCCAAAAGGTGAACACCGAAAAGGCTTGTTGCCAAAGAGATTCGGCGGTACCCGCTTTTTAGTCGCGATCTGGTCATTAATTGCTTTCGAAGGTCTGAATAATTCGTTGCAATTCTTGAGGCGCGACTTCAGTACGCTCGACTTCAACCCAATTCGCTGCTTCAGCAGAAATATCCAAAAGCATTGGATCGTCAACCAATCTCATCCAGAGCTCTGCAAGCTCTCGTGGAGATTCAGGCGGAACCACATGTCCTGCCCGAAGCTCCTCCACAAGTTCCTTGGTCTCCCCTGCTGCAACTGTGCTGATATGAATCCCACAGGTCATCAGCTCATAAGTTTTCGATGGAACTGCTTGCTCCAATGGTGGCCAATCGGTCAAATGTACCAGCGCAGTATCCGCCCAAGCATAATGCTCAGTCAGATCCTCAGCTGCAATTCGGGAACTGAATTCTACTTTGATATCCAGCTTCTTTGCTACCCGGACGAGCTCCTGGCGTGCCGCTCCAGCACCCACAAAACGAAGGTTAACCACATAGCCTTCCTTCTCGGCGATAGCAGCAGCATGAATAGCATTAGTAAGATTCTGCGCGCGACCTAAAGTGCCCGCGTAAAGCACATTGAGCTCTTTTAACGAACTCTTACCACCCTTAGGGATATTCCGTTCCACCTCTTCGGGAAACACATTCCGAACAACTGAAATCGGCTTTGACTCACGCGACCCCTTCTCGGCAAACTGCTTACTGAGCGATTCCCCTAACTTGGAAGAAGTTACCATTAACGCGTCGGATTCTCGAAGGCTGAAGTTGATTGCACGCTTCGTTATGATCCCCAAAATTTGGACAGGTCCTCTCGACAGCAACTTTTCCCGTAACGAGGGCTCGCCCAACCCAGAATTCCACCGATCATGTTCACTGATCAAATCTGGCCAGGCGTCCCGAAGATCGATCACATAGGGGGCCTTGAAGCGCCTTGAAGCAACATACGTAACGACAGCTGTCGGCAAGGCAGGGACTGATCCAATAATAAGATCTGGCTTATATCCCTGTAAGATGCCAGGCTTTTTGAGAATGACCCATAGCGCAGCCGATGCGACAGCTGCTTGATTGAGAATCCGCTGAGTCAACGAACGTCCGGCCGGGAAAAAACCCGTCCGAACCACGGTCTGAGCATGATTAATCTCTTGATGTTCGGTACGGGCTCTAAAGGAGCCGGATTTCCACCACTCCGACAAACTAGGACTGCGGTTGTAGTGAGGAGGAGGCGCGATTACAGTCACGGAATGCCCTTCAGCCTCAAGAATGCTTGTCAGCCAAGACCAACGCCTCTGAGGCACTCCATTCTCTGGGGCCCAATACTGAGAAATAATCAAAATTTTCAACTCACGAGCCCCCTTCCTCTCTCATCCGCGCACTCCAATATCCATTAACGATATCATCATGAAAGTTTAAAGGATTCTTCAACCCCTGACTGCAACTACCAAAACTTGGCACAATTAGTACCGTACGTTCGACGCCAGTAACCGCCTTCGCAAGATTCGAAGGAAACAGCCCCTCAACTGGCGATTTGCCTTAATCCGACTAGATCTTATATAGTTATGTCTCGTTGCACAGAGAGGCCGCAAGGCTCCGGCGCAACCAATATTCCTCCATAGCTCAGTTGGCAGAGCATTCGACTGTTAATCGAAGGGTCACTGGTTCGAGCCCAGTTGGAGGAGCAAATTAACACCCCATTACCAGCATTAATAGTAATGGGGTGTTTCGTTTATGGTCCACGCCCATACACGGGTAAGGAGTATGTAAACAGATGTGTTTACTTAGGGCTATGGGGCTATGGGGCTATGTGACAATAGTGGTGTCTGGCGGCGTGTCGGGGCCTGGTCTTGGCGAAGGCGGGGAAGTTTCGGTTTAACTGCTAATTTGAAGAATTCCGAGCGAATCGCACACAAATCCACTTGGTACATATTGGTGAGAGAGCGGCCTCCGAATTGGCAGTGAGATGCTGCCGTCAATATGCGCAATGCCTGGATTCTTGCGGTTATACAGGGGCTACAGCGTCCAGGAGGAGTATTTTCGCTTACTTCAACGGTCGTAGCATCAGGAACGAAATTCAGCGGCATTAAACGCAACTAGACGATTTATAACCCGGCGAACACTATAAATCGCGAGTTTATACACTCCTACCAGGGAGAAGGGCAGAAACCATCCACAGATCTGTTTACTCACCCCTGATATAAGCCTTCTCTTGGTTTCAATTCCTATTTAAGGCTTTAAAACAAATAGCAGCGGCCCGAACCCGGCCACTGCTATCTAGTGCCTCTAGAAATTAGTCTGTGCTGCTTACAACCTCTTCGAACCGAGGAATCCGCTCTTCATTCTCCTCAGTTCTAGGCGAAAAATTTTCCGCGCGCTCCCCCAGTCCCAGAAGGGCGCCAATGGCTGCGACAGAGCGCTCAGCGCCTTTGCCATCACCGTATGGGTTTACAGCATTCGCCATAGCCTCAAATGCAGCCTTATCATCGAGAAGCAGTTTCGCTTCCGCCACGATCAGGGAGCGGTTCGTTCCGACAAGCTTGACGGTGCCGGCAACAACAGCCTCAGGACGCTCGGTGTTCTGTCGCATAACCAATACTGGCTTGCCCAGTGAAGGAGCTTCTTCCTGGACTCCGCCCGAGTCTGTAAGGATGATGGTTGCACGGCCTTGCAGCTTAGTAAACTGATCATATGGGAGTGGATCCGTGATGATGACGTTTTCTAAGCTCTCTACCTCTGGAAGGACCGCCTGACGTACGGCGGGATTCAGATGCAGTGGAAGCGCAAAGTAAATGTCAGGGTATGCAGTCGCAAGGTCTTGAACTGCACCGCCAATCTCCTTCATTGCATCCAGATTCTCACGTCGGTGGGTAGTAACAACCACCATGCGCTTATCGGATGCAGCGGCTTCCTGAAGCTTTGGATCCGCAAAAGTGGTATCCCAGCTGGCGGCTTCAAGCAAAGCATCGATCACCGTATTGCCCGTGACCACGATGTCTTTGGAACGGAAGTTCTCAATCCGAAGATTCTCCAGCGATCCCTCAGTTGGCGCGAGATGCAAGGAAGCTACCTGACCGATGATCTTGCGGTTTGCTTCCTCAGGGAATGGGGAGAAGATGTCACCAGTGCGCAAACCAGCTTCAAGGTGGACAACCTTGACACCGCGATGGAAGCCAGCCATCGCTGCAGCCATCGCAGTCGAAGTATCACCCTGAGAGATGATGGCATCTGGTTCCACCTCAGTAATGATTTCATCGAGGCCGGCAAGTGCACGGGAGACAATCTCATTAAGGCCCTGACCTGGCTTCATGAGTCCAAGATTATATGCTGGCTTAATACCGAACATCGTATTAACCTGCTCAAGCATTTCCTTATGCTGACCAGTAGACACCGCGATTGATTCGAAACGATCATCAGCTTCAAGCGCCTTGATGACTGGAGCCACCTTAATCGCTTCTGGGCGGGTGCCGTAGACCGTCATAACCTTTGGCTTGCTCATAATTCTCCTAACTAATCAGTTTAAAACTCATTACCATTCAACCATGCGATTCTGGCAGCGAATCAACAGTGACGTTTAAGCTTCAACAAATATGGCAGGTATGATGGCAATCCTACAATGTCGAGCGCCATTACACATGACCAGGAGTTACCAGTCGGGAGAATCGTGAGGTTATCGACTCACTGGATATTGCACTAATTGCGTTCGAGATTATTCTTGTCCCGGTTTGGATATGACGCCCGCAAAATCTGTCTGCGCGGTTGTCCTTTGAGTTTGATCCATGGCATGACTAGCCACAAAAAGTGCGGCTGAAGCTATTGCGGCTGAAGTTGCCTGAGGCAACAGAGATTCAAACTCCACGAAATTAAAACTATCGGAACAAACACCATCCTGGGAAGAATCTGGAATCAAATCGTTATAATTTACCCCTGTTCGGGAGAAGAACTGTCCGATCAGTTAAGTATTGAGCCTGGTACATTTCCGTGTGAGCGGGTATTCCTTTTGTTGCGTACCAATGTTCCGTGAAGGAACTTTTCGGTAGGCTTGGACAGTATCGTTTCGCATTAAATAAAAGGGAGTAAACGGAATACTATGTTTCAATTCGTAGTCGGTGCCGCTGCAGGTTACGTGCTAGGCACGAAGGCGGGCCGCAAGCGTTTTCACCAAATCAAGAATGCTTACGAAAAGACCATCAACTCCCCCGTCACCAAGAATGCACTCAATGCGACGCGCAAGACTATCGCGAATCGGCTGGATCCGGATCCCCGTATGAAGGAAATCAAGGATCTAAATCGAGGCAAGAAAAACAAGAACGACCAGACTAATGAGCCTGATCGTATCTATGAAGTCGACGAAGACTAGTAATCCGAACCCCCGCGGAAAGCGCGATTATTCAGCTCGCGGCGGGCTTGTTCCAGTGCGATGAGGTCTGCAAACAGGGAGTTATAAGTCGCTTCATCCTCTGATGGACGCATGCGACCTAGGCGAGCTTTCAGCTCCGCGATATGGTTGCCTACCTGAGTCTCCTGCAGGCGCGAGAGGACCATATCTGCGTAGTCCTCCATCGAGGTACCGGTTGGGAGAATCTCCTCCACTGCTAATTCAGAGACAAAGTTGCGGCCGGTTAGGTCGAGCATCTCACCGGCAACATTGGCAATCCATTCCACCGTTGGCTGCTGCGCGCCCTGGGCGGCGCCGCCGGCGGAGCTGATGGCTTTACGGACAATGCGGTAGGCATCATTAGAAAAAGCGTCCTCATCCACACCATCGAAGTAGGTGCCGGCAACATTGGGGTATTGCAAAGCCAACTTGAGAGCCTCACGCTGCGGCCACAGGTGTGTCTCTCGCGGTGATGGAGGATGAATCATCGGAGCAGGAGTTGCTGCTGCCTGCTCCTTATTGGACTCCGACAGAATGGTGCGGCGCGGTTCTTCCTTCTTCGGCTTCTTGGCCTCCGCTTTGACTTGTTGAAGGACTTCATCAGGGTCGGGCCAGCCGACCCAGCCCGCCAGGCGGCGGGCGTATTCGCGTTGCAGGGGTTCATCACGAATCTGAGCTACTACTGGGACCGCACGGCGTAGTGCTTGCAGGCGACCCTCCACGGTGTCCACGCGGTGCTCGGAGAGCACTGATTGGATGACGAACTCAAACATCGGAATGCGGTCAGCAATGAGGTCACGGACAGCGGCATCACCATTTTGTAGGCGAAGATCGCAGGGGTCCATGCCCTCAGGCGCAACGGCCACAAAGGACTGGCCGGTGAACTTCTGCTCACCTTCAAAGGCGCGCATGGCAGCCTTCTGTCCTGCTTCATCACCATCGAAGGTATAGATGAGCTCACCATGAAAGTAGGAGTCATCCAACATAAGGCGACGCAGCACCTGAAGGTGCTGACCGCCAAAGGCTGTGCCACAGGATGCGACGGCAGTGGTGACGCCGGCGGCATACATGGCCATGACATCGGTGTACCCCTCCACCACCACTGCTTGGTGCTGGGCGGCGATTTCACGCTTGGCCAAGTCAAGCCCGAAAAGGACCTTCGACTTGTTGTAGAGCATGGTCTCAGGGGTGTTCATGTACTTGCCCAGCTTGTCGTCATCGAAAAGCTTGCGGGCGCCGAAACCAATGACGTTGCCACTGAGGTCCTTGATAGGCCACAGTAGACGGCGGTGGAAACGGTCGATGGGACCACGCTTGCCCATCTTGGAAATACCGGCTGCTTCTAGCTCCTCAAAGCTAAAACCCTTGCGCAGCAGATGCTTCGTGGCAGTATCCCAACCTGCGGGCGCGTAGCCGCATTCGAATTTATAAATAATTTCCTGGCTAAATCCGCGGTCCAGTAGGAAGTTGCGCGCGGTAGCCGCCTCGGGGGTCTCTAACTGCTGACGATAGAACTCATGTGCAGCCTTGTTTGCTGCGACGAGGCGCTGCCGGGTGCCGGGCTTTTCATCGCGAGCGCCAGTGCTACCGCCCTGATAATTGATGTGGTAGCCAATTTTCTGCGCCACAGATTCCACTGCCTCAGGAAAAGAAACCTGTTCCATTTCCATGAGGAACTTAAAAACATCGCCGCCATTGCCCGTGGAGAAACAGTGATAATAGCCACGTTGCGGGCGCACGTGGAAAGACGGGGTCTTTTCTTCCTTGAAAGGCGACAGGCCCTTCAGGCTGTCGTAGCCAGCGGGCTTGAGCTGGACGTATTCACCAACGATTTCCTCGATGGGCGCGCGTTCACGGATCGCTTGGATATCGCTCTCCGGAATTCTGCCTCTTGCCATACCTAGAACCTTACCGTGTGGCACCAAATCGAGACTTTTAAGCGCTGACCGATTTCATTCTTAGTGCCCATGACTGCAACAATAAGGCCATGGCACAATCATCTGAGGATTCCACATCAGGTAATTCGGCATCACGCAAGAAGTCCCTTCCTGCAATTATTGGTGGCGCTGTTGTTGTTTTGGTCGCCGGTTACTTCGGCATTGACCTCTCCTCTTCTGACTCAGGAAATTCTAGTTCCGCGGAGACTTCTGCCGTCTCTGCTGATTCTGAAACCTGCGCGATGGACTCTTTGCCCCAGCAGGCAATTGAGACCCGCGATGACATTGTTGCCGGTGGTCCATATGACTATCCCGAAAATGACAACCGCCGTTTTGGAAATTACGAAGGCGTTCTGCCCGATGAGTCTTCTGATTTCTATCGCGAATACACCGTGGAAACCCCTGGCTTAGACCACCGTGGTGCGCGTCGTATCGTGACCGGCGGTGGCTCCGAAACTGACCCTGAAGTGTGGTACTACACCGATGACCATTATGAATCCTTCTGCGAGATCCCTGATGCCGAATAGACGCCGCATGCTCATTACGGACTGCATCACTACCCGCGAGGATTTCTACACAGCCCTTGATGGAGTTCGCTGCGACAATAATGTCCCGAGTCCACGCAACTTGGATGCGCTGGCAGACTTCCTCGTTGATGCGAAGATTGACCGCATCACGTGCGCTAACTGGGCAATGAATGATGCGGATGCCGCTGCTATTAGGCGCGTGCTCGATGACTTAGGCGTCAAGCTGTACCGCTAGCCCAGTCACCCTATTTTTCGTCTTCTTGTTTTACGTCTGCGGAGTTTTCTGGCGGATTGGGTGTTAACCCAAGTAACCAGAAAACGCTGCGGACGCTCGGGCAACGCGCTCGAGCCGCGACTCGGTCATGGACGCGATTTGGTCGATGATGACGCGTTGGCGTTGGGCGGGGGTCTCGGCTTGCTCCCACCACATGCGGAACATCGCGTCTAAGGTGCCCGGCGCGCCGGCGGTGAGGTAGTCGAATACTCGGTAGACGCGTTCGCGTTGGCGGTCTTGGCGGCGCAGATGCGCCGGGGTGTCCATGACGTAAAGCACCGCGATGGTTTTTAGCAGTCGGACTTCGGCTTCGGCGGCGTGTGGGACAATGAGCTGGCCGTGTTGGCGGCCGAGGGTCTCCCCCGATGCTTTAGTGGCGGCGACGGTGGCGCCGACATAACGGCCGACTAGTTCGGAGGTCATCTTCTTAAGCCCCACGTAGCTGGTCAGTGTGTAGTCAAAGCGCTGATTGGAGACAATCGGGAGCTGGCGCAGCGAATCGGCTGCGTCGAGGAGCTCTTCGGCGGTGCCGCCGAAGGCTTTCGCGCCTTTATCGGCCAGGTTGGCTAGTTCAACCAGATCCCACAGAACGTTGAGTGAGATACGCCCGGAGACGATTCCGTCTTCCACGTCGTGGACGGAATAGGCGATGTCATCGGACCAGTCCATCGCTTGGGCTTCCATGGAGGGGCGCTCATCATCGTGGCCCTCACGCAGCCAAGTGAGGATGTGGGAGTCCTCGTCGTAGGCGCCGTATTTGCGGTTTATGGAGCCATCTGGGTTGGTCTTTGCACGCGGGTATTTGCAGGCTGCGTCCAACGCGGCGCGGGTGAGATTGAGCCCCACCGAATCGCCGTTGTCATCGATGATTTTAGGTTCCAGGCGGGTAAGAATGCGAAGGGTCTGCGCGTTGCCTTCAAAGCCGCCGCAGTCAGCAGCCACGTCGTTGAGGGCGTTCTCCCCATTGTGACCGTAGGGCGGGTGGCCAATATCGTGGGTCAGCCCAGCCATCTCACACAGGTCGGGGTCGAGGCCTAAGCCGGCACCAATGCCGCGGGCAATTTGGGCGACTTCCAAGGAGTGCGTCAGGCGAGTACGTGGGGTATCTCCATCTTGAGGGCCAACTACTTGGGTTTTATCCGCCAGGCGGCGCAAGGCAGCTGAGTGCAGCACGCGGGCACGGTCGCGGGAGAAGGCACCGCGGTCATCGGAATCAGACGAGACAAAGGTGGAGCCTTTGGGCGTCTCATCAAAGATCCGGGTGGTATCACTTGAGGTATAGGAATACATTGGCTTCTATTCTAAGCCGTTCTCGCTGCTATGTGCGGGTTTACTCACTGCGTTTGTTGTCTCATGTTCTAATGCCTTCTGGCTTTTACTCATGATTTGCTGCGTATCTTCTCCTACTCATGGTTTGCTGAGTTTTGACGAAGCAAACCATGACGGGTCTTGAAGCGCGGCCGAATAAGCGCTTCGACGTTGTAGAGCAGTCCCCGGATCTTTAAGCCCACTTGTTTGCCAAAGATGGCACTTAGTGCCACGACCACTAGGCCGCCTGCTTCATGGGCCAGTCCTCCCCACCATTCTTTCTGGGGAAAGTAGTAGGGACATGTGCGTGCGCCTTTGACCTTTGGTGACCAGCCAAGCTGGTTCGCTATGGCTTTCGCGCGCAGCGTGTGGAGGGGATCGGTGATGAGGTATGAGGGGGCTTCGGAAAGCAATGGATGCTCTTTGAGCACTGCCTCGAGTGAGCCGACGGTGTCATTGCCTTTGGCAACCGCGTGGACTTTTTCTTCATCCACCTGGTGGTCAATGAGATAGGACTTGGCTACGCCAGCTTCAGTAAACCTATCCCCTGGCATATTCGCGCCCAGGGTAAAGAAGTGGATATCTTTGTCTGGGTGCTCGACTGCAATAGCTAATGCTTCATCTAGGCGCGCGGCAAGAACCTTTGATGCCCGGCCATCATATTGGGAGGCGCCTAAGACCACGATTGCTATATCCATGGAAGACAAGCTTATCTGAGCTGACCGGGCACGGTTTAATTACTGAACCGTGTTCTTCTTAGCATTATTGGCAAATTTACGATTGGAGTTTCGGACGGTTTTGGTGACGTAGCGGCCAGTCACTGGGCTGCGTCGAACATTTCCAGCTACGCGGTAAACGCCATTTCCAAGATCTTTAACTACTCGCGCTGAACCCTTCATAGTCATCGTTCCTCCTTCATAAATTACTTTAAGTCTACCCCCCATTAGCCGAGTCTGACGCTATCCTCCAACCTTTGTCCCCATTCATCGACCATTTCAAGAACTTTTTCTTCCCAAGTGAGCATTGTTTCCAGATAAACTTCTCTTTTGTCGGGCAGACCAATCGTCAATACGGCGCTTGAAACAAGATGGTGTCTGGGCACGGCCACCCGGACAGGAACAGCAAGTACAGAACGCCAGCGTCGCGTTGGACTTTCAGGAAGTTCTTCAAATAGCTGGGAGTCCTCCCCTAACGCCATTCCCGCTATCCAATCGCTGTCATGTCCCGTCGAAATTCTGCGAAGTGTTGCCAGATCCCGATAGATCCTGTCTTGAGAGGCCCATCTGACAAGTTCACCTTGTCCATTTGACATCCACAGCGTCAGATCGATGTTTTCCACTCCAATTTCGCGCTTGAGCATAGCTGCGTCGCTAGATAATAAGTTCACATAATTCGCCTGCAATTCATGGAACTGCATTTGATGCTCGTCCCAAATCATTTGGCACCTCTCCTGAGGAGCGAGATAACCATCATTATTGATATGGCGAAGCTCGCGAATGATTTGAGCTGCATCGGAATGGTCCTGCAATAGTACCGGTTGTAATCCAATTGCTTTCCACTGATCACTAAGCGGGCGCTTCAACTGGTCAAAGTCCTCTTTGGAAACTTCAAAGCCTTCTCTAGCCAATAGCACGAAGGCCTTGTGCCCCTCCGGCTTCTCCAGTAACGCCTTGTGAAGCCACTGGCGAAGATCAGGATCTCTATAGGACGTTCCCGCAATGATCAGTGCTCCACGCTTGACAGCTTTCTCTAGGTAACTCACCTGCCACGAGTTGCGCCGTTCTATTAGCGTTGTGAAATCCCTAATGGTTAGTACTACGTCTTGAATCTCTTTAGGCGTAATTATCCCATGTAAATGATGCACAGATGGGCTTGAATTATTCTCCCATCTGTCGGTGATAGAGGATACCGTTTCGCCCGTAGCATCTTGGAGCACTTGCTCAATGAGCGTGTCGAAATTCAGTGTAATCAGGCTAGTCTTTTCTGGTTGCTCCAAATAGTGCCCGACAGTCTCCTCATGCAATGGAGAGGGAACTAGTGATTCGCCCACAGAAATCCCCGAGTATAGAGCTCGGCGCAAAAGTCGTTCCCATTCAGAATCACATTCAGCCGCATCCCGTGCAGCCTCGACGACAATCATTGGGTCTTGGCGGGATAGAAGCGTTCTTGCAGTTTGTTCGTCCGCAGAGCCGCTTGAAGTTAAAAGGCGAATTGCAAAGTCATCCCAGCTAGGTAGTCCGGAGAGCACCGATGCTCCCGCTCCCAGCAAGATGGTCGAATGATTTTCGACTCCAGAATTGCGAAATTGATTCATCGTCGAAGCATCTAAGTCAGAGGCACTCATAGTTGTAATTTTGCCATGGAATCCAAAGCCATAGGAGTCAGTTCCACGTCAGCAGGCTTTCCGCCGCCAGGACCCCACCGGTCTACTAGAACACCGGTAGGATTGGCGATTATGAACAAGCGAGCGCGTATTGGCCATATCTTGTGCACGGGACTTTTTGCTACGGCGATTGGCGGTGTCAGTGCGGCACCGGCACTAGCGGTGAGCACCGATATTGTGGCGCAGGCGGTGACGGAGATTTCTGACCGCGTCACGGATACCGCGGACGTGTTGAGCTCTTCTGAGGAAGCGGAGTTAAGCGATAAGATTACGCAGCTGCAGCAAGAAGAGCAGCTCATGCTGCACGTGGTGCTCACCAATGACATGGATGGCATGAGCGCTGAGGAGTACGCGGGCGCGCTGGTATCTGAGAAGGGCCCGAATTCCGCGGCGTATGTCGTGGATGTGGAAGGCCGCCAGATGGGCGTACAGACTGGTGAGCAGTGGCCGCAGGGTCGTTTGGATTCGATGTATGACGCCGCCTATCCGCACCTAGCGTCTGATGATTGGGGCGCATCAGCGCTAGCGCTTACCGATGCCGCCTTGGGTTCCAGTGGCAACAGCGGCGCATGGTTGGCGGGCGCCGGCGGTGTCGCGGTGGTAGCTGGTGGCGGTATCTGGGCGTATACGCGTAAGCGCTCGAAGAAGGAATCCGCGGAAGTACTGTCTTCTGCTCGTGAGATTGAGCCGACCGATATACGCCGTCTTAACTCCTTGGACTTGGAAACGTTGGATGCGCTGGCGCATGAGGAACTGGTCAGCACCGATGAGTCCATCCGCCGCGGCAAGGAAGAACTGGACATCGCCATGGCTGAGTTCGGTCCGGAGCGCACCCGTTCCTTTACCCGCGCGATGAACCACTCCACCACTACCCTGCAGAAGGCATTCAACATCCGCCAGCGTCTGGATGATTCCATTCCAGAGTCTCCAGAGCAACGCCGCGCGATGCTGGTGGAGATTATCTCCACCTGTGGACAGGCCGATGATGCGTTGGACGCACAGGCCGCTGAGTTCGCTGAAATGCGCAACCTTCTGGTCAACGCAGACTCTAAGTTAGATGAGCTGACTCAGCGTACGGTGGATGTGCGTGCACGTCTGCCACATGCTGAGGAGACCCTGCGTGAGCTACAAGCAGAATTCAGTGAAGAGATGCTGCAGTCAATCGAAGATAATGCTGAGCTCGCGTCCGCATCTTTAGACGAGGCAGAGAAGGACTTGTCTGCAGCACGTGAGATTCAGGCTCGTCCAGCCGGCGAGCAAGGTGGCTTGGTTACGTACATCCGCGATGCTGAGCATGCCTTGGAGGTCTCCGATCGTAATCTGACGGGTGTGGAGCATGCCCGCGGCAATATTGCTGATGCAAAAGCCAGCCTGCCGGCACTCATTGACGAAGTCGAGGGTGAAATCCAAGAAGCAGGCCAAATTAAGCAACAGGGTCGCTCCCAGGGCACGGATGCTGATTGGCAGGCACTTGATGACGTAGTTGCGCGTGCGCAGGCTGCTGTTGGCGTGGCACGCGAGCAGGGTGCTTCTGACCCACTGGGGCAGCATACTGCACTAGTGACCATTGATACTGAGCTGGATGACCAGCTGGATACCGTGCGTGAGCAAACCTCCACCCATGCGCGTCAGCTGGAGCAATTTGCTAAGCAAATTCAGTCCGCGTCCACGCAGATTCAGGCGGCGGAGGACATTGTGTCTTCCCGAGGTCGAATCGTGGGCTCTGGTGCACGTACTGCCCTGGCGGATGCCAAGCACCTGCACGCGCAGGCACTCAACTCCCGCGACCGTGATATCCGCGCGGCGATTGATTATGCGCGCCAGGCCACCAACGCGGCGAAGACGGCAGCGGATCGTGCCCGCGATGACTACAACAATTACCGTCGTCAACAGCAGCGCCAGCACGCCTCTAACTCAGCCGGCAACATCATCACCGGCATGGTCATCGGACAAATCCTCGGCGGCGGTGGCGGATTCGGTGGCGGTTTCGGCGGAGGCGGAGGCTTCTCCGGTGGTGGCGGAGGCGGTGGCTTCCGCGGCGGCTCTTTCTAAAGCTGCTGCAACTTGGATTTACTGGGCAACTCCGACCTTTAGCCTTGAGTAGCCCAGTTTTCTATTCAGAATCACTTTCGCTTTCCACCGCCTGTCCCCCTTTCAATTTGGATGTTGAAATTGAACTAAGGTTGTTCACGGTCGTAGCAGAATAGGAATCACTCTTTACAGCGGACGGCAGACCCGTTGTACGAAGCAAACTACTTATCAGATTTCTTGTTCCAGAAACTATCAACATGCACCACTTGGGAGATGAGCCCGTCGCATGCACTCCGTACGTTTAGCATGTCAGTTCGCGTTGCATCATTCCTCGCCGGCCATCAGCGGACGATACAGTAAGACTTTCTTCAGATACGGAATCTGAATATCCAAGGATATCTACCGGGTGAGTCAGAAAATACGCCTGTAGACCGCTTTAAACTAAGATTCTTTCAATCATCGTGCTTCTTTCTCCGCTTCAAGTTCTTGAACGTGCATCTTAAGATTTTCACGATAGAACTGGTAGCGCTGGTGATGCTTGAGAGCGTCAGAGATCTCCTCATCTCTAAACCCTGCATGCGACAATAGGCACAATCTCAGCACCCAATTCGCAGACGATTCGACTATCAACCAATTGTAGAACTGCTCATTGAACGACCGAACCGTATTGTGATGGGAAAGATCATTACGAACATTTTTGACCATCTTCTTCCATTCCACAACAGGATCGGTAATATCTGGCGAAATTCGCGTCGCAATACTGTGTAGGTGATCGGCTCGGTCGGCGTAGTGTATTTCTTCTGGGTCAACGATTCGCTTATGCATCCCCTCAATCAGTGAACATGTCACAAGGCACTTGACCTGTATAGCCGCGTCTTTAACTGGCCATGCGACAGCGGCAGCAAGACCATCCATATATTTCTCAATCTCAAGCCACCTTACAATCCTCTCCAACGTAACTGCTGACGGAGGAAGTAGGTTGTGAGGATCCGGACTGGAGCTCTTGGTAGCATTCAGCTTTCGCGTCTTAACTTCGAGCCAGGTTTCCTTGTTCCGTTCGCGAACCTGGACACGGTGCGGTGCAACTTCGACATCAACCGCGAGCTTCATAAGCGTCAACATCGATTGAACTACACGAGCAGCCGATCTTATATCCAGGTCAGTTGAAGAATTGAATTCCAACCACACCGAACCATCTTCATTGCGTTTACATCTAACCTCGCCTATTTCGCTTTTCACACTACCGAAATCCGGCAGATGCCTCCACCATGCAGGGCTGTCGAGAATCAGCCGAACGGCATTAAGTTTCTCAGCATTGCCTTCTGGAAGATGCGCCCCCACGACTAGGGTGAAAGGATCCCAGACCTGACTGAAAATTGCCGCCATGTTCATAAAGTTCCCCGGTGGATGCTGCAAGTAGGAGTCAATACACGTGACACTACCTACCTCAGTTTCACCAAACAACATACGTGGAACACTATCTTGAACTATCAACGCAGGGTCGCCACTGGTAGTCATTGAAACCTCGTTGTTAGCAACCTGAATAGGATTTGCCAACTCCTCGATGACACGATTTCTTAGAGTAACTCTTGCCTTGGCGCCTGGCTCCCAAAACAGTGTTCCCTGAACTCGCCTATCGGACTGGTTCGGTATCCAGAATTCTCCAGTTGTCTGTATTGAATCCATGTAGCCAACTTATCAATATGGACTTACTCCCGAGCACAGAATCGTCGAGAGAAAAAGGATAGTGCCTGGAAATCCTTCCCTTTTCAGCGACATTTGCTTTTACCAATTTTGTTGGCGCATCAGTCGAGCCCAACACCATGAGAAGTGCTGAGACCCTTGCGAGGTGGACTACGAAGTTAGCAATTCGTCTTGAATTTGCACCGAGCCGGAACATCCTAAAACGAGTCGTCCGACGCTGCCGTCGCCCATTGTTTGCTGTTAAATTCTGTAGGACGTTTAGCCGCATTGGCTCATTTACTGCAGCTTCTGCTGCCTTGCTAATTATGAAAGTTTCACTCTGATTCATGAGTGATCAATGGCGTTATTGGCCTAATGCGCAGAATTATATTCTTAATCGCATTATCGGCGTTGAACTACGTGCTTGTCGCTGTTTTAGTTGGAGAAACGGCCGCGACGTCAATTTCTAAATCCGGGTGTTGTCGCGTACGCCCTGGCCGTCTATCAGCACGCAGCCATAGGACAGGAATACTGCATCGAAGAAGGGTACTTCCTCGGCTTGCGCGGATGCCGAGGTGACCGTTAGCGTGCCATCGCCGCGCGGGCGGGTGCGCAGCACCTGGCCCATGTCATTAGAAATGACCCTTTCCTTGCGGAAAGGGTTGGTGCGCTGCAGCTTGTAGCGCTTGTGATCGCAATCTGCGGACAAGATATTGACTGTGAATGAAGCCTGCCCCATCGTGTACAGGTTGCCCTTGGATGAGGTGGCGCGCAGGCGAAAGCGTGGGGCGCCGATGTTGTGTTCAATCAGCAGGTTTTGGCGAGCCACAGAAATAACATCAGCGCGAACGCTGGCTAATACTTGATCACTGGAGTCACGAAGCACGCCGTCTTTCCAGCGCCACACTTCCCCACTCAGATCAATACTGGTATTAAAAATTCCTGCTTTATCGGCCACACTTCATTACTTTAAGTTAGGAACGCAACTACTGCGACCGCAGAGGCCAAAATCAGGGTAACAATCATCGCAATTGAAGACTTCTTCAAGCGATTTTCCAGAATAAGACGTGCAAACCACGACAATGCGGCGATTTCTTCCACGGTGAGCTCGACTTTTCCTTCATGCATAAATTCCAGGTTTGCGGTGCGCACGCCATTGCCCTTGCCGCTGAATTGTGCGACGAATTCACCGTTGACGTCATCGATGATCCAGTCATTGGACTGCTCATTGATGATGGTGAAGGTGCGGCCGTCCAGGGAGACATCGAGCTTCTTATCCTTATTCAGGTCCCCGGAGATGCGGAATACGCGGTCATCTGGCGTGGTGGCAGAAGCCCCCAGCTTCATGTCCACGCTCAAGCGCCAGAAGTCACCATCGATATCAGCTGAGGTGGATGAGAACTTACCAATCTCTTCTGGACCATCTTCGATCTTCAAGATTGGATTGTCTCGGTCACTGCGATCCCAGCTGGTGTATTTCATGACTACATAGTCTAATGCGCTGACCACCTAAGGAGGTAGTCAGCGCATTAAAATGTGGTAATTCTCTAAGGCTTAGCAGCCAGCGAGACGAGCAGCCAGGTAGGTTTCGAGTTCATCAATCTTGACGCGCTCCTGCTCCATGGTGTCGCGCTCACGCACGGTGACCGCGTTGTCCTCGAGGGAATCGAAGTCATAGGTCACGCAGAATGGTGTACCAATCTCATCCTGGCGACGGTAGCGGCGACCAATTGCACCGGATACGTCATAGTCGATGTTCCAGAAGCCACGCAGCTTATCCGCCAGTGCCTTTGCAGGGGTGGACAGCTCTTCCTTCTTAGACAGTGGAAGAACAGCAACCTTGACTGGGGATAGACGGCGGTCCAGCTTCAGCACGGTACGGGTATCAGTTCCGCCCTTAGCGTTAGGAACCTCTTCCTCAGTGTATGCATCAACCAGGAATGCCATCATGGAACGGCCCAGGCCAGCAGCTGGCTCAATGGTGTAAGGGATCCAGCGCTCTTCAGTGGTCTGGTCGAAGTAGGACAGGTCCTCACCAGAGCCCTCCGCATGCACGCGCAGGTCATAATCGGTACGGTTTGCCACGCCCTCGAGCTCGCCCCACTTGGAGCCAGCAAAGCCGAATGCGTACTCCACGTCAACGGTGCGCTTGGAGTAGTGAGACAGCTTTTCCTTCGGGTGCTCGTACAGACGCAGGTTATCTGGGTTCACACCGAGATCGATGTACCACTGCAAGCGGTTATCAATCCAGTACTGGTGCCAGTCTTCATCTTCACCTGGCTTGACGAAGAATTCCATCTCCATCTGCTCAAACTCACGGGTACGGAAAATGAAGTTACCCGGGGTGATCTCATTACGGAAAGACTTACCAATATTCGCGATACCGAATGGTGGCTTCATGCGCGCAGAGGTCATCACGTTCTTGAAGTTAACGAAGATGCCCTGTGCGGTCTCTGGACGCAAGTAGTGCAAGCCCTCTTCATCATCTACTGGCCCCAGGAAGGTCTTCAGCAGGCCAGAGAATGCCTTTGGCTCAGTCCAGTTACCTGGCTGGCCGGTCTCTGGGTCATTGATATCTGCCAAGCCATTTGCTGGTGGGTGGCCGTGCTTTTCCTCATATGCTTCCAGCAGGTGGTCTGCACGGTAGCGCTTGTGGGTGTGCAAAGACTCCACCAGCGGGTCGGTGAAGACCTCAACGTGACCGGAAGAAATCCAGGTCTGAGTTGGCTGGATGATGGAGGTGTCAATACCGACGACGTCGTCGCGGGATTGCACCATGTGGCGCCACCACTGGCGCTTGATGTTTTCCTTGAGTTCCACGCCCAGCGGACCGTAGTCCCATGCAGAGCGGGATCCGCCGTAGATTTCGCCGGCCTGGTAGACAAGGCCACGACGCTTACAAAGATTTACGACGGATTCGATCACTGACGCCATAGTAAAAAAGACTCCTCTGGTAGGGGACAGCCAATGGTTATAGTGCGGCCTATTCTATATGGTGAAAGAAATTCATGTTTGGCCGGGGTGAAAGTTTAAAAAATATGGCACGACAACAAAATTGATAGACTCGCAATATGACTCTTCATTCCGCAAGCTCTTCTACCCCCAAGCTTGGCATGCGCACTACTAAGCAGCGCATTGCGGTTGTCGAAGTACTGCAAGATATCGACCGCTTTTTGTCGGCGAAAGAAATCCATTCTGCGCTTCAAGAACGTGAGGCTAAAGTTGGTCTCACCACTGTCTACCGCACATTGCAATCCTTAGTGGATATCCAGGCCGTTGATGCCCTGCACTCCCCCACGGGCGAAACGTTGTACCGCCACTGCGAAACGGACTCGCACCACCACCACTTGGTGTGCACCAAGTGCGGGCGCACCGAGGAAATCGATGGTGGCCCAATCGAGCAGTGGGCGCGCGATGTTTCCGAAAAATATGGCTTCACGCTGACCGGCCATGACGCAGAAGTGTTTGGCATCTGCGGCAAGTGCCAGGCGCAAATTTAGCCGCCCAGCAACATGCCCAGCAAATAGGTAATGAGTGCTGCGCCCAAGCCAATGGCCAGCTGGCGCAGTGCTCTGGTCAGTGGTGGTTTTCCGGAAATTAGACCGGTAATTCCGCCGGTAACCATCAATGCGATAGACACCAGGATGATTGCCAAAATCGCCCCCGGGTTGACCTCCATGCCAAAGATGAATGGGATGATCGGAATCAGCGCGCCGGTGGCAAAGAAGCAGAAGCTCGATAGTGCTGCCGACCAAGCTTCACCAATAACGCCGTGGCTTTGGGCTTGTTTGCTGGTCTCCTCCGTCTTCTGAGACGTCGAAGAGTCCTGTGACTTGCTGCGATCCTGCAGGGTCTTGAATACGGTCCGAGCTTTCTTCTCGGCATCCTCGTGGTTCATGCCGCGTGCTCGGTAAATCAGCGCTAGCTCATTGGCGTTAACGTCCAATTCGCCGGCTAGCTGGGTAGCCTCGGCTGCTGGTCGAGATGCTTCCAGCAGCTCATTTTGTGATTTCACGGAGATGTACTCACCCGCTGCCATCGACAGCGCACCCGCGAGCAGACCGGAAACACCGGTCAACAGCAGCATCGATGATGGCGCGCCCGAGCCCATCACGCCGATGACCAGCGCCAGGTTAGACACCAGGCCATCATTGGCGCCAAAGACCGCGGCGCGGAAATTGCCCGAGATCTTCTCCCGGCCCTGAATGGCTAGGCCGCGAACAACCTCAGCGTGGACGCGTTCATCGGCAGCCAACTGCTCTGATGCGTCATCATCATCCATATACGGGTTGCGGGACTCCGCCGACTGCATCAGCGCGAGCGTGAACACAGAACCAAAATTCTTAGCCATCCAGCCCATGAACTGCGTATTGAGGTCAGGCTTTTGCGGCATGCCGATGTATTCGCCCAGCATTTCTTGCCAGTACTGCTCGTGGCGCGACTCGGCATCGGCGAGCTTGAGGAGAATCTCGCGCTCCTCACCCTTCTTCTTGCGCGCCAGCTCACGGTAGACCGCCGCCTCAGCGCGTTCATTAGCCAAATACTTGCGCCACTTATTAATCTGCTGGCGCGTTGGCTGCTCCATGGTTTCCATCCTTGCGGCACAGTCCTTTAAGACCCCAGAGCAATGCACCCTGGGGTCAGTAAGTTTTAAGCATTGCTATTTTGTTCCCCCGAAACGACGATCCCGACGCGCGTATTCTTCAACCGCAGCGAAAAGATCTTCAGGAGTGAAATCAGGAAATAGCTTATCCTGATAAACCAGTTCTGCATAGGCCGACTGCCACAGCAGGAAGTTCGAGGTGCGCTTTTCACCAGATGGGCGTAAGAAAAGATCCACGTCCGGCATCAGCGGGTCATAGAGGTACTTCGCGATAGTCTTCTCATTGACCGCGGATGGGCTCAGCTCGCCCTTTTTGACGTCTTCGGCCATGGTGCGGAAGGCATCGGAAAGCTCTGCTCTACCACCGTAATTAACGCACATGACGAGTGTCATCTTGGTGTTGTCTTTGGTCAGCTGCTCTGCTGCCTCCAACTCCTTGATGACGGAGCGCCACAGCCGTGGGCGGCGACCTGCCCACACCACGCGGACGCCGCGCTCATTGAGCCACTCACGCTGGCGGCGCAATACGTCGCGGTTAAAGCCCATGAGGAAGCGAACCTCATCTGGGGAACGGCGCCAATTCTCCGTGGAAAAGGCGTAGGCCGAAAGATAAGGAATCCCCAGCGCCAAGCACGCGTCAACCACTTCGAGCAGCACAGCTTCGCCGCGCTTGTGGCCTTCGGTGCGCTTCATTCCACGCTCTTGTGCCCACCGGCCATTGCCGTCCATCACAAGTGCAATGTGATTTGGTAGAAACTCCGCCGGAATCTGGGGCGGATGAAGAACTCTATTGGGGTCTGGGGTAATCACGTTTTAATACCTTACTTCAGTTCCTGATCCATCACAGAGAGTGCATTCACTTTTCTTTCCAGATGCCACTGCAAGTGTGCTCGGATGAGCTGATGTGCCTCCCCTGCTTGGGCAACCGTGGCATCTGCCTGGTGCCCATGGGCAATCAACCACATGATGTGCAGTGTTTCCGGGTCTATGTCCGCGGCACCCGGTGGGCGGCAATTACCGCACGTGGCTCCACCCACGGCTGGGTGGAACGCATGGTGTGGGCCGGCTTTGCCGCATTGTGCGCAATTGAAAAGGCTCGGTGCCCAGCCGGCGTACTCCATGGCTTTGAGCAGGAATGAGTCCAGCTCCCGCATGGGTCTATCGGTATCTTGCAGCTGTTTGAGCGTGTGCACGACCGAGTTATAGAGGTATGGATCCTCATCCATGCTCAAGCGCTCGGCGGCTTCCAGCATCACGCAAGCAGCAGTGTACTTGTCATAGTCATCAATGATCTGTGCACCGAAATAGTCCACGGTATCTGCTTGCGTGATGGTCGCCAGGTTACGGCCAGAATATAGCTGCACGTCCAAGTTAACGAAGAGCTGCAGGCGCGAGCCGAACCTGGATTTGGCGCGACGCACGCCTTTTGCCACCGCGCGCACTAAACCATGGTTTTTAGTCAGCAGGACGATGACGCGGTCTGCTTCGCCGAAGTCATAGCTGCGGATAACCACCGCGCGGTCGCGAAAAGAGGGTCTAGAAGCCAAGGCGCCCCAAGGACTTCGGATCAGACTGCCAGTTCTTTAGCACCTTGATACGCAGGTCCAGGAAGACATTTTGTCCCAGTAACTGGATGATTTCCTTGCGTGAGTTGCCCACAATGCGGCGCAGACGGCGGCCGTCCTTGCCTTCCAAGATCTTCTTCTGCCCTGGGCGCTCCACGTAGATAATCGCGTGGACATCAAGCACATCTTCACGATCTTCGGATGGCAGAATCTCATCCACCTCAACAGCGACTGAGTGCGGCAGCTCATCCTTCAGACCGGATAGTGCGGCTTCACGAATCAACTCAGAGATGCGCTTATTGGTGTCATCATCCGTGATGTGGTCATCCGGGTAGAACTTCGGTCCTTCCGGCAGATGCTCGATAAGCACCTTGATGAGGTCCTCAATCTGCACGTTCTCCACCGCGGAGACCGGAATGACGACTGCGTCTGGATTATTTTCCGACAGCAGCTCATATAGTGCCAGCAGCTGTGCGCCGACCTGATCCTTGGTGGCGCTATCCAGCTTGGTCACGATGCCGATGATTGGCGTCTTCGGCGCAATCTCACGCACGTTCTCCAGAATCCAGCGGTCGCCGGGGCCGATCTTTTCATCAGCCGGGATGGTCAGACCAATGACATCGACGTCCTGGTAGGTGTCTTTGACGATCTCATTCAAACGCTCACCCAACAGCGTGCGTGGGCGGTGCAGCCCCGGTGTATCCACCACGATGACCTGGGCGTTATCGCGGTGCACCAAACCACGGATAGGGTGACGCGTGGTCTCTGGCTGGTCAGCAGTAATAGCAATCTTCTGCCCCACCAACGCATTAGTCAGCGTGGACTTGCCAGTGTTCGGGCGTCCGACAAAGCTCACGAAACCTGAGCGAAAGCCCTCAGGGGTGTTGGTGTACTGGCTGTAATCCGCCATGGGACTTGCATCCGCGCCGGACATGGCCGCCTCAAATGGATCTTCTGGTGTGTTATTCATTGACCTGCATCTTAGTCCGATTTCGCCCAATCCCCTAGTCTGGCTACACCAAATCCACCAAGCTTTGGATTTCTTGGGCTTTCTGCACCCTAACTTCTTGTTCTTTCGCAAACGCCCAATCTGATGTCAGCGCCAGCGCTTCACACACCTCATCCATGCACATCTCCGGCTCAAATACATCAAATAGGTCTGTGACCAGGATGCACGCGAGCCGAATCGGCTCGCGCAATAACACTGGAACGACCACGTACTGGTCTTCGTCTGTGCACATACACTCAATCTGTTCGCAGACCTCTTCCACCGTCGATGACCACAGCGCCGGTATCACCGGTGTACTCGCCGCCCATTCATAGTCGCCGAGAAAGTCCTTCCGGAAAGCCTCATCATGAATATGCGCGTGAAACTCACTGGCAGTAATCAGCCTCAGCCGCGCCTCAATCCGATGAGTCGTTGTGTGCTTTGCCATGAGTCGACCTTCCCTGTGGACACGTTTTGTGTGCTTCGGTGCAGGGCCCTTATGTAGCTTGCCTATGAGTTAGCGGACCCTAAATTGCTTAGTTCTTAATGCTACGATCCGAAAGGAGCTTTTGCCACCAGTTTTTCACACGCTTCTACACTTCCACTAATCAGCCAGAGTTTAAGAAGACTTCATGACCTGTAGTTTTAAACTACTTCGCACGAGGCGTCCCCAGTCAAACGTAGGTACCCACCTAGGTTCTTTAGATTGCTCCCAAATCCGAGGTTCCGAAATATCGCTGAATGCGGTTATAACTGTCCAGCTCATATAACACTTCCTCCAGATCAATGTCATTCCAGTCATCGATATAGACTTCTGAATCAATGTCCTCGAATGACGGTATGTGCTTCAAAGACAACAGCTCAAGGCCAACTAACCAGGCATCTTCATCCATATCTGCAATCACATGCTCGCCAATGCTTAGTGAGTACGCCACCTCATTATCATTGAGCTCGATATAAGCTCCCTCCCCGCCTAAGAAGCTAACGCCCAATGGAACCGATTGATACTTGTTCATTTCTCTCCCCGAATATCTTGTGATTCTGCTGCGGTTTCTTATTTAGACTGCCGCGAACATCGATCGGTTCCGGTTAGTGGCAATTCAAGCTTCGCCAAGAAAAGAGAAACTCCGGATAGCTACCCTTCTACAGGCAACTGTCCGGAGACTGCATTTCCAATTCGAACCACCCAACGGGATACTAGGGAGCGACGCGCTCCATCTCGTCTGGTTCAGCATTTACTTCATTGCTCTTTGCTAATGTAACTTCAGATTCTTGTCCTCGCACAGATGCTGCGCCATTTCCGATGCGCAGTCGCGCATATTTCTCCTGCTCTTCCTGGTAGTCAATACCGAGCGGACGGCGCGGGACATCGTGAAGCAACAGTGCTGCGATGATGGAGAGCAAGGACATCACGATGATGTAGCCGGCAATCGCGTTAGTTGAACCGGTAGCCTCCAACAGTCCCTGGCCAATAGTCGGTGCGAAAGCGCCGCCGATAACTGTGCCCACGCCATAGGAGATGGACACACCAGAGAAGCGGATATCCGCTGGGAAAAGCTCGGTGTACCAAGCAGCCTGTGGACCGAAGCTGAAACCAAGGCCGACCGCGAAGAGTGCCAAGCCGATAGAAAACTTAATTGGGTCAGCGGTATTGACCAACGCGAACATCGGGAAAGCGAACACGATCAGCCAGACATAGCCAAAGAGGTAGGTATTACGGCGACCAAAGTAATCGGATGCGATGCCGCTAAGCAGCGTGGTGATGAACCAGACCAGAGCAGCGCAGCTGATGCAGAGCATTGCCGTGGTGCGGTCGAAGCCAATTGGACCCTCTGGATTAGTCGAGTACGCGGTGATGAAACCACCAGTTGCGATGTAACCGGATGCATTGGAGCCCGCGAAGAGAACTGCTGCCGCAAGGATCAGTGCCCAGTGCTTCTTGAAAAGCTCTGCAACTGGTGCCTTTGGCTGCTCCTTGCGGACAGCGATTTCCTTGTAGATAGGGGTCTCATCCACGGAGCGACGGATGAAATGGCCCAGCAGAACCAGAACGAAGCTCAGGATGAATGGAACGCGCCAGCCCCACTCAAGGAAAGCATCACCAGGTGAAATAACACCTGACATCAGTGCGAAGACACCGGTAGCCAGCAGCATGCCAAGCGAAACGCCCATCTGTGGGTAAGTACCGGCCAGACCCCGCTTGCGTGGGGAGGAGTGTTCCACTGCCATCAGGGCAGCACCGCCCCACTCCCCACCAGCGCAGAGTCCCTGGAAGAGACGGAGAAGCAGCAGCAGGATTGGCGCAGCTACGCCAATCTGAGCATAGGTCGGCAGAAAGCCAATCGCCGTAGTCGCAACACCCATGCCGATAAGAGTTGCAACGAGTACTGACCGACGGCCGAAGCGATCGCCCAGGTGTCCCGCCAAGAACGCCCCGAGTGGACGGAAGAGGAAGCTGATACCAATGGTAGCTAAGGACAGCATGAGACCGAACTCAGAGCCCAGCGGCTCAAACATCAACGGCGCGAATACCAGCCCAGCTGCCTGAGCGTAGATAAAGAAGTCATAGTACTCGATTGTCGTGCCGGCAATCGTCGCAAAAGCAACGCGGCGATCTTTCGCCTTGGTATTTGCAGCCATGTCCATCCCCAGTCATAAACTCGAATCAGAATAAAAACAACACTGCTGAGCGGCTATTTCCTACTCAGAGTGTCCATCGATATTCAAGCACAGAAACACTGAAATCCCGGTGTCGAGGAACGGGCTTCAGGAGCTGCAAACTTTTCCTTCACTTAACGAGTTTTCCTGTGGGATAGCTGCTATGGCCTTCTTCAAGCGGAAACGCGGATTAGGGCGCCGAAGGTTTTAGGGACAGATATTTAATGGTATTACCATTGGGTGTGAATATTAATGCCCAATTCTAGACAGCTTAGTCCGGAATAGTGAGCCGTGAGCTACCAAAATTCCGGGTTATCAGCGAAGAATAGCAACGCGCCCAACGCGAGAATGAAGCTAATCAGCGCGATAAACACCGTGACTTCTGCCCAGCGTGGCTTCTCCGAATTCGTGGCGAGGACGATGCCCGCGCCAATCCCTGCGAAGATGGCCATGAAGATGACACTAAGCATGAGCATAATGAACATCATCGCGAGGCCTCCTGGACCACATTGGGGTTTGTGGCTCCGAGGATATCGCAATTCGGGAAATAGGGATCAAAAAATCGACGTGGCTTTGATGCGCACGCCGATTAATTTCCTGAAGTCGATTAGATCTTGGTGACCTCGAATTGCAGGCGAGGGTTAGCGAAGAATTCCTGGGATTCGATGAGCTGGAGTTCTTCGGTGCCGGCTTCGTAGGTCTGCTGAAGCAGGTCGAAGACAGAGGATGCCGTCCGGGCAAGAGCCACGGAAGCATCACGGGTGGCGGTGTAGTGACCAGCAAAGAGCGCGGTGGTGACATCGCCGGAGCCATTGCGCTTGAATGGCAAGAATGGGGTCTTCACAATATAAGCGTCATCGCCGTCCGCTGCGATCATCTCAATGAAGCCTTCAGCGGTTTCTGGGCGCTGAACAGAGGTCACCAGGACAACGCGTGGCCCCATGGCTTGTGCGGTCTTGATCGCGTCTAGGGTCTCCTCTAGTGTGCCGACCTTCTTGCCGGTGAGGAAGCCGAGCTCAAATTGGTTCGGGGAGATAATGTCCGCAACTGGAACGACCTTATCGCGCAGCAGTGGTGGAATCTCATCAGAGACAAAGCAGCCAGACTTCTCATTACCCATTACTGGGTCGCAGGCATAAAGCGCATCAGGGTTCACGGCTTTGATGCGAGTAACAGCATCAACAATCGCGCCGGCAATATCCGGTCCGCCCTGGTAGCCGGAGACAATCGCGTCAATCTTTTCAAAAGTGCCGCGGCGCTCAATCCCATCGATAATGTCAGTAACCTCGGTCGCAGGCAGCAGCGGGCCACCCCAATCGCCATAGCCAGTATGGTTGGAGAAATTAACGGTGTGGATTGGCCACACTTCATGACCTGTGCGCTGCAGCGGGAATACAGCAGCGGAATTTCCAACGTGGCCGAAGGTGACGTGCGATTGAATCGACAGGATATTCATGTAAGGATATGTTACTCCGGCCACCAAACAATAATTTAACCGGCGTCGGATTAGATTCTTGTAAACCGTGGCTTAAGAATCGAAGTCGGTATCAATCTGCTCATCTAAGGTTTCCCGGTCCGCAGCAGAAGGAAAAGCCTTCGGGCCCGAGGGCTTGGGCTGGAACTTGAGGCCGCGCTTGGCCAAAGAGTCATACCAATCCGCGAGCAACTCATTTTGCAGCGCGAACATCTCTTGTTCTTCTGACGGGGTGCGGTGGTCATAGCCCAGCAGGTGCAGGCAGCCATGGGTGGTCAATAGCGCCAGCTCATGCGAAAGCGAGTGGCCGGCGGCTTGAGCTTGTCGCTCGGCGAAAGCTGGGCAGAGCACGATGTCGCCCAGCATGGCAGGAGAAGCATCCGGCGAATCCGGGCGTGGGGTCATCGCACCTGGGGTGAGCTCGTCCATGGGAAAGCTCATCACATCAGTTGGGCCTTCCAGATCCATCCAGCGGACATGGAGATCCTCAATCGTCTCCAAGTCCACGCACGTCATGGTCAGCTCCACATCAGGGCTAATGTCCATCGCCCCCAGGGCAAAGGACGCGACGTCAATGAGCATTTCCTCATTGACACCATCGAAACCGGACTCATTGAAAAACTCAATGCTCATGCGTTTTACTGCCCTTTGCTTTCATAGGAGTTATTGCCATTATCTGCATCGAACTTGTCATATGCTGATACGATACGTCCGACCAACTGGTGACGCACCACGTCCGAGGACCCGAGGTCCGCGAAGTGCACATCATCAATATTGCTCAAGATCCTGCGCACTAAGCGCAGGCCAGAAATCTGACCCTTAGGCAGGTCCACCTGGGAGATATCACCAGTGACCACAATCTTGGAGCCAAAGCCGAGACGAGTCAGGAACATCTTCATCTGCGCTGCCGTGGTGTTCTGAGCTTCATCGAGGATGACGAATGCGTCATTGAGAGTACGACCACGCATATACGCCAGCGGAGCGACCTCAATGATGCCGGCTTCCATGAGCTTCGGAATCATCTCCGGATCCATCATGTCGCGCAGCGCATCATAAAGCGGGCGCAGATAAGGGTCAATCTTGTCATTGAGCGTACCTGGCAAAAAGCCCAGCTTCTCCCCTGCCTCAACCGCAGGGCGGGTCAAGATAATGCGCGAGACCTGCTTATTCTGCAGCGCCTGTACAGCCTTTGCTACCGCAAGATAGGTCTTACCGGTACCAGCAGGACCAATACCGAATACAATCGTGTTGTCATCAATGGCCTGGACATACTCTGTCTGCCCTAGGGTCTTCGGACGCACGCGCTTGCCACGACGCGAGACAATATCAGCAGCGATAGCTTGGGATACTGATTCTGGCGCATCCACGGCGATCATGTCGAGGGTGTGCTTGACCGTATCTGGGGAAATCGCATGCCCGCGGCGCGCGATTGCTTCTAGCTCATCCAAGGCTTTCTTTGCCCGCGCTACCTCGTAATCAGGACCGGTTACGGTGACGGTGTTGCCGCGCGCAAAAAGATCCGCATCCAGCAAGTTATTTAATACCCGCAGGTTGTCATCACCCACGCCCAATACTGAGCTGGTGTAGGCGGAATCTACATCGAATTTCTTGGTTATGATAGCCACGTTCTTCAATTTACCAGCGCTCCTTACCACCTATCGGTGCGTACTCCGATAGCTGCCAACGCCACCATTGCCGCTGATGCTGTCCTCAGCACCTCAGAGCCTAGTTTGATGGCTGATGCTCCTGCTTCTTTTAGCTTCGATAATTCCTCATCACCAATGCCGCCCTCCGGCCCAATGATGAGCACGACATCATCAGTGAGCGGGACATTCTTGATGGACTCTGTTGCGTCTTCATGTAATACATAAATCAGCGGGCTGTCTCGCTGATTTAGGTGCTCAATGAGTTGTGGCGTGGTCAGTGGACCTGAGACATGCGGGATGCGAGTGCGGCGAGATTGCTTCGCAGAAGATTCGGCTTGCGCTTGCCACTTCTGCAATGCCTTGGGGGCTTTCTTGCTATCCCATTTCGCAATGCAGCGATCGGCTTGCCAAGCAATGAACTCATCAGCGCCGGCTTGAGTGGCCAGATCGATTGCTAGTTCGGAGCGCTCCGACTTCGGGATTGCCTGCACTACCGTCACGCGGGGATTTGGGTCCGGCTCTTGGCCTACCTCATCGACTTGTGCGCTCAGCGTGTCCTTGCCCTGGGTATCCTGCACCGTGGCTACAACGTACATGCCTTCAGCATCACGGTTCAGTTCTTGTGGGGCGTGAATCAGCAGAACTTTTTCGCCGGGAACAATCCTTTTGACCGTCACCGCGTGGCGGCCTTCGGGACCGGTTAGCGAGATGACATCGCCAACTTCTATGTTACTAAGGTCAGGATGCAGGAACGCGGGCAAAGACATATCTAGCGCCTAAAGCGGTCGCGGATGCGGTCGAAGAAACCTTCGCCATCACCATCTTCGGAATTGTGGACCTTGGTTTCTTCCTCGCGCTTATCGCGAATCTGCTCGAAGAGTTCCTTGGTCTTCTTATCCAAGTTGGTTGGCACGACGACCTCGACGTGAGCATAGAGCTTGCCGTGGCCATCGGTACGCAGGCGTGGCATACCCTTGCCATCGAGCTCAATCGCTGCATCTGGCTGGGTGCCTGGCTCAATATCAATATCGATGGTTTCGCCATCGAGGTGCTCGATGGGGAAAGAAGTACCAAGGGCTGCATCAACCATTGGCACGCGGACCGACAAGTGCAGGTCATCTGCATCACGAGTAAAGACTGGGTGCTTCTGGGTGTGCACCTCAACATAGAGGTCACCAGCTGGGCCGCCGCCATGGCCAACCTCGCCTTGGTCTGCCATGCGAATACGCATGCCATCACCAATGCCTGCTGGGATATTAACGGTCAGATCGCGGCGCTTCTTCACGCGGCCATCACCACCACAGTGGTTACAAGGATCCTCAATGACTTCACCAAAGCCCTGGCACTGTGGACAAGGACGGGACGTCATGACATTGCCCAGGAAAGAACGCTGGACTTCCTGGATTTCACCAGCGCCGCCACAACCAGTACAGGTCACTGGCTTAGCCTTAGATGCAGAACCGGAACCGGAGCAGCGGTCACAGAGCACCGCGGTATCCACGGTGACGGTCTTACGCAGACCCGCATAAGCCTCTTCCAGGGTGATGCCGGTACGCAGCAGCGCGTCATTGCCTGGCTGCACGCGAGAGCGTGGACCGCGTCCTCCGCCGGAAGAGCCACCGAAGAACTCAGCAAAGATATCGCCCAGTCCGCCGCCGCCAAAGCCGCCAGCTCCACCGAAGCCGCCGCCGCCAGCTTGGCCCTGCTCCATTGGGTCAGAGCCCATGTCTACAATCCGACGCTTTTGCGGATCCAGCAAGACTTCCTGCGCCAAAGATGCCTCACGGAACTTCTCGGCTGCCTCAGCATCATCCGGATTAACATCTGGGTGGTACTTACGCGCTAATTTGCGGTACGCCTTCTTAATTTCCTGATCGGATGCATTAGATTCCACGCCTAAGATGCCGTAGTAGTCACGAGCCATGGTGAGTTAAAAATTCCTTCTTTGATTGCTTATATTTCTAAACGTTTTAAGAGTTGAAAGATGCGCTTTGAACACTCTACTAGTGGTGAACCATCACTCGTGTTTGAGGATGTCACTGACATAGTGTGCAACGGCGGAGACCCTGGACATTGTTCCTGAATAGTCCATAAATGTTGGACCCACCACACCTAGTCCACCCAGGACCTCTCCATCAGTGCCATAGGCGGTGGTGACCACCGATGCTTGACGCAGCTGGTCATCATCATGTTCATCACCAATCACTACCGAGATATTGCCTACTTCTGGCACACGGGTCAAAAGATTGAGCACCACTACTTGCTCTTCAAGTGCCTCGAGGATGCTGGAGAGGTCTACCCCGCGTGCAGCTAAATGATTGCGCGTGAGGTTAGGGGTGCCGGCAAGCAGGTAGCGCTCGGCTGGATACTCCACGAGCGTATCCACCAAGACGGTGGCCGCCTTGCGCAGGTGCGGGCGGATATCCATGGGTGCGGATTCTTCTAGCAGATCCAAATGGGTCGTGGCGTCATTGAGCGTCTTGCCGGCCAAAGCATTATTGAGGAAGTCCCGCAGGCGCGCCACCTCATCGGGCTCGATGATGGTGTCGAGCTCCACGTTGCGTTGCTCCACGCGGCCATTATCTGTAATCAGCACCAGCAGCAGACGCACGGGCGTCAGGGCCACGACCTCACAGTGTTTGACCGTGGACACTTTCAGATTCGGCATCTGGACAACCGCTGCAGAATTGGTCACCTGCGCCAGCATGCGTGCTGCGCGGTGCATGACATCCTGTAAGTCCACGCCGCCTTCGAGGAAAGTCAGCATGGCTCTGCGCTCTGGCTGCGACAGTGGTTTTAAGTCATGGAGAGAATCCACGAAAAGGCGGTAACCCTTTTGCGTGGGCACGCGTCCTGATGATGCATGGGGTTGGGTAATCAGGCCTTCAGATTCTAAGACGGACATGTCATTGCGGATGGTAGCTGAGGATACGCCCAGCTGATAGCGCTCGAGCAGCGCCTTTGACCCGACGGGTTCCTGCGAGGAGATAAAGCCTGCAACGATAGCGCGCAGGACTTCTTTTCGCCTGGCGTCAGTGATACTCGACATCTAGCACTCGCCTCCTTCGATTGCTAAATCTTACCCCATGAGCACACCAGATGTTAAGTGGCGTGCACTCAGGCTTCTTCGGCGAGAAGAAGGTCGGTAATGATGCCATCGGCAAGCAAACGGCCCTTGTGCGTGACATGTAAGCTGCCGTCTTCTGCTAGGAGCCCGCGGGAGATGAAATCATCAATCACCGGCTGTGCTTTGGCAGAAAGTAGGTTGCGGTCAATGCCTTCCTTCAAGCGCAGGCCGAGCATGATTTTTTCCATGTGATGCTCATCCGCGCTCAGGGTTTCCGTATCCGCGATGGGCAGCTCACCCTCGCCCAACATCTTGATGTAGCGACCCGGTAGCTTCACGTTGTAAAAACGCTGATCACCAAGGTGTGAATGGGCGCCAGGGCCCGCGCCCCACCAATCCTGATCGCGCCAATAGATCATATTGTGACGGCACTCCCCGCCCTCTTTGGCCCAATTGGAGACCTCATACCAACCAAAGCCAGCATTATCCAAGGTCTCAGCGATGATGTCATAGCGGCGAGCCATCGTATCCTGGTCCGGCATGGGCAACTCGCCCTTCTTCACCTTTCGTGCCATGCGCGTGCCATCTTCGACGATGAGCGAGTAGGCGCTGACATGGTCTACTCCTGCATCAAGCACGAGCTCCAGCGTGCGGCGCACGTCATCATCGGTTTCTGTCGGCGTTGCGTAAATCATGTCGAGGTTGACGTGCTCAAAACCTGCTGCGCGGGCTTCTTTGGCGGCCTCAAATGCGCGGCCCGGGGTATGTGCGCGCTCCAGGACCTGCAGGACGTGCGCGGCAGCTGATTGCATACCCAAGCTAATACGCGTGAAACCGGCCTCTTTAAGCTGGCCAAAGAATTCTGGCGATGTGGATTCTGGATTCGACTCCGTAGTAATCTCTGCGTTCTCCGCAATACCGAAAGTATTGCGCGCGGCATTGAGTACCCGGGTCAGGCCCTCCCCACCCAAAAGGGATGGCGTCCCGCCGCCGATAAAGATGGTATCTGCAGGGCGATTTACCTTCGCTGCGGCAATCTCTAATTCGCGCTCTAATGCATCCAAATAGGGTCCGGTGAGATCCCGCGGGCTCCCCAGCTCACCTGGGGTATAGGTGTTGAAATCACAATAGCCGCAGCGCGTTGCACAAAACGGCACATGGATATAAAGCCCGAACGAATCCTTCATGGCCATTACACTAACGCTTGGGCCGAAATACGTGTAATCTTGTCACATCATTTACTTGATGATATGAAGCTTGAAGTCAACCTAAGAAAGGCACCCGCTGGTGGAACCCCCGAGTCGATGTCCCCGCTACCAAAATACTAGGTGGTGGGGATCGCTATGATGACCGCAATACTCATGATTTTGGGCGGCATCGTAGTTATTGGCCTAATCATCGTTGCAAACGCCTTCTTCGTAGCGCAAGAATTTGCCTACATGTCTGTCGACCGCACCCAGCTCCGCACGCTGGCAGCGGAAGGTGACACGCGCGCGCAACGTGCTCTAAAAATTACAAAACAAACGTCCTTCATGCTCTCTGGTGCCCAACTGGGCATTACGGTGACCGGCCTGCTCATTGGTTATGTGGCGGAGCCGCTCGTAGGTGAAGGCCTCGGCATCCTGCTGGGCGGCGTCGGTGTTCCGACCGCTGTCTCCGTGGGTGTCGGTACCGTGCTGGCGCTGGCAGCGTCCACGATTGCAACCATGCTCTTCGCGGAACTCTTCCCGAAGAACTATACCATTGCTGCACCAATGAAGTCCGCTTTGTGGCTGGCAACCCCATCCATCATCTTCCTTAAGATCTTCGGACCGCTGGTCCACTTCTTTGAGTACTCCTCCAATGCCATCTTGAAGATGTTCAAGATTGAGCCACTAGAAGACGTGGATTCTTCCGCGACCTCTGGCGATCTGGAATCCATCATGGATAACTCCCGTGAATCCGGTGATCTGGATGATGACACCTACTTGGTGTTGGACCGTTTGCTGCAATTCCCACACGATGACGTTGACCACGCGATGGTTCCACGTTCACGTGCTGACGTGGTGGAACCTGACACGACTATCGCTGAAGTGCGTGAGTTGATGGCCTCCAACCACACCCGCTACCCAGTCATTGATGATGACCACAATCCAATTGGCATTGTGCACCTCTTTGATGTTCTGGCGTGGGATGGTGACCCCCAAGCTCCGGTGACCGAGTTGATGAAGGACACCGTTGTGGTGCCGGACTTGATGGCTTTGCCGAGCTTGGTGGAAGAATTGCACCACGCTGATGAGAAATTAGCGTGTGTCATCGATGAATACGGTGGCTTCGTCGGAATTGTCACCTTGGAGGACCTCGCTGAGGAAATCTTGGGCGATATTGCCGATGAGCACGATATTGAAGAGACCGAGGAAATCACTGAGCAGGATGACTCGCACTGGCTCGTCGATGGTGACACACCATTGGATGAGATTGAGCGTGCCATTGGCCATGACCTTCCAGAAGGCGACTTTGAGACCATCGCAGGTCTGCTGATTGCTCATACTGGCTCGCTCGTGGTGCAGGGTGAAACCCACACGATTGATCTGGAAGCTGAGCCTGAAGACTGGGTGGCTGATGATGCCCCAACGCGTCAAATCAATGTGCGTGTGGAGGAAGTCGACCGCCATGTCCCATCGGTGCTTTCCATTGAGTTGGTTGAGCACACTGCATCTGAGAATGAAGCTGAATCAGATGACGCTGACGAGGAAGAGGAGGTGCGCTAATGGATAACTGGATTATCAACCTCATCATCACCCTTTTAGTGATTGTCGCATCTGCGTTCTTCGTCATCATTGAGTTCTCCTTGCTTAGTGCAAGGCGCAACCGTTTGGAAGAAACCGCGGAAACCTCCCGTGCTTCACGTGCTGGTCTGCGCTCTTTGAATGAGCTGACCATCATGCTGGCGGGTGCGCAACTGGGTATTACTGCTGCGACCTTCATTCTGGGTGCTGTGACCAAGCCTTGGGTTCACCACCTCTTGGTGGGACCTTTGGAGGCGCTCAGCTTGCCTACGCAGGTCGCTGACGTTGTCGCCTTTATTGTCGCACTGTTTATTGTCACCTTCTTGCACCTGGTGATTGGTGAGATGGCGCCGAAGTCTTGGGCGATTACTCACCCGGAGACCGCGCTGCAGATCATCGCTATCCCAGCCCGTGGCTTCATTTGGCTCTTCCGTCCACTGTTGAACTGGATTAACCACATGGCCAATGTCATGGTACGTAAAACTGGTGAAACCCCAGTCGACCGCGCCGGCGCTGCCGGCTATGACGTGGATACCCTGCGCACCTTGGTGGAGCACTCCCGCGATACCGGTGCATTGGATGAAGAATCTGCTTCTTCGATCACCGGCGTCATTGAGCTAGAGACTTCCACCGTGGGCGAGTTTGCTCGCCTGCATGGTTCTGAAGTTGTGCCTTTGCCTTCGGATGCCACCGTTGCTGAGCTGCAATCCCTGTGCGTGTCCAAGGACATCATGCGTGTTCTGATTTACCCGAAGAACTCCCGCATGCCACAGATTGTGCACGTTCGTGACACCTTGTTAGCTGAGGCTAACGAGCCTGCGCTGCAGTTCTCTCGTCCTGCGCTGACCGTGGCTTCTTCCAGCACCGTTCAGCAGACTCTGGACCACATGCGTGCTCGTAATGAGCAGATGATCATGGTGGGCAAGTCCAACAATAAGCCAGGCGCCCAAGGCGTGTGGATTTTGACCTGGGATGACATCATGGGCCAGCTATGGCCTCAGATTACCGAGGAGCTGGACAAGGTTCCTACTCTCCCACCCGAGGAGCGCGCTGCTTTCCGCCGCCCGCAGGTACCTGTTGAAGAGAGCTAGCCTTTAGATAGAGCGTAGGTTTCCAGAATCACATCTGGGACCTACGCTTTATTTGTTTCTGCGTACCGCCTGAATCATCGCATCAACTGCTAAGAACGCCACCAGGCTGATTCCAAACATTGGCGCGATTAATGAATACGCACACAGGAAGGCGATGATTGCTAGCAGGACCTTGGGGTTGGTTTTGCGCCACTGCCCTGCTGCCGTGAGTCTTCTTTTGCGCCACCATGACCGGTAACCCAGGAAAATCACCGCCAGAAGCCCCAACGCAATAACTGCCAGCACCACCTGGTTGATCCACCCGAAGAGCGATCCCATGTGCAGCTGAATCAACCACGCCGATAGTTTCGCGGCCAGTGGCCAATCAGCATGGTCAATGCGGTCAACCACTTCCCCAGTCGAACCGTCGACTGCAACCGCATCATTTTCCATCTTCCACGGTTCACGCATCTCTGTCACATGCCAAATACCGTCAGCTACTTTTGGCAGCGTCATTTCAATTACTCCGCTCATGCCTGCATCGCGTGATACGGCTAGCGCCGTATCTATCTGCGAGTGACGAGCTGGCTCAACCATGTCTTCACTGTGCTCGGAGTGATGACTGCTGTGATTGCTGTGCTGGCCGTGGCCATGATGTTCGTGTTGGGCGGAAAGACTCGGTTGTTCCCAGTCCAGCTCCGCACGTAGGTTCGCGATATTGCCGCCGGCCATGGAGGACCAGGTCAAACCGGTGATGGTCAAGAAAATAAAGCCCGGCAGCAACCACACTCCGAGCTTGCTGTGGAGCGACTTCCTGCGCTTAAACCACAGCCATAGTCCCACCAGTGACAACATGCCCAGCCATGAGGCAGCGACCTCTGAGTAGATTCGGCCCGGCTCCCCCATCCACAGCTGGCGGTGTCCTTCAGAAAGCCAGGTTCTTAATGGCAATGCCCGTGAGGAACCCTATTGGACTAATTGTCCAGTGACTTCCAAAGAGCCTGGGTCCACGAACACTGCTTGCCGGTAGCTGCTACTGTCTAGTCCTGGATCCTCAAAGAGGACTCGCGTTGTCGCATCTGGATCTTCGGAAGTCTGCACCGCGGAAAGCTCCAAGTCTGGGTGCACTGCTTCCGCAACCTCAACCTGCTCAGCCAAGGGCCGAGCTGGTTCCTGCGAGCTCGGGGTCAGTACATCGCGATACACGACGTTCTCGATACTAGGCGCGAATGCATAGAGCAATCCGGACAGCGCCGCTATCACTAGCAACGGCGCAACAAAGACACTGACAACCGTGTGCAGCCGATAGATGACGCCACATGCGCCGTTCTTTCTCCGAAGAGTTTTAGTTGATGTGGAAGTTTTCACGCCTATAACGTCGCGCATGCAAATGCATAAGTTCCGTGAGGGATTTGATACTTGCCCCTGTTTAGCCCCAGCGGAAGTTCCCAAGATTTTGCGAAATCACGAAATCTATGAACCTACGTGTTGGTGATAATGGGTGAAGGTTTCCTTTTGCACGCGGCTTTCTGGGAATTCACGAAAAGGCGAAATTTTCAATCGCCTGAATATAGTGTTTGGGCCGGTTGAAGTTTTCGCGGTTTGGCGAAATCTCTTTGGGGCTCTTGATTGATATTGATGGCGTGGTGAGATCACAAAAGCTCCAGCCAGGTGGCTGGAGCTTGGAAGTTAGCTTCTAAATTCTAAACCTGGATTAAGGCTTAGTAGAAACGAGGAAGCTCGATGTTGAACTGCTTAGCAATTGCGCGAGCCTGAGGGGTCTGGGAAGCGAAAGCTGCTGCGCCACCAACGATGGTAGCCAGGGAAGCTACGGTGTAAACGTAGGTCAGCTGGTCAAAGCCATTTGCGGAGTCGAAGTCCTTGGCGGAGCCCCAAACAGCGCGCTGGGAATCGGTTGCGTCCAACTCGGTCGCAACGGTGGAAGAGGTGGAGCTGGTGGAAGAAGCGTTGGAGCCCTCTTCTGCAGCCAAAGCTGGGGATGCGGAGAAAGCAACTGCAGCAGCGGTAGCAGCAGCAACGATGGAAGTACGGATAGAACGCATGTAAAATACCTTCCTTGCAGGGATTAAGGGCCCGTATGAAATAGCATAACTAAAAATACATACTAGACCATTTTTTAACGTTTATAGACTCCGATGAAGTCACGGGGTCGCGCCTCACTTTTGCGTGGAGCACTCTGACTATCATAGCACCACAATGCTAACTCTTTGGAAATTAGATTCCCATAATAGAAATTGCCCCGAATAGTATATTCATCTAAACCAATTAGATGTATAAAATCGGGGACGAAAACCGAGGTTTAAGCAGTTGTAGCCTTGCGCTTTGCGGCGGCACGCTTTGCAGCCACCTTGGCCACAATACGGTCAATGCGGGCGCGTTCCTCCAGGAAAGGTGGAGGATTGTAGCCACGCATGGTGCGTACATACGCCGGGTGTGAATCCACAACAGTACGGTGCCAACCATTGGCGGCAGCGATAACCTGCTTGCCCACGCGGTTATAGAGCTGAGGCAAAGAAACCATGTCCAGGTTGCGCGCCACGGCATCGGTCTGACCGAGGACGTACTCCACGACCCCACGCAGATAGTCCACGGTTGCAGCGGTGCGATCCTGCAGCGCCGCAGCGAGCTGGTGAACAGCCACGGGCGGGCCATCAATCGGATAATCCGCTTCCAGCGTGCGGGCATTGAAAGCATGTGGTGCTTCCATGTCATGATTACCGGAAGGAGCCGCCGAGATAGTGCCAGAACGCAGACCAGAAACCAGCGCCTGACGCAGGCCGATCAGCTCACCAACGCAACGGCCGGAATCCACACGGGCATCTTCGACGATATCGCCGAGCTCAGCCAGGCAATCTAGGGCCAGATCCGCGTCCCAATCTTCAATCGCCTCAATGAGGTTTTCAACATACTGGGCGATTTCATCACCGATATTGTAAATCTCTTGAGTGAGCTCGCGGTGCCGAAGCTCGGCGGCAATTTTGTGCATTGGCTCGGCGTATCCTTTCCGCAGTTTCTACCCAATCAGTGACTTAAACCTATCCCTCAAGTTGAACTTGAGGGTGATGGTTAACGCGACTGACTTTATTCCAGATTCTGCATGAAATCTGTTAGACACTCCGTAAATTCACAGCGAAGATCTCTAGCGGGTGTAGAGGTGGTCAATCGCGTCCGCGTAGCGCTGGGCCACAACATTGCGCTTGACCTTGAGCGTTGGGGTCAGCTCATTGCCTTCCTCAGTCAGATCGGACTCCAGAATGTAGAACTTCTTGATGCCCTCTGCATGCGACACAGTTGCATTAACTTCATTAATCGCATCCTGAATCTCCGCGCGCAATTGCGGATCAACCGCCAATTCCTTGATGTGGCGATTCTCTGGAATATTGCGGGTCAGCTTCCAGCGCTTGAGTGCATCAGGGTCCAAAGTAATGAGCACGCCGATGAATGGCTTGCCATCACCAACCACCATCGCCTGGGATACCAGTGGATGTGCGCGCAGAATATCTTCCATCGGTCCAGGAGAAACATTCTTACCGCCCGCGGTGACAATGAGGTCCTTCTTGCGACCAGTCACCACAAGCTTGCCATTGTCTTGAATCTCGCCCAGGTCGCCGGTGTTGTACCACTCGCCTTCAAAAGCTTCCTTGGTGGCTTCCTCATTATTCCAATAGCCATCAAAGACGGTTGGTCCCTTGACCAGGATTTCACCTTCATCATTAATTCGGATGGTCATGCCACCGATTGGTGGGCCGACGGTGCCGATTTCCTGGTCGACAAAGTCCACGCTGGCGGCAGCTGCTACTTCTGTCAGGCCATAGCCTTCATAGACTGGCACGCCGATTCCGCGGAACCAATGCAGTAGATCCTTCCCCATCACAGAGCCACCGGTAATGCAATAGTGCACGGAGCCGCCAACACCATCACGAACCTTCGAGTACACCAAGCGGTCAAAGACGCGGTGCTTTGCCTTCAAAATCTTATTGGGGCCCTCTGGAGTATCCAGTGCCTTCGAATATTCAATGGCGGTTTGCTCCGCCTGCTCAAAAATACCGCGCTTGAGTGGTGAGCCCGAAGCCGCTTTTTGAGCTGCTGAGTTACGAACCTTTTCAAATACTCGTGGCACGCCCAGAATCAGGTTCGGGCGGGAGCGCTGGAATTCCACAGACAAAGTGGAAAAATCAGACCAGTGGTTTTGGGTTGCACCACTCATCGCCACTGCCAATGACACAGCACGGGAAAACACGTGCGCCAGCGGCAAGAATGTCAGAACGCGGGAACCAGGAACAGCAATAGCACCAATCGGGTTGGTCAATAGGCCACGGGTTTCCGCCAGCCAATTGCGGTGGGTCAAAATACAGCCCTTGGGCTTACCAGTGGTGCCAGAGGTATAAACCAGTGAAGCCAAGTCATCAGCAGAGGTATTTTCAATACGCTCATTGACCTGCTCATCTTTGAGGGTGCGGCCCTCAAATTTCAAAGTGTCAATCGCAGAGGAATTAATCTCAAGGATTCGGCGCAACTTCGAGGTGGAGCCATGCAAAGCTGGGGCACCCGAGTCATCGATCAGCAAATGCTGCACCAACTCGGTGTGGTCGGTGTTTTCGGTTATGGCTAATACTGCCCCGGAGTCCTCAACCATCCACCGCACCTGTGAGAGTGAAGAAGATGGATACACCGGGACAGACACCGCGCCAGCTGCCCAGATAGCAAAGTCCAGCAGGGACCATTCATAACGGGTCTCAGAAATAATAATGACGCGGTCGCCCTGCTCAATACCGGCAGAAATCAGGCCTTTAGCAACATCGAATACCTCACGGACAAATTCTTTCGCCGTAACATTGACCCACTCATAATTAGCGGGACGGGTAAACATCACGCCATGCGGACGCGCCCGAGCCATGTCCATCATCGCAGTTAGACAGGTCTCATTAGGTTCTATTTCAAATTCTGCGGGAGTGAAAGTTTCTTGCAGAGTCACAGCTTAGGCCTTCCCTACTGCTTCATGAGGAAAATAACTCTTACCACCTTATCAATGCTACTTGTGTGGCAGAATAGCGTGGTGTGACATACCGGAAGCTTTTGGAAGAGCTCGCGGGCAACCACAACATCTCCACTGGCTATTATTCTCAATCTGGCCAGTGGATTCATGTCTCGGATGCCACGCTGGAGTACACCCTTCGCGCACTCGATGTTCCGCTATCCGCAAACCCGGACGATGCGGAGCTAACCAACCTCCTTTATGTGGACTACCTGAAGCGGTCCTCCCGTCCCCTGCCGCCCACGGTCGTGGCAGTGAGTGGAATAGAAGCCTCCTTCGACGTGCACGTGCACCATGGCTCTACTGCGGAAGTATCGATTAAGCTGGAATCCGGTGAGACTCGCTCGGTGTATCAGGATGAGAATCTTGCTGCGCCCGTTGAGGTGGATGGCCAGTTGTGGGGCGAGGCCACCTTCCACATTCCCGGTGACTTGCCTTTAGGTTTCCACCATCTGGTCTTGGAATCAGATGGCTTTGACTCTGCCTATACTGCCCCGCTGATTATTACCCCTAAGCGCTTGACCACTGCAGATAAATTCCAGGAAGAGCCCGTGACGGGTGTTATGGCGCAGCTGTATTCAGTGCGCTCTGCGCAGTCTTGGGGCTCAGGAGACTTCGCAGACTTGGGTGAGTTGTCGCAGGTTGTGGCGAAGGAAGCCGGGGCGGATTATTTGCTGATTAATCCTCTGCACGCGGCAGAACCGGAACCTCCAATTGAAGACTCCCCTTATCTTCCCACCACCCGGCGCTTTATCAATCCGATCTATCTACGTATTGAGGATATTCCTGAGCTAGAACTGCTGGATGCCTCGCTGCGTGAAGATGTCGAGGAAATTGCAGCGGAATTTCGGGAAAGGAGTATCAGCGCCGAGTCGATTGAGCGCAATCCGATCTTTGAGGCAAAGCTTGCGGTCCTGCGTGAGCTGTGGGCACTAGAGCACACCGAAGCGCGGGTTTCTGCTTTCCGGGAGTTTACGCGCCGTGAAGGCACGGGCCTGGTGCGTTTTGCTCAGTGGTGTGCGGAGCGTGAAGCTCAAGTTGGCCGCCATGCGGTCAATGATGACTTGGATGATTCCATCGGGTTTTATTCCTGGCTGCAATTCTTGTGTGATGAGCAGCTGGCTGCCGCACAGGAAAAAGCATTGGCGGCGGGAATGAAGATTGGCATCATTACGGACTTGGCTGTGGGCGTGCACCCAGGTGGTGCGGATGCTGAAATCCTCAGCGAATATCTGGCGCCGCAGGCTTCAGTGGGTGCACCGCCAGATGACTATAACCAGCAGGGCCAGGACTGGTCCCAGCCGCCGTGGCACCCAGTGCACTTGGCGGAAGCTGGTTACCAGCCGTGGCGCGATATGCTCGCCGCTGTGCTGCGCAATGCCGGTGGTGTGCGCGTGGACCACATTTTGGGGCTCTTCCGTTTGTTCTGGATTCCGCGGATGTCCCCGCCCACCGAGGGCACGTATGTGGCTTATGACCATGAGGCCATGCTGGGCATCCTGGCGCTCGAAGTCGAGCGCGCCGGCGCAGTGGTCATCGGTGAAGATTTAGGCACCCTGGAGCCGTGGATTCAGCAGGTCCTGCAGGATAAAGGTTTCATGGGCACGTCCATCGTGTGGTTTGAGCGCGATGACAATGGCGCACCACTGCCCCAGGATCAGTATCGCACCCTGGCGTTGTCTTCGGTGGGCACGCATGATTTGCCGCCGACTCTGGCGTATTTGGGTGGTGACCACATCACGCTGCGAGACAGGCTTGGTCTGTTTACTCGTGACGTGGCGGAAGAGGAAGCAGAGGACCTGGACTTCCAGGCGCAGGTGCTGCATCTGATGTCAGATACGGGACTCTTGCCGCAGCGTGATTTTGAGAACCTTTCGCGCAAAGACCGTGGCAACCCAACGCAGTTGATGGGTGCGCTGCATGCTTTCATCGCCGGCACGCCTTCGGCGTTGACGTGCACCAACTTGGTCGACATGGTCGGTGATATTCGCGCGCAGAACCAGCCCGGTACCACCAATGAGCTTTATCCCAATTGGTGCATTCCTTTGTGCGATACCGAAGGCCAGCCAGTCCTCATTGAAGATCTGGCGCAGAATGCACTATTTAAGGCCATCGCGGCGGCCGCGACTAGAAGATAAGACCCCAGAGCGCAGCGAGAATAATCAGCAGGAACATCGCGCGTAGGGTCATCTTCACCCACGACTTTGGCAGAGCGCGCTTGCGCTTCACCACTGGTACCGGCGGTGCGGGTTCCGGGACGCTCTCGGTCTCGGATTCCTCATTCGCGCGCTCTGGATCCCATAGGCCCTCACGGGGGTCATAGCTCGGATCCAGGTTGAAAGGCTGAATATCATCAAAACCAACGCGCTCATTACCCTCACGTGATGGTTCTCGAGGGCTGGAAGAAGAATTCTGCGGCGTTGACACAGTGCTCTATCCTAGCCCTTTGTCATGGGCTTCGGCGAAATGGCTGCCCAACCTCGCTTGGTCCAGGTGGTACACACATCAATCAAGAAATTCAGCAGCAAAGCCAAAACCACCATCACTGGTATCCCCACCGCCATGATGGATATCAATTGCAGCCACACCGGCGCTGATGCCAACCATTGGGTAATCGCATCTGAAAATTCCACAAACCACGTCATCGTTATCTGACTTTATCGGATAACGGGGATTAATTAGCGCTACACTTGCTAATCATGTCTCACGTGCTTGTTCATGCGCCCGCTGGTATTTATCAGGGCTATCGCAAAGATGGTGTCGATTATTTCCACTCGGTGGAGTTTTTAGACCTTGAATCCCGCTTTGCGCCCTCGGCACCGCGAAAATTCGAGCCCACCCAGACTTTTGATGCAATCACCAAGCGGCCTGAAGAAATCGCGCTGTCTATTACGGCACCAGAAGATGCGAAGAATGGTTCTGATTATCCGGTCTTGGTGTATATCCACGGTGGCCGGTTTGAATCCGGCACGCATGAGGATCCGCGCGCCGATGGCACGGCGAATGCCTTGCAGGGCGTGGTCCAGGTGCAGCTGGGCTACCGCGTGGGTTTAGAGGGCCTGGTTCCTTTCAAGGGTGATGAGCCGCACCGCTACCGCGCGATAGATGATTGCCAGGTTGGCTTGGAGTGGATTCAGCGCAATATTGAAGCATTCGGCGGGGATCCCACTAATGTCACGCTCATAGGGCAGTCCGCTGGCGCGACCACTGCCCTATGGCTGACGCGCAAAGACCACTATCGCGGCGGTTTTCGCCGGGTGATTGCTCTCTCCCCGTGTTTTCCTCGGGAGCACTTTGATGCACGCAAGAATACGTTGCGCGCAGTCTTGGGCAAACCAATCACGCGGAAATCACTGGAAAATACATCCTCGAAGCGCAAGGCACGGGCGTTTAAGTGGTTCCGTACCCGCTATATCTTGGACATGGCGCTCGGTCCTGGACCTTTAGATACCAGTGAGCTGGCAGATGTCCCGCTTTTGCTGGCCTCTACTCGGGATGAGTTCTACAAAGACCAGGGCGGCATGTGGGCCGATAAGCGCAAGGATGGTTTCTTTAAAGACTGGATTATCAAAAAGACGATGCTTTTGATGGGCCTGCACAAAGAGTCTTATGACATCTGGAAATATGAGGCCGAGAAGATCGATAAGACCCGTCTGCTCGGTCGCGGAATTGGTGATTCCACCATTCGCCGCTGGGTCGCCCACGCCGGCGACAATGCGCCGGGCAAGACGTGGATGGTGGAATTTACCAAGTCCAGCAAACCGGCGCTGCACTGCGATGAGCTGCGCTATATCTTTGGCGTACATGCGCTCAAGGATGAAGATGCGCTGGCGGCATCATCCTCGAAGAAGTTGAATGAGTGGATTCAAAGCTTCATTCGCTCGGGAGTGCCTGACGGACTACCCGAGTATAAAGATGGTCATGATGTGCTTGATTTCAATTTAGAAACGGGTGAGCACCAACTGGTTCAGGGCACGCTGGACTATATTTATCCAGCGTTTCCAATGACCTCCGATGAGCTCTAGGCGCGTAACGCGTCTCTGAGCTCGCTTTCGGCGAGCTCTTCGACCATCCAGGGGGAGAATACGTCGGGGGCGGCGTCGACAGCGGAGATGAGCTTGTCGATCTCCAGCCAGATGAGGGAATCTACTTCCAGTGGGTTGGGTTCAAACTCGGCGCCGTCCTGCAGATGGGTGACGAAGACCGGGCAGATTTCATTTTCCACGATGCCGGAGGAATCCACGGCGCGATAGGAAAAGTCCGGCAGGACCTCGATTGGCTCGGTGAGCTGCTCCGTGTTGATGCCAAGCTCGAAAGCGGCACGCCGCAGGACGGCTTGCTCATTGGTCTCCCCGGGTGCGGGGTGGCCGCAGAAAGAATTAGTCCACACACCTGGCCAGGTTTGTTTGGTCAACGCGCGGCGGGTCAAAAGCACTTTTCCTCCGCGGAGAACCCACGCGGAGAACGCGAAGTGCAAGGGAGTATTAGCGGTGTGCACCGCCACTTTCTTCTCCGTGCCGGCAGGCTGGCCATTGTCATCTGCCAGGATGACTACTTCTTCATCCATCTCAGCCATTTCAGCATTGCTCATCACAGGTTCATGTCTCCTTCCCAGACCACGTTGCCGATGCTCAAACGCGCATTCCATAAATTGCCCGGCGCGACATCAAAGCGGTACTGCAGATTGGTCGACGCGCCCGCGCCGAGTGGCCTATCCAGCCCAGGCGCCATCAGGTTGGTGTTGACTTCCGGGTCATAAGGCAGCTGTTCCACCTCGGTCCAGCCGCCATTGCCATCGGCAAGTTCGAGGACGGGATCGGTGATGGCATCGGCAGGCAATGTCACCTCATTGTCATTGCGGACCTTAATCGTGATGACGGAGCCGGTGATATTGTCCTGGTACGCACCCTGGTTCCACCAGGTCACGCCCAAGCCGGCGTCTTCTACTGGGGTGGTGAGATCACCGGTGACCAGTTCATCATCGACGTCTTCAGCCTGGTATTCAGGCTGCGCAGAAGTGCTGACCACCAAGTCATCATCCGGGCCTAGTCCGGTATCTTCGGGTTCCAAAAAAGAACAGCCCGCCAGGACAATTCCAGCCAAGCTGATGCTGGCTATGGCGGATACTATGGCACGGGAATGTTGCACTGGAGGATCGTTTCCCTTCTAACATGACGCAAACTTCTTAAACCGCAGCTTAGTCTACCCACTCACAATCATGGGCATCGATTGCTCTTAGATGGCATACTTTCCCTTCTGATATCCCCCATGAGCAATCATTTAAATTAAATAACTTTTGGAGTAGTACTTAGTGAATTCCCTGGCCAAAATTCTAAGAAATGCCCAAGCATTATGGCCCTTTTATGTCGGCGTCATCATTACCTCTGCTGTGGGTGCGGCATTGGCATTGGCGTCGCCGTTTATTGTCCGCGAAGCAACCGACACCATCGTTGAGTCCCTGCAGGGCAACGTGGCGGTTTCTGCGGCGCTTGCCACCGTCATTGGTTTTGCGTTGCTTTTGCTTTTGGCGGACTCGCTCAATGGCGTTATCAATAATGTTGGCGGGTATATCGGCGATGTGATGATTTCGCGGCTGAGGCAGATTCTGTCCACGCGCTATTATGCCAAGCTGCTGTCTTTGCCCCAAGGCTACTATGACAACCAGGTCACGGGCACAATCATCGCGCGCTTGGACCGCTCGATCATGTTTATCACGCAATTTCTGCAGTCTTTTGCCAATAATTTCTTCACGATGATCATTCAGGTCATCGCGATCTTGATTATTACCGCTTTCTATTATTGGCCACTGGCTATTCTGCTGGCCGTGCTCTTTCCTATCTATATGGTGCTGACCACGCTGACCTCTAAGCGCTGGTTGAAGTTTGAGTCCACCAAGAATGAGCACATTGATATTGCCAATGGCCGCTTCGCCGAAGTTGTGGGCCAGATGAAGGTGACCAAGTCCTTTGTGGCTGAGGTACGCGAGCTAGACGGCTTTTCCTCGCATTACCGCGGCTATGTGGACACCACGCGCCCACAGTCGCGCTGGTGGCACACCATGGATGCGCTGCGCAGCTTATCGATGGCCCTGGTCTTCTTCGGGATCTATGCGGTCATTTTCTGGCGCACGCTCGAGGGACATTTCTCCATCGGTGACATGGTCATGCTGATTCAGATGGTGACCATGGCCAAGCAGCCGGTCTTCATGATGAGCTGGATGGTTGATGCCGCCCAGCGCGCCATTGGTGGATCGCGAGAATACTTCGAGGTCATGGAACAAGAAGTAGAACCCACCGTGGATAAGGTGCTGGTTCACGCCACCCATGCGATTAATGAGCCACAGCTCAATACCACCCAGGTTGATCCGCTGCCTCTTCCTGCAGATGAATCCGAGCCGATCTTTGCTTTCGATGATGTGACTTTTGCGTATGAGGAAGATAAGCCGGTCATTAAAGGTGTGAGCTTTGAAGCTAAGCGCGGTGAGAAGGTCGCGCTCGTGGGTGAATCCGGTGGCGGTAAGTCCACGCTGGTCAACCTCATCTTGGGCCTGTATCAGCCAAGTGATGGCCAGCTCAATGTGCTCGGTCACGATGCGGCGGATCTGACGGCGGCGCGGCTTCGGGCATCGGTAGGCGTGGTGTTCCAGGAGGCCTTCTTATTCTCCGGTTCGATTCGCGAGAATATTGCCTATGGCAAGCCCGGTGCCACGATGGAAGAAATCATCACGGTGGCCAAGCGAGCCAATGCACATGAGTTCATTGAGGCTTTCCCCGATGGCTATGAAACGGTCATCGGTGAGCGCGGCTTGCGTCTTTCTGGCGGCCAGAAGCAGCGCGTGGCAGTTGCGCGCGCGATGCTGAAAGACGCTCCTATCTTGGTCTTGGATGAGGCAACCTCGGCGCTGGATACCAAGTCGGAGCGCGCGGTACAGGCGGGTTTGGAAGAGTTGATGAAAGACCGCACCACGTTGATCATCGCCCACCGCCTATCCACCATTGCCAATGTGGATACCATCATCACGCTGGATAAGGGCAGCGTGGATGAAATGGGATCGCCCGCGCACCTGTCCACTACCGGTGGCATTTATGCACAGCTGCTGCAACTGACTGCATCTTCTTCCGCAGCTGACCGCGCGCGATTGAAGAAGTATGGCATCTCCCATGAATCTGAAGAAGCACAGGAGGAATCAGAGGTTTAGGCTAGTAAGCATGAAGTTTCCTAGCCAACAAGAATTACGAGCACGTTTTACCCGCAAATGGACTCAATTTGAGCCTGATGTCCTGCCGCTGCATATTGCTGAATCTGACTTCCCCACCGCACCCGCGGTCAAGAAGGTCATTACGGACTATGCCGAGCGTGAATGCTTCGGTTATAGCCCAGCGGTAGGTTCTGTGGGACTGGGTGAGGCAGTCGCTGATTTCCATGAAAACCGCTATGGCTGGCACCCAGATCCGAAGAAGGTGTTCTGGATTGGGGATGTTGTCCGCGGCATGCTGCTGGGCATCCAATACTTCACCCGGCCTGATTCACCCGTCGTGGTGCCCGTTCCGGCATACCCTCCTTTCTTGGAGCTGCCTGCCGCTGCCGGCCGCGAGCGCATTGATGTCCCAGTAACTGAGACCGGCCTGGATTTAGATGCCATCGAGAAGGCTTTCGCTGATGGCGCTGGCTCCATCTTGTTGGCTAATCCTTATAATCCTTTGGGCTTCGTCTTTGATGAAGAGCACTTAAGCGTATTGGTCGCCCTGGCTGATAAATATGGTGCCCGCATCTTGTCTGATGAGATCCACGCGCCGCTCGTTCTAGATGGCCAGCACATCTCGATTGCTGGTCTCTCTGAGACTGCCGCCAATGTCACCATGACCGTCACCGCAACGTCGAAGGCATGGAATTTCGCGGGGCTGAAGTGCGCGCAGATCATCTTCTCCAATGACAAAGACATTGAGACGTGGAATCAGATGACGCATGTGGCCAAAGATGGCGTCGGCACGCTCGGCATCTTGGCTGCGGAAGCTGCCTACCGTGATGGTCTGGACCACCTGGAGGCGCAAGTTGATTACCTGCGTGAGACCCGTGACTGGCTGGTAGAAGAGCTGCCCAAGCGCATTCCGGGAATCCGCACATCGCATCCATCGGCGACGTATCTTTTGTGGTTGGATTTCCGCGATACGGCGCTCGGCGATAATGACTATCCTGCTGCATGGCTGCTTCAGCATGCCCGCGTGGCCTTTAATGAGGGCGTGACTTTTGGTGAGCTCGGCAAGGGCCAGGCGCGCCTGAACTTTGCTACTTCACGTGAAATCTTGGAGGAAGCGATCGATCGCGTGGCAAAAGCTATCGAATCGATTAAGTAACCCCTGTAATTGCCATCCCACCCTGCGGAAAGTAGTATCCCACCTATTGATAAATCGTTCCTACTATTTTTCGAAGGGTCTGGGTAACGCTTTATGGCTGACACGGCCACACCTAAAAAGTTCTCGCCACTGATGACCATCGTGTTCGCATCATTGATGCTCTTTTCGATGTTCTTTGGCGCAGGCAACCTGATCTTCCCGCCAATCGTGGGCGTGAGCTCCGGCACCAACTTCTGGCCTGCCATCATCGGCTTCCTGATCGCCGGCGTGCTGCTGCCCGTCGCAGCGATCATCGCCGTGGCTGTCTCCGGCTACAGCGTCCGTGACCTCGCGTCCCGCGGCGGTGCCTTCTTCGGCGTCGTTTTCTCCGTCATGGCTTACCTGTCTATCGGCGCGTTTTATGCTCTGCCGCGTACCGGCGCTGTCGCGATGGAAACCGCTATTACCCCGCTCTTTGGCTGGGAAGGGACCGCGGCTAATGGCATCTTCAACATCATCTTCTTTGGTGTTGCTCTAGCGCTGTCGTGGAAGCCCAATGCGATTATTGACGTTCTGGGGCGCTTCTTGACCCCAGCGCTGGTGATTTTGCTGGTCATCCTGATCACCCTGGCTGTCACCAACTATGAGCGCATTCCGGGCACGCCAACTGAAGCTTATGCGGATAACCCAATGGTTACTGGCCTTTTTGAGGGCTATAACACCATGGATGCCATCGCCGGCCTGGCATTCGGCATCGTAATTATTGCGTCCCTGCGTTCCAAGGGCTTCGGCTCTGGCGGCACCTTGGTGCGCTCCACCATCATCACCGGCATCATCGCCGGTGTCCTGCTGGCGGCTATCTACTTGGGTCTCGGCTACATGGCACAGACCCTGCCTGATGGCCAAAGCTATGAATCAGGTGCAGCCCTGCTGGCTGACTCGGCCAACCTGACCATGGGCACTCCCGGCCAATTCGTCTTCGCGCTGATCGTGATCCTCGCATGTCTGACCACCGCGGTGGGCCTGATTTCTTCTACCTCTGAGTTCTTCAGCCAGCTGGTACCAAAGATGGGCTACCGCACCTGGGCCATCCTCTTTACGCTGCTGTCCATCTTCATGGCTTTCCGCGGCCTGGATGCAGTCCTTGCTGTTGCTGTTCCTTTCATCGTGTTCTTGTACCCACCAGCAATCACCCTGATTGTCATGACCCTGGTCCAGCCACTCGTGCGCAAGGCCGTGGGCTTCTACTGGGCTTACCGCCTGGCACTGTGGGTCTCGGTGCTCTGGTCCGCGCTGACTACCTTTGCCGCGCAGGGCTGGGGAACAAATGTCCTCGAACCTGTGTTGAACCTATCGCCGGGTCAGGATCTTGACCTGGGCTGGATTGTTCCAACGTTCATCGCATTAGTCATCGGCGTTCTCATCGATGTCTTTGCCAAAAATGCGGACCGTGAGGAACCGCTGGCCAAGACCACGGACTAGCATTCAATCCCAAGCTCCTACCCTGCACAGGTTAGGAGCTTTCCTTTTGCGTACATGTAGCTAATTGATTTGGAGAAGAATACATATGACCGCACGTACTTCACGCGCACACCTTTCCGTCCTGGATTTTTGCACCATCTATGAGGGTGAGTCCGCGCATGCTTCCATCCAACATTCAGTGGACTTGGCACAGCGCGCAGAAGAATTGGGCTATTCGCGTATTTGGTATACCGAGCACCACAACATGCCTTCCATTAGTTCTTCTTCCCCCGCGGTCCTGATTGCGCATATTGGCGCCAAGACTAACTCCATCCGTCTCGGTGCCGGCGGCATCATGCTGCCTAACCACTCCCCTTATGTCATCGCCGAGCAATTCGGCACGCTTGAAGAGATGTACCCGGACCGTATTGATCTCGGCCTGGGCCGCGCACCCGGCACGGATGCGCAGACCCTAGGTCGTGCTCTGCGCCGTGATTTCAACGCAGCGGAGCGTTTCCCTGAGGATGTGCGCGAGCTGCAGGCCTACTTGGCCGATAACTCCCCCATCCCGGGCGTGCAGGCGGTCCCCGGTGCGGGCACCAATGTGCCGCTGTATATCTTGGGCTCTTCCATGTTCGGCGCTTCTTTGGCCGCCAAGTATGGCCTGCCTTATGCTTTTGCTTCCCACTTCGCGCCACAGCACTTAGAGGCCGCAACGCAGTACTACCGCGAGAATTTCCAGCCCTCGGAATTCTTGGATGCTCCTTATGTCATCGCCGGTGTGAATGTCACCGCCGCAGACACGGTGGAGGCAGCCGAGGAGTTATGGGAGCAGGTTTGCCGTAACCGCATCCGCATGATGGTTGGACGTGGCCGCATGCTTACCGATGACCAGGTGGAGCAGATCATCTCCTCCGGCCAGGGTCAGCAGGTTCTGGACATGCTGCGCTACTCCGCAGTGGGTACGGCCACCGAGGTACGTGATTACTTGGATCACTTCCAGCAGATTTCCGGTGCGGATGAGTTGATGATTTCTCTGCAGGCGACCTCCCGTGAGACCACGCTGAGCGGTCTGGGTATCTTGGCTCAGGCGTGGGAGCTGGATCCAGAAAAGGTCGCTAGCCGCCCTGGGTACACACTTTCCTAGTTTTCGCCACACTAGGGGTAGTTTCCCTGGTGTGACCAGCTGTCTCCTTCTTTCATAAATACCCCCAAAAGAGTGAAGTTCAGCACAATATTATTTCTTCCCATTTTCGCGCGATGGGAAGCTGAACTATCCAATTCCTATTGAACGTGAATCAATATGCCCCATAGCCTGTAGTTACTCCTATAACTACAGGCTTAATCGCACCCAATTCCATTCATCGATAGACGTCAATATGTCTAGAATTATGGACACCTTTAGATTGATTACGTTTGTTCACCATTGATTTCCAATTGTTCCCAGACCGTCAGTCAATCGCCTGCATGAGCTGGAAATTTTTACAACTATTGGTCGACAAAGAAGCAAAGCTTCAGGATTCCATTTTGGCACAGTTCATGCCAGTTCTGTCTCAAAACGATTACATCAAGGTTGCAGCTGGGGATCACTTGCCTTACTCTGAGGGCAATAGAAATACGCCGCTGGCTATATAAATTTACCCAACTCACTGGGACTTTCATTGGCCTATCTAGAATTCAATTAAAGTAAGACCACGACGTTATAGCCAGCGTCATATTCTGTGTTAAAAAATTGCTATAAATATTTCTTCATTCAAGGAACCACCTTGTGGCCCTGCCAGTCCACAATTATAAAGACAGTGTTTTAGCAAGACTTTCTTTAACCTGCCATACATAACCATCGGTAGTTGCCCCAGTTGCACTGGAGCAGCTCACCATCTTCGACATATAAAGATCCCTTCCAGCCTTATCAAGGCTTTATAAGGATCTATGAAGAAAAGAGGAGCCAAATTTCAATGTCTGCCCGCCGAGCACCTCAGCAGCACATTAAGATCGCCGAACATCTCAGGGGAAAGATCCTCTCGGGTGAGATTCCTGCGGGTAGCCTCTTGCCTTCTGAGGCAGAGCTCTGCGAGGAATTTAGCACCTCCCGCGGCCCAGTCCGCCAGGCATTGGCATCTCTGCGCACCGAGGGTTTGATCTCTTCCGGGCGCGGCCGCCGTTCTGTGGTTCTTCCGCATGAGAAGACGGAGACCTTTGAGACCTTCATTTCCAACTTCGAGTGGATTGAGTCCAATGGCTGGGAAGCCACCTCTAAGACCCTCTGGATGGCGCGCTGCCCAGCCCCAGCAGATGTTGCTGAGAAGCTAGCCATCAATGATGCTGACCCAGTAGTCTTCTTGCACCGTGTGCGCTATGCCAATGGCGTGCCCATCGCCGTGGAGCGTAGCTACTTCACCCTTCCGGTGGGAAAGCATGTTCTCTACATGGACCCAGACCAAGGTTCTTTGCACGCCAAGTTGCGCGATGTCGGCGTGGGCCTAGATCATGGCCGCCGCGAAATGTTTGGCCGCGCATTTTTGCCTGAGGACTGCGAGCAACTCGGTCTCGAGCCCGGCTCAGTCGGCATGGTCTCCCAGCTCTCTTTGTCTGATCACAATGGCCATCCAGTGGAGTACACGGAAATGCACCATGTCTTTGAAGGCATTACGCTGACCTACAACTACATCGCGGGGACGCCTTCCCCACTGGATATCTCAGTGCGTCACTCCGACCGTTATGAAAAATAGTCACTGCTGATAGGCACAAGATTGCGCATTTTCATCGCGCATTCGTTACTCTGCCTATATGCTCGTGACTTCCGGAAGCATCAAGCGCTTCCTGTATCTCCCCGCCAGCGTTTTCATGGCCGCAACGTTACTTGTCGGCTGCGCTGCGGGGCATACTGCTGTGGTGGCCCCTAGTGAGTCTTCAAACTCGTCGATTTCTATCGCCACCACCTCCGCGGCAAACTCTTTGGACTTCACCACCACCGGCGGCGCCGCCATCCCCGCAGCACTCATGGACAATGTCTATGAAACCCTGGTCACCATTGACCCGGAATCCGGTGAGATCATCCCGCGGTTGGCATCTTCCTGGGATATCTCCGATGATGCCCGCACCTATACTTTTCACCTGCGCGATGATGTGGAATTTAGCAATGGTGATGCTTTCACCGCCCACACCGCAGAATTTTCCATTGAGTACGTCAAAAATGAGTGGACCAATGGCATTGCCTCCCAAATGGCTCCCGTTGAATCCACCGAAGTCATCGATGAACACACGCTTCAGGTCACCCTCTCCCAGCCTTCCCAGTCCTGGCTATGGAATATGTCCACCGCTATCGGAGCCATGATGACGCCCACCGCCATCGATAAGCTTGCCACCGAACCGATTGGCACTGGGCCTTATCAGCTCAAGCAATTTTCCACCGGCGAGTTCATCGCGCTTAAGCCTCACCATGATTATTGGAGTACGCCTGCTGCAAATGATGTCACCATCTCCTATTACCCGGATGCATTGAGCTCCATCAATGCTCTGCAGGCCGGCCAGGTCGAGGTGGTCTGGGCCATGCAAACCCCGGAGCTGCTCAATACTCTTCCTGAAGCCTTCAACGTGGAAGTGGGCACCACCAATGGTGAGATCTTGCTATCGATGAATAATAACACCGCGCCTTTTGATGACCCACGGGTGCGCCAAGCAGTCTCCTATGGCGTGGACCGTGAAGCACTCAATGAAGTCTTGTGGGAAGGTCTAGCCGCTGATACCGGTGGTGCCCCTGTCCCGCCCACTGACCCGTGGTTTACCGATGAGAACTTCTATAAGTTCGACCCTGAGCGCGCAAAGGCGCTTATGGATGAATCCGGGGCCACCGGCGCTCCCCTCACTCTGACGATTCCCACCGTGCCCTATGCCCAGACCGCATCGGAATTGCTCTACTCGCAGCTGACCGATATCGGATTCGATGTCACGCTCGAGACCGCTGAGTTCCCCGCTGTGTGGCTGGGCCAGGTCATGGGCGCGCAGGATTATCAGATGTCGCTGATTGCGCACGTGGAACCGCACGATATCCCTGTGCTTTTTGGTGATCCCGATTATTACTTGGGCTATGACTCTGAGAGCACCAGGAAATTGCTCACAGAAGCAGATACCGCGACCTCGACTGAGCAGTATCACGACACCATGGAGCAGGCCGTTGCCAACATCATGTCCGATGCCGGTGCGCTGACCTTGATGAATATGCCCAATATCGTGATTTCAGACCCGGCTATCTCGGGTCTTGAGACCAACTCTATTACGGATGCAATGATTCTGCGCAACCTCGAATCTAAGGATGCCTCATGACGTTTCTCAAGCTCATTGGGCGTTATCTCATAACTCTTTTCGCCGCCTCCATCATCATTTTCCTGCTCATGCGTGCAGTCCCCGGCAACCCGGCGCGCGTGGCCCTGGGCGTCAACGCCACTGAGGATGCCGTCGCGGAGCTCACCACTTCAATGGGTCTGGATCGTCCGCTGATTACCCAATATGCCGAATGGATGGGTGGGTTGCTCACCGGTAACTTCGGTACCTCGCTGGCCTCACAACAAGACATCACAGTGCAAGTACTCGACCGCGCGCAGGTCTCCCTCATCTTGGTTTCTTGCGCGCTCATCCTGGCACTGGCCATCGCCATTCCCGTCGGCATGTGGACTGCCACCAAGCGGACCCAGTTGGATGCCACTATTGTCACCGCACTGACTCAGGTCGGCATCGCGATTCCCAACTTCCTCGTCGGTATTGTGCTCATCGCGTTTTTCTCCATCAATCTCGGGTGGCTGCCGGCTAATGGCTGGGTACCACCGAACCAGGGTTTTGCGGATTTCCTCGCGCATCTCATCATGCCGGTCTGTGCGCTCGCGCTCGTCCAAGGTGCGGTGCTATCGCGTTATGTGCGTTCAGCGATTATCGATGTCATGGATCAAGACTTCATTCGCACCGCACGCGCCTTGGGCAAGTCCCCGGCGCAAGCACTATGGCGCCATGGCCTGCGCAATGCTGCGCTGCCCGTGCTGACTGTGGCCGGTCTGCAATTTACGACGCTGATTGTCGGCGCCGTGGTCATTGAGTCCGTCTTTGTCATTCCTGGTCTAGGCTCCATGCTCTTGGATGCGGTCTCCGTACGTGATCTCACCACAGTGCAATCTCTCGTCATGCTGCTGGTGGCGTTTACGCTCACGATTAATGTGCTGACTGACGCCGCCTATCGTCTCATTGATCCCCGCCTGCGCGAAGGAGCACGCTCATGAAAACACTCCAGCGCCTTCCGCTGACCGGAATCATTGGGCTGGTTATTGTCAGCCTCACCATCCTGACCGCACTCATCTCCCTGGTGTGGACACCTTATGATCCCCTCGCCGCTTTGCCGGCCGATCGCCTGGAGTCCTCCAGCACCTCACATTTGCTCGGCACTGATCGCTTCGGCCGCGACGTGCTTTCACGACTCATGGTCGGTGCGCAAATCACGCTCTTTGTCGGATTGGTGGCCGTCACTATCGCCGCGGTCATCGGCGTTCCGCTCGGCATTATCGCCGGGATGAGAAACGGCAAGCTTGCCGATGCCCTCATTATGCACGGCGCCGACCTCATGCTCGCCTTCCCCGCCCTGCTGCTCGCCATCATCGCCGGCGCTATCTGGGGACCGTCGACGCTCTCCGCCATGATTGCCATCGGTATCGCCGGCATTCCTTCCTTCGCGCGCATCGCACGTTCCGGCACCCTGCAGGTCATGTCCCAAGACTTCATCGACTCGGCCAAAGTCTCGAAGGTTCCCGCCGCCACTATCGCCACCCGCCACGTGCTGCCGAATATCACCGGCCTTATCATCATCCAAGCCTCGGTCTACTTCGCGCTCGCGATTCTTGCTGAAGCCGCTCTCAGTTACTTGGGCCTGGGTACCGCACCTCCCGCCGCGTCCTGGGGGCGCATGCTCCAAGATGCCCAATCGCTGCTCTCTATCCACCCAGGTCTTACCCTCTGGCCCGGCCTTGCCATCGCACTAACCGTGCTCGGGTTCAATCTTTTGGGCGATGGACTGCGTGATGTCCTTGACCCGCGCCAGCAGAAGGCGAGGAACTAAAAAGTGAATAACTTACTCGAAGTCACCAACCTGAAAATCACCACTGGCTCCAAGGAACTGCTCCATGGAATAACCTTCACCATTCGGCCTGGCCAACGCCTCGGGCTGATTGGTGAATCCGGTTCCGGCAAGTCGCTCACCGCACTGTCCATCATTGGACTGCTTCCGCACACGCTGACTGCGTCTGGCTCCATCATCTTTGATGGCACTGAGCTCACGTCCTTGCTAGAGCGCCGCATGCAGAAACTACGCGGCAGGCGCATCGCCATGATCTTCCAAGAACCCATGAGCGCGCTGGATCCCTTGATGAAAATCTCAAAGCAGATTCCTGGACCAGCTCACCAATTGCTGTCCGAAGTCGGTTTGGATGCTTCTTTTGCATCCCGCTACCCGCATCAGCTTTCGGGCGGTCAGCGCCAGCGCGTCATGATTGCCATGGCTCTGGCTCAAGACCCCGATCTGCTGATCTGCGATGAACCGACCACCGCGCTTGATGCCACCACCCAAGCAGAGATTCTCTCCCTCATTGAGTCCCTGGTTGAGAGCCGCGGCCTCTCACTGCTGTTCATCACCCATGACCTGGGCGTGGTTGCACGAATGTGCACGGAAACCCTGGTCATGAATGAAGGCAGCATTGTCGAAAGCAATAGCACCGCTGAGCTGCTGAAGAACCCGCAGCACGATTACACCAAGCAACTCATCGCTGCATCGAAGCTCGGCACTGCCACTGACTCCACGTCTTCGACTGACGTCGCTATCTCCTTAAGCGAGCTGACCAAGACGTATAGCTCCACCATCGCCGTCAATGACATCTCCCTCGATATCACCCGCGGTAGCCGCTGGGGCATTGTCGGCGGTTCGGGTTCCGGTAAGACCACGCTCATTAAAATGATTGCGGGTCTCATTTCGCCGACCTCTGGTACCTGCCGCACTGATGGCTCTATCCAGATGGTCTTCCAAGACCCCCAAGGTTCCCTGAATCCCCGCATGGCAATCGGCAATATCATCGCCGAAGGACTTGGCCGATACGATGCGGCCAAAATCAGCGAAGCGCTCATGTCCGTTGGCCTTGATGCTGACGATGCCGCGAAATACCCGCATCAATTCTCTGGTGGTCAGCGCCAGCGCATCTCTATTGCGCGCGCAATTATTGGAGGCCCCGATATTTTGCTGGCTGATGAAGCTGTCTCCGCTTTGGATGTCTCCGTCCGCGCGCAAATCCTTAAGCTTTTAAACCAGCTGGTCGAAGAACTCGATCTGACCTTGGTCTTCATTTCCCATGATTTGGGCGTCGTCAAAGCGCTGTGTACGCACGTCGCCGTGATGCACAATGGCGAAATCGTGGAGCAAGGCCCCACTAGTCAGATCTGGGAATCCCCCACCGAGGACTACACCAAGCAGCTTTTAGCTGGAGTGCACATCCAATAAGAAGCTGCCGTCCAGCAGGTGTTCTTCATGGTACTCAAAGACAGAAAACGCCTCTTCGAGTGAGGCCATCTCTGACTGGGAACGATGATTAAACAAGCCCATGTTCACGGACCCACTTTCACTTCGAGCTTTAAGGAAATATTCCGCTGTCTAATATAGCTCACATTCATGTTATTTTCCTACTACATGACCTAGCATGAAGATATGCCCACTGAAACAGTCCTGGATGGCTACACGATTACACAGCAGCATGTCATCGACCATGAGTTCCTGCTTCTCGGCTCGCCATTTTCCTTGAGCACGCCGGTATTCCTCATCTGCTTCATTCTGGGACTTGCGGCTCTTATCTTTGCCGCCTTCAAGCGCAGCGCACTTTTTGCCATCCTCTCCATCTTTCTCATCGGCGCTAAGTACCTGTGGCTGCCCTTCTACCTGTGGTTCAGTTATGAAGACGCACGGCTATTTGGGTATGCCTGGAAGATTTACCCTGGCTACTGGGTCACAGAAACAATCCTCATTGCGGCACTCGTGGTTATTGCGCTGGCTGTGATTGCGCACTCTTTAATCACCCGCAAACGTGCCCGTGAATTGAGATAGCTGGGCAACCCCGGAATAATAAGCAGTCCATTTGTTTATTTTATTCTTGAAATCGATCTCTTAAGGATCCTTATGAGCGATAAACCATCGCACAATAATGTCGAGGGTGCCGTTGGCATCTATCCGCACAATATGCACCCGGGATTGGTCCCGGGTATTCCTGTCGAGGACCAAAGAAACCGCTTTGGTATCGACAAAGTAATCTTCTCTGTCACCGCTGTTCTCATTCTCGGGTTCATCGCATGGGGCGTTATCCGCCCCGACCAGGTCTCGGCGGCATCTTCTACTGCCTTCGCGTGGGCTATCACCAACGCCGGTTGGTTGCTGAACTTCACCATGATCATGGCCATCGTGGTCATGGCCTATGTCGGCTTTTCCAAGCTCGGTCGCATCAAGCTGGGCACCGATGATGAAGAGCCAGAGTTCTCCCGCTTTTCGTGGGTAGCCATGATGTTCGGCGCCGGCATCGGCGTGGGTCTGTTCTTCTATGGCCCCTCTGAGCCGCTGTCTTATTACATCACCCCGCCACCACACACCGTTGATGGCAATTCCGTCGAAGCACTGCACCAAGCCATGGCGCAATCGCACTTCCACTGGGGCCTGTCCCCATGGGCGGCTTATGCACTGGTTGGCGCAGCCATCGCATATTCTTCCTACCGTCGTGGTCGCGTCACCCTGATTTCTTCTATCTTCAAGCCGCTCTTTGGCTCCAAAGATACAGATGGCCCATTGGGCAAAATCATCGACATCATGGCACTGATTGCCACCTTGTTCGGTACCGCCGCCACCTTGGGTGTTTCTGCCGTGCAGATTGGCCAGGGCGTGCAGATTGTCTCCGGCGCTAGTGAAATGACCAACACCATGTTGATCGTCATCATCGCGATCCTCGGTGTCTTCTTTGTCATCTCCGCTGTTTCTGGTGTCTCCCGCGGTATCCGCTACCTGTCCAATATCAATATCTCAGTCACCTTGGGACTCGTTGCCTTCGTCTTCATCGTTGGCCCCACCTTGTTGCTGCTCAACCTGCTGCCTTCCGGCATTTTGATGTACATCAATGAAATCTTGCCAATGATGTCCAAGTCTTTGTCGTGGGGCGATGAGACCATCGAGTTCCAGTCTTACTGGACCGCGTTCTACTGGGCATGGTGGATTGCGTGGACCCCGTTCGTCGGCATGTTCGTAGCACGTATCTCCCGCGGCCGTACCCTGCGCGAGTTCACCGCTGTCACCGTTCTGGCTCCCACCATGATTCTGATCCTGGCCTTCACCATTTTCGGTGGTACCGCAATCACCTTCCACCAGCAGGGTGTTGAAGGTTTTGATGGCAGCGCTGGCGGCGAAGCCGTGCTCTTCGCTATGTTCCAGAACCTGCCACTGGGCCAAATCACGCCTTTTATCCTGCTGGCTGTTCTGGCCATCTTCTTCATCACCTCGGCAGACTCCGCATCCGTGGTCATGGGCACCATGGTTTCCAAGGGCAACCCAGCACCAAATAAGTTGCTGGTGGTCTTCTGGGGCCTGTGCATGATGGGCATCGCCATCGTCATGCTGCTCACCGGCGGCGAGGAAGTCCTGTCCGGTTTGCAGAACCTGACCATCCTCTCGGCACTGCCCTTCTCGGTCGTGCTGCTGGTCATGATGGTCGCATTCATCATCGACCTGCGCTCTGACCCAATGTTCATCCGCCGTACCTATGCCGAGACCGCCGTGGCGAATGCAGTTGTGCGTGGTCTGGAAGAGCACGGCGATGACTTCGAGCTCACTGTCGCACCTGCCGAAGAAGGCCGCGGTGCCGGCGCTGACTTCGACTCCACCTCAGACCGCTACACCGATTGGTACCAGCGCACCGATGAGGAAGGCGAAGAAGTTGACTATGACTTCGACACCGGCGAGTGGGCCGATGGCTACACCCCAGGGGTTGAAGGCGTAGAAAAGAAAGAAGACTAGACGTCCTTAAAGCTACTCATGGGAATTATGAGAATCGATCTGCAAGCCAGCTCGCAATCTCCTCCACTTCAGCCTCATTATTTGCAATACTCACCATCAGATCAACTACTTCGGAATCACTGACCCGAGCAATAATAAAGCCATGATGCTCAAGATACGCAACGCCGCATACCCAAGCGGTGCGTTTATTGGCATCTACAAAAGCATGGGCATTTGCCACACGCTCAATCAACATGGCTGCTTGCCCCAAGGTAGAGGGGACTAAGAGTTCTCCACCAAATATCCTCAATGGCACACCGAGCGCGCCTTCGAGTTTCCCACGGTCCAGAACATTAAACTCCGTACCGACAAAAGACCGATTTAAGTCAATAACAAGCTCGGGTTCAATGCAATATTGCTTCATTTATCAGCGAGAATATCCAGGGCAGTTTTCCACCGGTCGGCTGAGCTGAACAACTTTTCACGAACTACTTCAGTCGAAGGCGCGCCAGCTCGGTTTGGCCTAGTAGGAACCCCTTTGCCTTGCAATTCCTGAATTGCATAGAAGGACTTCATCGTTGATTGTGACAAGGGCCTCCGGATCGGTGCCCCGTCCTCAACGCCTTCCCGTGCTTCTTTCCATGGAGTCTCATCATGGGTCCGTTCGATTAACTCTGACTGAGAAAAACTTCCATAGAATTCCAAAATCGAGTCAATGATGGCTCGGTCTAACTCTGCCAACCGCGTCACATCAGCGGACGGCAATCTCGTCGACATTGCATCTGAGCGATCGTACTTATTCTCCGAATGCAGTTTCGGCTCTACAGATCCGTCTGCCCATGCCTGGAATTCATCGGCAATCATTGAACGCCCATACCACCCCAGGCTCCATGCCTGTGAATAGTAGGTAAGCTTGGCAAGCCGTCAAGCATCAATCCAGCCTAATTTATTGTAAATGTACTGAGCCACATGATGGGTGGGCTAGGTCTCGGGCGTTTGGGCTGCCTCCCCGGCTGTCGCTGAAGGATTACCGGTCTGCACCGCGGTACGGGCAGCTTTTGTGATCGGCGAAGGATGGGCATCTTCGGTAGCCAGGCGCTCGAAAGCCAATGTTGCCAATGCTGCCGATTGCAGGCCCAGAATGGAGTCATCAAAACGTGCCAGCGGCGAATGGTTCCACTCGCGCTGCGCATAAGGTGTTTCCGGGTTAGCGGTACCCAGCCAGAAGAAAGAGCCCGGCACTTGCGCCAGCACGGCTCCGAAGTCTTCCGATGCCATCATGGGCGCCTCGAAATTTTTGATACTGTCCTGCCCGAATTGCGCGCCCCACACCGTGGCAGCGAATTGATTCTCACGCGCATTGGTCTTGGTGGTGGGGTACAAAATCTCAAAGTCCACTTCCACCAAGCAGCGATGCGCGGCAGCAATATTGGTAGAGATTTCACTAATCACCTGGCGCACCGCGTGAATCTGCTCATCACGCAAGACCCTGACCGTTGCGCCCAGTGCCGCTTTATCCGGAATCGCGTTGAATGCGCCATCGCCCGCACGCAGGTTGGTCACCGTCAACACGATGGGTTCGAGTGCATCAAAGCGCCTGGTGATGGCTGTCTGCAGGGCGGTAATAATCTCTGCCAGACAGGTCACCGGGTCAACTGCATCATGTGGACGCGAGCCATGTCCGCCCTTGCCGAAGACAGTGATGGCCAGATTCGAGGAGGATGCCATCGTGGGGCCATTGATGTAGTGGAACGTACCGCGGTCCTGCGGGCCCACGTGCACACCATAAGCGGCAATTGGGCGGCGTCCGGCCACATCCAGCACGCCTTCTTCAATCATAAGTTCCGCGCCGCCGGGGCCTTCCTCACCAGGCTGGAACATGAATACGACATCGCCATGAATCTCATCCCGGTACTGGCACAATAATCGTGCCGCGCCCACGAGTCCCGCCGTGTGCAAGTCATGACCACAGGCATGCATGTAATCATTGGTGGAGGCAAAAGGACTACCCGTGCGTTCTTTGACCGCGAGCGCATCCATGTCGCCTCGAAGTAATACCGAGACTGGCCTTTCGCCACGCTTGCCACCACGCAATACAGCAGTGACCGAGGTCAGGTCCTGGCCGAGCGTGATTTCTAACGGCAGACCATCGAGTGCCTCCAGCACCGCTTTTTGCGTGCGGGGCAGCTCCAATCCGATCTCTGGATGCTTATGCAAAGACCGGCGCAGCTCCTGGAGCTCCTCGAGAATCTCCTCCCCCGATTCCCGAAAAACCTCGCCCGCAGAACGTCCCTCAATGGTGGACGCAACAAAAGGCAAAGGCGGCAGCGCCTGGCCTTGACGCGGCAATTTCCGCTTCTGTTTGAATTGACCAGGCAGTGCCGCAGAGCTTTTTACATGAGTTTCAATTGGGTTGGAAGAATCCATGTCGTCCAATCTACCGAAGGAAACTACTCGGAGTCAGTAGAAAGCGCTGCTACGAATGCTTCCTGTGGAACATTCACAGAACCAATCGACTTCATTCGCTTCTTACCAGCCTTCTGCTTTTCCAGCAGCTTACGCTTACGGGAAATATCGCCGCCATAGCACTTGGACAGCACGTCCTTGCGCATCGCGCGAATATTCTCACGGCTGATGATCTTCGAGCCAATCGCTGCCTGAATCGGCACCTCGAATTGCTGACGCGGAATCAATTCCTTGAGCTTCTTGGTCATCTTATTGCCGTAATGACCAGCATGATCCTTGTGCACAATCGCAGAGAAAGCATCCACTGGTTCACCTTGGAGCAAGATATCCACCTTCACCAGGTCAGCTTCTTGCTCGCCAGCTTCCTCATAGTTCAGCGAAGCATAGCCCTTGGTGCGGGACTTCAACATGTCGAAGAAGTCAAAGATAATCTCACCCAAAGGCATGACATAGCGCAGCTCCACGCGGTCTTCAGACAAGTAATCCATGCCCTGCATCTGACCACGCTTGGACTGGCACAATTCCATGGTTGGGCCCACGAAAGACTCTGGAACGATGATGGTCATCTTCACGATTGGCTCATAGACCTCGGGAATCTTGCCGCTTGGCCAATCCGAAGGATTATGCACCATCCGCTCCGTGCCATCTTCAGAAATCACACGGTAGGTTACCGAAGGCGCGGTCGAAATCAGATCCAGATCAAACTCGCGCTGCAGACGGTCACGGGTAATTTCCATGTGCAGAAGGCCCAAGAAGCCACAGCGGAAGCCAAAGCCCAACGCGACGGAGGTTTCTGGCTCGAAGGTCAGCGAGGCATCGTTAAGCTGAAGCTTTTGCAGCGCATCACGCAGATCCGGGAAGTCAGCCTGAGAAATCGGGAAAAGACCGGAATACACCATCGGCTTCGGGTCCTCATAGCCGGCCAGTGGCTCCTCCGCGCCCTTAGCCGCCCAGGTCACCGTGTCGCCGACCTTGGTTTCACGCACGTCCTTCACGCCGGTAATGAGGTAGCCCACCTCACCCGGGCCCAAGCCCTTCACCGCGGTTGGCGTTGGTGACACCACGCCGATATCAAGAACTTCCAGCTCCACGCCGGTATTCATCATGCGCACCTTCTGGCGCGGCTTGAGCGTGCCATCAACCATACGAATGTAGGTCACAACGCCGCGGTAGGTGTCATAGACCGAGTCAAAAATCATCGCGCGCGCCGGTGCGTCCTTGCCAAAGTCGCTGGTTGGCGCCGGAATCAGTTCACATAGGCGGTCGAGCAGCTCCGGCACGCCGTCACCGGTCTTGCCGGAAACGCGCAGCACATCTTCCGGCTCCACGCCAATAATATTGGCGATTTCCAGCGCGTACTTCTCTGGCTCTGCATTAGGCAGGTCAATCTTATTGAGGACCGGAATGATTTCCAGGTCATTTTCCATCGCCATATACAAGTTTGCCAAGGTCTGCGCCTCAATACCCTGCGCGGCATCAACCAGCAAGATTGCGCCCTCACAGGCATCCAAAGCGCGGGAGACCTCATAGGAGAAGTCAACGTGGCCCGGGGTGTCATTCATCTGCAGAACAATCTGCTCACCCTCATGCGCACCCGAACGGGGTACCCACGGCAGGCGCACGCTCTGCGCCTTAATGGTGATTCCGCGTTCGCGCTCAATATCCATATTGTCCAGATACTGATCGCGCATATCGCGGGCATCAACGACCTGCGAAAGCTGCAGAATACGGTCTGCCAGCGTCGACTTACCGTGGTCGATGTGCGCAATGATGCAGAAGTTACGGATCTGGGCTGGATCCGTAAAAGTGTTCACGGCAAAATTATTAGTCAAAAGATTCCTATTCGGTATTTCCATGCGCGTAAAGAAAGCTTGCTTCAACCATACCCAACACCATTAAGATAATAGGAGTTAGGATGGTGAGCATGAGAAACGCCTTTGTGTCCCGTTTGCGCAAAGTAGCTGGCATTGAAGTGAAAGACCCGCTTGATTTGGGTCTGTCCCGCATTAATGCGCGCCTCGGAATGCACGGCGGTCAGGGAGCAAGCGATCCGCGTAAGCCCGCCTCCATTCGCGTTGAACATACCGAATCACGTGCGCGGTCCATTTTCTTTGCCCCCGACATGGACGGCCAGGCCGACTCCGGTGAGGTTGTGTGGGTTTGGGCGCCTACCGATGGGCCCAACTCCCCTCCCACCGAACGCGCCATCTTGCTAGTCGGCCGCACCCGCTCCACCGTGCTGGGGCTATTAATCTCCCCCAATTCCGCGCATTCGAATGAGGATGCCTGGCTAGAAATTGGTTCTGGCGAATGGGATGACTCAGGCCGCCAATGCTGGGTGCGCCTAGACCGCGTGCTGGAAATCTCCGAGGAGCAAGTGCGCCGCAAAGGCATCCTTTTCCCGCAGCGCCGCTTTGAGCGTATTGCCAACCGTCTGCGCCAGAAATACCACTGGGGATAGATTTGGAAAACCCCTTCACCGCTTGGTACCGTATCCAGGTTAGTTAACTTCTTTTGCGCGCATGCAGCTTGCGGTCAGGACCTTGGGTCCGCACAGCATTCGCCGAGAACCTTGAGGTTCGGGAGATTGCAGAGGATGTTAAATATCCAATCACATTCGATTTACAAGAGGTATTTCTCATGGCAAACATCAAGTCCAAGCAAAAGCGCATCCTCACCAACGAGAAGGCACGTCTGCGCAACAAGTCCGTACGCTCCGCTGTACGTACTGAGATCCGCAAGTTCCGCGCCCTAGTTGAGGCTGCTGACAAGGCTGGTGCTGAGGCACAGCTGCGTAAGGCATCCCGCGCACTGGACAAGGCTGTATCTAAGGGCGTCTACCACCGCAACACCGCGGCGAACAAGAAGTCCGGTATGGCTGCTGCTTTCAACAAGATGAGCTAATCATTTTTTAAAGCTTTTGGTGCCTCACACATTAACTTGTGTGGGGCACCTGCTATTTTCTAATCCTTGTTCGAACTGATGCACTCAGCGTCCACCGCGAGCGCTAAGATACTTCTACGATGACAAACCTGAAGCCTTTGGTAAAATGGGTCGGCGGTAAACGCCAGCTTCTACCACATATCCACGCTGCCCTCCCGGCAGATGGTTTTCAGCGCTACTTTGAGCCTTTCTTTGGCGGCGGCGCTGTTTTGTGGTCCCTTGCTCCCAAAGCTGCCACGGTTAATGACTTAAATGCTGAGCTCATCAATCTCTATACCGTTGTCCGTGATGATGTCAGTTCCCTGATTAAAGAACTCTCGGATTATCCCAATGATGAAGCCTTCTTTTATGAGCTGCGCGCGCTAGACCGTGAGCCTTCTTTTAGCTTGCTCTCCCCCATCAAGCGCGCCGCACGCACGGTCTATTTGAATAAGACCTGCTATAACGGCCTGTATCGCGTCAACCTCGCGGGCCAATTCAACTCGCCTTTTGGCCGGTATAAGAAACCGTTGATCTGTGATGAGAAGACTCTCACCGCTATCCACGGCTACCTCAATACCAATGAGGTCACGTTCCTCAATGGCGATTATCGGGATGCAGTCGCAAACGCACAGCCCGGCGACTTCGTCTATTTTGACCCGCCTTATGACCCGGTCAATGTCACCAGCAATTTCGTGGGCTATTCCTCCGGTGGTTTTAACCGCACTAACCAGGTAGAGCTTAAGGAGCTTGCCGATGCCCTCACCGACCGCGGCGTCAATTGGATGCTGTCTAATTCCGCCACCGATTTCATCCGCGAGCTTTATTCCGATTATCACGTTGATATCGTGGGTGCATCCCGCGCTATTAATTCTGTGGCTTCTAAGCGCGGCAAAGTCGATGAGGTGTTAGTACGCAATTATGAGCACACGCGTCAATGATATTGGCTGGGAGAAAGTCCTCGAACAGGATGAGTACCGAAGCAAGCTAGCCACCAACGGTTTCTTCCGCATTAGCCCAAATACAATCAAAGCGATTTCTGATCGCGAGCCTCGGCTGATGGCCAAGCATGATTCCACCGCTGCACGCCCACATCTCTTTAAAGAACTGGGTCTCAACATCATCCCGCTGTCCCGATACGAGTATCTGGTTGGCGAATTCGATCTTTTCGCCGAGTTTCCCGAAGATGATCTCGGCCCCGTGCGTTTCATGCCTTTTCCCGATGGCATCGAGTCTTTAACTCCCGATGGCATCACCTCCGAAGCCGCAGCCCTCAATGCCAGCGCACTATCCGGCATCCTCGCCGATTTCCTTGGGGCCGATCATCTCCACGCCACCGTGGCCGGCCGCATGTCGAGTGGAGACATCAATGTCGAACTTGCCTGCGGCAACTTCCGGGTCAGTAAAGCCCAAATGGAAATTGACGCCGGGTTTGAGGCCTCCAATCTCCTCTGCTTAGTCGAAGCGAAGAACCATCTTTCCGATGACTTCAATATCCGCCAGCTCTATTTCCCCTACCGCCGCTTTAGAACGGAAGTCTCCAAACCAGTCACCTCGGTCTATCAGGTCTATTCCAACGGTATCTTCCACCTGTACCAATATGACTTCACCGATCCCCTCCGTCCGGAATCCATCACGCTGGTCAAAGCCGCACGCTACACACTCAGTTCTTCCCGGATCACCCTCGATGTACTCAACAAGCTGCTCAATTCCGTGACCATTGAGCCCGAGCCCTCCACTCCCTTCCCCCAGGCTGATAGCTTCGCACGCGTCATTAACCTCTGTGAACAGCTCCAGCTTTCCCCACTCAGCGTCGATGAAATCACCGAGAATTATGATTTCACCCCGCGCCAAACCAACTACTACACCAGCGCCGCCAAATACCTCGGCCTGGTCACTGATACCAAACGCATCTGGTCACTGACTGATGCCGGAATCCGCATTATGGAGGCACGGAGAAATGAGCGCAATATTGAGCTCATCAAAGCCCTGGCCCGGCACCAAGTCTTTCACCAGGCCCTTGCCACTGCCCTCAAATACAACGAAGTCCCAGATAAACCAGCAATCATCAACATCATGAATGCTTCGAATCTGGGACTTGGTCAAGCAACTACCCAGCGCCGTGCCGGCACCGTGCTCTCCTGGGTGCAGTGGGTGTGGGATCTTGCCACCACGCAGGAACTAGAGATTTAAATCCCGAAGACATCGCGGAATCCGGTGACAACCAGCGCCAATCCAGCGACCATAAAGAACGCCCCGGCAGCGATATCAATCCACGGACCTGCCGCCAGTAGCTTCCGGCGTACAGCCTTGGTGGAGACGACCATGCTGATGACCACGAACATCGCATAACACGACAAGCTCATCGCCAACACCAAGGTGATCGCCACACCAATCGATAGGTTCGCCGGCAGCAGGGGTGCAATCAACGCGGACAGGAATAACACGATCTTCGGGTTAGACAGATTCGTTGCTAGACCCGTGCGAAACGCATGGCCCACGCTTCCCAGCGAGGCCTCTTGTTCTGCCAAAGACATCGGCACCGCATTGCGCGATTCCCAACCGGCCTTGAACGTCGAATAGCCCATGTATACCAGCCAGCTACCACCCAGCAGCTGCACGAGGCCCAGCAATTGCGGGAATGCCGTCAGCAACGCCGCTGCACCCAGCACCGTCAGGGTGGTCCACATGAGCACGCCAACCTGAATACCCGTCACCGCAGCAATCGCATGCTTGCGTGACTTCGTTGCCAGCCTGGTAATCAGAATGACATCGGGTCCTGGGCTCGCCGCGCCCAGTAGATTCAGTACAACAATCGTGGCGAGCGAACTCAGACTCACTCGAAGCGTCCCAGTAGATCCTCACGGCCAAACATGGTGGCTGAGTCGATGGCATTCGGCGAGCCAGCCTTCGGGTCCGCGCCCGCTTCTAGCAGCGCGTCAATAACCGCGTCTTCCTTCTTAAAAATCGCACCCGCCAATGGCGACTGGTTACGATCATTGAGCAGGTTCACGTCGGCTCCAATAGCCGCCAGTTCTTTCACCAATTCCGCATGGCCGTTATACGCCGCCAGCATCACGAAGGATTGTCCATCCTGGTTCACCAGATCAACGCTAATGCCCTGCTTGATGTATTCAATCAGGGACACATCGCCCTGCCGAGCCAGGTCAAAAAGCTTGGAAGCGAATTCCGCTAATTCTTGTTCATTTACGTTGTCACTCATAAACGATAGTTTATCGTGCAAGCTCCGCAATTCTCTTAACGGCCGCCTCAACCGCATAGTCAGCACCATCGCGACCCAGGGACTTCACGTCTCCATCAAGGTCAGCCACCACAATCACAGCCTTGGAAATATTATCGCCCGACCAACGCCTGGCAATCGGCGCAGTCTTTTCTGCCACATAAGGGTGCAATCCGGACTGCTTCGCCAGCGAAAACTTATCCCCGCGCGCAGTGTAGAGCCTCGCGATAACCCCAACTTTATTCGCCAGCGCCGCCGCAATACCCACCGGTTCTGCGCCCAATTGCAATGCTCGCCGACACGTCGCTACTGCTTCCGACACCTTGCCGGCCACCGCCGCATCCGCGATATCCCAATTTTCTACTTCCGCGACCCCCGCGTAGTAGCTTTGCACCGTCTGACGCGTGACGTTGCCGCCGGTATCTGCCACCAGCTGCGAAATCGCCGCCGATAGCGCACGCAGATCCGACCCCACGCCCGATAGCAATGCGTCCACCACATCCGGGGTCGGACGGACCCCGTGCGCGGCGAACTCACGCGTCGCCCACGGTTTCACTTCATTGTCATAGAGCGCAAAGACCTCATGCACGCGCGCGAGCTTTTGCAGCTTTCCGATGAGCTCCGGCGGCTTCTTGCGGTTCTTCAAGTTTTTTCGCGAAATGGCGAAATTTATCACCATCGTCATCCCCGGCGCCGGGTCTTTAGCCGCGTCCACGATCAACTTCACCAAAGCCGATCCCACGCGTTCGGTATCCGCGATAACAATCACGCGCGTCTCACCAAATAGAGATGGCGATGTCGCCTCAATAATCTCCCACTCGGTTACCTCGGACGCGCGAAGAATCTTCAGCTCCGGCTGCTCCCCCGTTTCTTCGGCTACGCCCTTCTGAATATTCCTGCGCGCTCGCTCCGCCAGAAATTCATCATCGCCCAAGATCAGGTGCACCGGTTCCATGCTGACTATAATAGAGCAAGCCCGCCACGAGCCAGCCATAGACAATCATCACCGTCATGGGTGAGGTTTCGATGACAGAGATTGGTATTTGATTCGCGCCGGCCGCAATGTGGTAAATCCACCAAGTGCACGGCTCAATCATTTTCAGCAAGATAGCTGCGGGAAAGTCTATGGGTAGTTGCGCCAAGCCAGCAGCAATGAGTCCGAGAACCGTAATTGGTGCCGTGACGGGTGCGACCAGGACATTCACCAGCACGGATACGAGTGAGACTTCGCCGGCCATCAGCGCCACAATCGGCATGGTCGCGATGTCCGCGGCAATCGCCACCGCCAGAGCACGGGTCAGAATATCTGGAAGATTAAACGCGCCAAGCAACCTGTGAAACATGGGCGTCAGCGCCACAATCGATGCCGTGGCTGCACATGACAAAGCGAATCCGAAACTGGCCGCCATGTCGCTATCCCACAGGATCAATCCAATGACGCCTAAACATAGAGAGTGTATCGGCTGCACCTTCGTCGAATTCACCACGGCCAGCAACCCAACGATGCCCGCGACGCTTGCCCGCAGAACGGAAGGCTCCGTGCCCACCAGAAACACGAAGCCAAGCAGCGCTAATCCACCCGTTAGCACCTGCACAATCGGGCCTAGCCCAATCCATCGACATAGCAAGAACACCGCTGTCAGCACGATCGCCACGTTCGCACCTGAGACTGCTGAAAGGTGTGAGAGTCCCGTTTCAATAAAGAGTTCTTGCTGGGCTGCATCTTGCAGCGACGTATCCCCTAACACCATTCCTGGAATTAGACCTTGAGAAGCCTCACCAACAGATCTGACCACAGCTTCCCGAAAATTCTCTGCCACAGTAATCGGAATTCCCGAGGCCTCAGTAAACGCAGTGATTTCGCCATTTCCAATAACGCCAGAAACACTCGGGCTCGAGAACTCGCTCCACCGAGCATTCACCTCGACAAGCGAACCGGTATCAACCCCTTCTGGAAGTTCCTTCACAAAGACTGGAAAGGTCGCATTATGTGCCGAGAGCCGAACCAAAAATCCCGAGTCGGTTTCCGAGGGTGACATCACCACTGCGCCCACAGTTATCTCTTCCGGAGCCCATCGCATTCTGAAGAAGGTGACCGCCATCGACACGATTCCCAGAACGGTCAACAGAATCCCTTGCCCGAATTGTTTGACCAAGATAAAGCTCAGCACCACCACAAATAGCACCACGATTGCGGGAGCAGTGTGACCCATCAGCACCATCAGAGTCATGGCCCAGACGATGAGCGCTGAAGGCAGCAGGCGAAGCTCAGACACTGACGTGGTCCTGTAGCTTCTCAAATTTCGCGGGCCCAATGCCAGAGACGTCCATCAGCTGTTCAACAGAGTTAAAGCTGCCGATGGTGTCGCGATAGGCAATGATCGCATCTGCTGTTACCTGCCCAACCCCAGGCAGCGACATCAAATCGGCAGCAGTTGCAGAGTTGAGATTAACTTTCCCTGTCCCTGATTCAGAACTTGGTTCAGTATTGTGTTCAGGACGAGCTTCCTCACCAATGCGGCTGACGTAGATCTGTTCGCCATCGGCAAGCAATTGCGCATGGTTGATGGAAATGATGTCGGCATCATCGGCCAATCCAGACATCTCTAATGCATCGGCGACGCGCGAGCCCTGCGGCAAAGTAATGATGCCGGGATTGTGCACCGCCCCGACCACGGACACCACTACCTCACTAGGCAGCTCAGCTTCTGAGGTGGTTTCCTCGATTTCCGCGACAGGTTCTAAAGGCGGCAATGCCTCAGATTCCCGATTGGATAGCGCCAACCACAGTAAAACTGCGATAACCACCCCAATCGCTGCTAGCACAGCCTGCCAAGGAGCAATTTTTACACGAGGGGTGGGATAAGCAACATCGAGGATAGGTTCTTCACCGGTTGGTGCAGTGAGTTCTTTGATTCGGTCAGATATGTGATTCATGATCTGAGACTAAATAAAAGCACAACCCCCACACCAGAGAGAAGAGGAAAACCTGTGGATAACTTTATTGACGCATCACCTAAGCGCTGGAGTTATCCACAGAATGGTCCTTATTTCATGCCCAGCAGGTGGGTTGGCGTCTTGGAGGTCTCTTTACCGGTGGCAAAAGACAGTCCGGCAAGCAGGGAGAAGAACAAGCACAGGAAGGCAACTGGCAACCAATTGCCGGCCTGACCGCCATTGAGCCACTCCGCGACAGCTGGCGCGAAGCCCGCGACCAACATGCCGAGCATCAGACCGATAGCCATGCCGGAGTATCGCACCTTCGCCGGGAACTGCTCCGGGAATGCTGCCATATAGGTTGCATTTGGCGCCGAATAGCAGATACCCATGAGCACCATCGCAGACAGATAAATCAGCGGAACATTACCAGTGCTAATCGAGCTAAAGAATACGAACGTCATGGCACCCGCACTCAAGGCGCCGGTGATGAATACTGGTTTGCGGCCGATGACATCGGAAAGCAAGCCCAACAATGGCTGCGTGATCACGGTGGTCATGTTCGCTGCAGCAATAACCATCAGCATGGTGGTGCGCTCAATATCATTGTGGACTGCGTATGACAGACCAAAGACGTTCAGGACGGTGTTAATCATGGTGTAGGTGGAAGAACCCATGATGCGCAGTACAGATGCCCAGTGGTTCCTGAAGAGCTCCACCAGCGGAACCTTCGGGGTTTCTTCCGCTTCATCGACTTCTTCTTCAAAAGTCTCAGACTCCTCCAGATGCTTACGAATCCACAGGGCCAGAATGGTCATGAATGCACTGAGCAAGAATGGGATACGCCAGCCCCAGCTAAAGAGCTGTTCATCTGGAAGAGCCGCAACTGGGATGAACACCAGGGAAGACAGCACGATACCGAACATCACGCCCGAGGCGGTAAAAGATGACAGGAAACCACGGCGACGCTCAGGAGCATGCTCCATTGCGAGCGAAGCAGCGCCTGGTGACTCACCACCAGCAGAAAGGCCCTGGCAAAGACGAAGCAGAACCAGCAGAATTGGCGCTGCGATGCCGATTTGTCCATAGGTTGGCAGCAGGCCAATCGCGAAGGTTGAAATACCCATGAGGAACAAGATGATCATCAGTGTCTTGCGTCGGCCCAAAGTATCACCCAGGTGGCCAAACAAGACGGCACCCGCTGGGCGCGCAACATAAGCCACGCCCAATGTGGAAATAGACAAAAGCACGCCATTCGCGGAACCCTCTGGGAAGAACACATGGTGGAAAACCAGAGCTGCTGCTGAGCCGTAGATGAAGAAGTCATAGTATTCCAGGGTCGAACCGAGGAAAGCCGAAAGCGCAGCGCGCTTTGCTTGAGGCGTTGACTTTGTAGGGTGTTTCTCTTGGATAGGTGGCGCAATAGTCATATCAATATCTTCCTGATTTGGTGTTCAAATATGAGTTGCTTAGCAATCACGAGAGATAATAACCAGCATCACATTGTGAGAGAAATGCAGAAATCAACTAATTTTAAGTAGAAAAAGCACTTAAAAAGCAAGCTTCTTTATCGTGACCTGCATAAATCGCAGAATTAATCCAGAATTATATGCGTTAAATCCTGGTCATTAGGGAGATGAAAATATTTCCTCGGCGACGTCCAAAACCACGTCTCGAGCCACCCGATCGAGCCCTTTCATCCACGCGATACCGTGACGCAAGTTTGCAGAATTCTGTTTGATGGGGATGGCTACTGTGCCTTGTGGCGCCAGCGTTCCGGTGCCTTGCGTTGTAATCGCGACCCCTACTCCCCGTGCGACAAGCAGCAGGGCCAAGAAGGGGTCTGGTACTTCTTGAGAAATCTTCGGCACAAAGCCCGCTTCGGCGCAGAGCTGAACCGTTGTATTACGAAAGACAGAGCCTGTAAACTCCGGCGTGGTGACAAAACCTTCTTGGGACAAATCCGCCAAGTCAATGAGAGGTTCAGAGGCCAGTACATGATCTGCAGGCAAAACTACGCAAAAGTCTTCTTTCCGGATCAATCGCGTCTCAATATCAGGGGCATCAATGGGCAGGCCCATCATCGCGATATCGAGCGTGCCCTGGCGCAACATGTTGAGCGCTTCGTGGGTAAGTTTTTGCCCCACCAGTTCCAGTTCCACCAGCGGATGCCTTTTGTGGACTTCACTGGTTAATAGCGGCAGCGTGGAATAATTCAGAACACCCGAGAACCCCACGCGCACCGTACCCACAATGTCACCTTCAGCAGCTGATACCTGCTCGCGCGCCTCTGTCATGGTGGCAAGAATCTTCCTCGCCTGGGGCAGAAATGCCTTGCCCGCGGCGGTCAATTCCACTGAACGGGTACTGCGATTAAAAAGCTTCTGCCCCAAATCCGCCTCAAGTTTGCGAATCAGCTGGCTCAGGGGAGATTGCGGCATGCCCAAGCGGTCGGCTGCATTAGAAAAGTGCAGCTCCTCCGCCACGACCACGAAGCCCTCTAACCACTTGATGTCCATCAGACTGAGTAAACCGCAGAAACACCAATCGCGCCAGGGCCCACGTGAACAGCAACAACCTCGGTCAGCTCAGTCAGGATGAAACTGGAGCCGTCGGGCAGGGCTTGCTCCAATAAATCTTGCAGAATCTCAGCTTGTTCCTCAGCGTCATAGTGCTGCAGAGCCATAAAGACGGGTTTGCCGCCGGCTTCCGATGCCACCAAGTCCACCAGCTTGATGAAGCCCTTCGTCTGCGTGCGGGTCCTACCTACTAGCTCCAGCTTGCCATCATTGAGCGCCATGATTGGTTTGGTCGCAAGAAGCGCGGTAGAAATCATCGCGGTTGTCGCTGACATGCGCCCCGAGCGGCGCAGCTCATCGGTGGAGCTCAGGTACACCCAGGTCCGTCCCCGCGAAAGCGTATCCTCAGCTGCTTCATAGCATTCATCGATATCGGCGCCATCGGCAGCCAACTTTGCCGCCGCCATCGCCGCAGCGCCCAGCACCATGCCGGCCGTTCCCGAATCAATCACGCGGACCTTATCATCAGGGAAAACACCTGATGCCGTGGCCGCCGCCGACCACGTAGAAGACAATTCTTTGGCCAAGTGCAGCCCGAGCAGTCCTTCATCCCCGCCGCGTTCCATCTGACGGCCATACTCGGCGGCAATTTCTAGCGCCGATAATGCAGAAGTCGAGGTTTCATCCTCATTCTCCATGATGTGGAGCTGACAAACCGTGATGTCTAATTCATTAATGATTTCTTCAGGCAGTCCCGCCGAGGAATCCGTGACAATTCGAACGGGCATTAAACATCAGCCCCGGAACCGCCCACCACGCGGGCGCCCATGTTCCATCCATCGAAGTACCAATTCGCGCCATCAACCGTGTCCGGAGTGAAATCCACGGTCATGTCTGAGCTTTCCGGATCAAAGCCCGGACGCGCCGTCAGCTGCGCCCAATGAGTATTTTTCAGTCCCGAAAGCATGTGATATTGCTCGTGGCGCAAATCGATCAAATTACAGGTCAACGCAGCAATCGCGCCGCCATGTGCCACCACCAGCACCGTATTATTTTCCCAGTCAGAATACTTGCGCATGTACTCATCAATCACCGGGCGTGCTCTTTCAGCAACCTCCACGCGGGACTCACCGCCAGGAGGTGCCCAGGTGGGGTCATGGCGCCACTTCGCGCGCGCACCGGGATACTCCGCATCCACCTCAGCCGAGGTCTTGCCCTGCCACTCCCCCAGGTGGGTTTCGCGAAGGCGCTCATCCACCGTGATGCCGACGCCCAATTGCTTGCCGACGATCTCCGCCGTCATTTTCGCCCTCGACAAATCCGACGCCACGATGCGGGTGATGCCTTGGCCCACCAAAAGACGCCCGGCGGACTCTGCTTGCGCAACCCCGTCATCGGAAAGCTGCGTATCCAGATGCCCCTGCATGCGGCCGGTGGCGTTATATGTGGTCTGACCATGTCGGATCAGAATTAGACGACGACTCATGAAAACCTAGTATTCTTCGTCTTCTTCTGGCTCTTTCTCAGCCAGCGGAATGTCATCAATAGACTGCGCGTCACGAATATTATCCCAGGTACCTGGGCGCGTAGCCGGCTCAATGCCCTCAATCTCAATGAGCGGGCAATCATGATAGAGGCGGTCCAGGCCGTAGTATTCGCGTTCCTGTTCGCGCTGAACATGCACCACGGTGAAGCCATAATCCAGCAGTACCCAACGGTTTTCGCGCACGCCTTCTCGACGCTTCGGCTCAAAGCCTTCCGCAGTCAGGGCGTCTTCGACTTCCTCCACGATGGAACGCACCTGACGCTCATTATCTGCTGAGGCGATAACGAATAGTTCGGTAATGGCCAGAACGTCAGACACATCAATCACAGCGATGTTGCTGGCGGACTTCTCATCAGCAGCTTTAGCTGCCAATTCTGCCATCCGGCGGGCCGCGTCAGTAATACTCACAAAGTTCCTTTTCTAACCGTGCATCATTGAAATACGTATAGCAGGTATTTACTCTACAGCGCTTTACCTTCATTTGGGCTATACAGGTGATTTTTCGCAATATACTGCACAACCCCGTCTGGTACCAAGTACCAAACCGGAATCCCCGACTTCGCCCGCTCCCGGCAGTCGGTCGAAGAAATCGCCATCGCCGGAATATCAATGAGCTCAATATTATCGCGCTGGTCTTCTGGCACCATATCGCGCGTGAGCACATAACCGGGACGCGTGACCCCCACGAAATGCGCCATGGTCAGCATTTCTTCCCAATCGCGCCAAGACATGATCGACGCCAAGGCATCTGCACCCGTAATAAAGTACAGCTCAGCATCCGGATAGAATTCGCGGATATCGCGCAGCGTATCGATGGTATACGTCGGCCCATCGCGCTCAATATCCACACGCGAAACCGTAAACCGCGGATTCGACGCGGTTGCCACCATCGTCATCAAATAGCGGTGTTCCGCATCCGTTACGCTACGGTCTGCTTTTTGCCACGGCTGTCCCGTGGGCACAAAAACGACCTTATCGAGGTCAAAGCGGTACGCAACTTCACTCGCTGCAACAAGGTGGCCGTTATGAATCGGGTCAAACGTGCCACCCATGATTCCAATCTTCTTCATAAACCCTTAACCGTAGCGGCGCTGATCCACGAACCGTCCAAAGGCATCCGCTACTTGCGCATCCCACTGAGATTGACGCAAGAAATAACGGCCGTGGTTGCCGCCATTGCCTTCCGATGCCCTAAGCGTTCCCACCGTCGCATTACACACACCATCTGCTGGTAGGCAGTAGTTGATGCGATTATTAGTACCCTTGGCCGCAACGCTGTTATTTGGCATATCGCCCAAAATACCGGAAGCACCTGGCACGCCAACGGTGGTTGGATCATTGCGGTTAGTCATCGGGCTGCCAAAAGAAACCACGCCCGCGAGCTGTCCACGGTTTGCCAATTCTTTCTCATGGCCCGCCAAAATCATCGCACCCTGAGAGTAACCAATCAGGACATAACCAGGTTTGCAGCCAGTGGTTGCCTCATAGTGGTTGATTGCCTGCATCACGCCAGCCTGACCGGTCTCTACCGAGTAGCGGAATTGTCCCATCGCGCTCACCGCGGTGTTCACCACGGGAGCTGCGTAACGGTACACAATCCGCAACGCATCCAATACTGTCTCCGGCGCAGCTACATCTGGAACCTCATACTCTGGGTAGGTTGCTGGATAAACATTCGGACCCAGCCCCAGAACGTGCACGTCCTTCATCAAGGAATTGCCGCCGTGGGTTGCTTTGTAGCGCTGCTCCGAGGTCTGCAGGAACGCACGAATCGATTCGCCTTCCCAACCATTGGATGGGCGTGCACCGCCATACCAAGTTGGTGAAATATTCGTATTCTGCCCCGAGCCACGCGCTGCGACAGCCACCACTGCCGGGCACTGCTCCTGAGCTTGAGCGGCGGTAGGAACCAATACGAGGGATAATGCAGCAGCCGCTGCGGCAATCAGTGCGCGTACAGACTTCATCGCTATTTAAATCCTAGCTGGTAAAAAGATGCGGGAACGGCTACTAAATCTAGCCTATCCACAGCCTTCTTGCTCAAAATAATAAAATTAGGAGCAAAATCACAGCCAATGCCGCCACAGCAGTTGACATAACAAACACTGATAACACTTGCGGCCGAACTTCCCACTTATTTGAGCGCCGATATCTCGAGGATTGCCTCATCGCAATATTCAGCGCCACCATCGCGCTCACCGCCGAAACAGCCATCAGCGCCAGCTCATGCATGGATGCTGCAACCCTTGTTGCAAGCCCGGCCACCACCAGAAAAGACACCAGCGTGCGCGTCCACGCCATGGTTGTCCGCTCTGGCTGCAAACCGGGATCCGTGTGCCTTTCCATCACAGCACCACAACCACAATTCCCAGCACACCACCGATTGCCGCCGCAAAAGACAGCACCGGCACGAGCTTTGGCGCGGGCAACGCTTGACCAATACGCATGGCTTTTTCCACCAGGGCCCATCGGAAAGCTGCTCCTACGGCAACAAATCCCGACACAATAATCAGCACCAGCGACACGACTGAATTCATCCACGCCGGAATCTCTTCAAACGCGAAAATCTCCAACGCCAAGCCGCCCGCCAGAAAAGCCAATGACGTTCGAATCCACGCCAAAAACGTGCGTTCATTAGCCAAGGTGAAGCGCGGGTCGGGGTCCTCGCCTTCCTCCCAAAATTTCATGAACCTAATGATACTTGTAAGCTCAGTTTAAAAATTAGCTAAGGAGAACTATATGGAGACCTGGGAACCTACCCTGTCCGCCGGGCCCTTGCTAGGAATCGCACTGGGCGCCATCCTGCTCATTCTGCTGCTCGTCATTAAATTCCGCATTCACGCCTTCGTCACCCTCATCATCGTTTCCGCGCTCACCGCCCTGGCCGCTGGCATTCCGGTCTCCGGTGTCGTGCCCACTATGATTGACGGTTTCGGGTCCACCATCGCATCGGTCGCCCTACTCGTCGGTCTCGGCGCTATGATTGGCCGCATCGTCGAGGCCTCCGGCGGTGCGCAATCGCTTGCCGATGCCCTCGTCACCGCCTTTGGCGCCAAACGCGCCCCCTTGGCCCTGGGTATCGCGTCCCTCATCATGGGCTTCCCGATTTTCTTTGATGCCGGCCTCATCGTCATGCTGCCCGTCATCTTCGCTGTTGCCCGCCGACTCGACGGTCCGGTTCTCACCTACGGCATCCCTGCTGCCGGTGCGTTCTCAGTCATGCACGTATTCCTGCCGCCACACCCCGGCCCCGTTTCCGCTGCCGAGTTTTACAGCGCGGACATCGGCTACATCCTCGGTCTCGGTCTCATCGTTGCCCTGCCGACCTGGTACGTTTCCGGCTACCTGTGGGGAAAGTTCTTAGGTAAGAAATTCCCATTCAAGGTCGACGACGCCCTGCTTGGCGAACAAACCCAGCACGATCCCGCAACAGTCGCCTCCCCAGCAAAGGTCATCAGCGTCATGCTGCTGCCGATGCTGCTCATCTTCTGCAACACCGGCATCAACACCCTATCCACCGCCGGCACCATTGATGCTGACAGTACCTTCGCTGACATCCTCACCTTCATTGGTCAGACCCCAATCGCGCTGCTGATTACGCTCATCATCGCAATGATCGTGCTTGGACCTAAGGACCGCGACAAGCTCGAAAGCCTCATGGATGGCGCCCTCGGCCCAATCTGTTCCGTCATTCTGATCACCGGCGCCGGTGGCATGTTCGGTGGCGTTCTGCGCACCTCCGGTATTGGCGATGCACTTGCCGATTCCATGTCCGACCTCGGCATCCCCGTCCTCTTCGCGGCTTACCTCGTAGCAGCTGTACTACGCGTGGCCCAGGGTTCCGCAACCGTTGCCCTGACCACCGCCGCTGCCCTCATGGCCCCTGCCGTTGAGGCAGCCAACATGAACGAGATTCAGCTCGCGCTTCTCGTTCTGGCGACCGCCGCCGGCTCCGTATTCTCTTCCCTGGTCAACGACTCCGGCTTCTGGCTGGTCGGCCGCCTCATGGGAATGGATGTCTCCACCACCCTGAAGACCTGGACCATGAACCAAGTCTTCATTTCCGTCATCGGCTTCGTAGTCGTCCTTATTCTGTGGGCGATCCTTCCAAGTAGTTAGCCGCAGCCTTCGCCACCTCGGCGACTTTCGGCGCAATATCGATCACGATTCCCGCTTCATCCGGTTCCAGCTGCTCCAGCGTTGCAAATTGCGAGTCCAACAGCGATGCCGGCATGAAGTGGCCCGTGCGAGCATTCATCCGCTCCATCAGCAACGCATGGTCCCCTGCCAGGTGCACAAACACTGCTTCTGGGCAATAGCTGCGGATCAGATCCCGGTACTTGCGCTTCAACGCACTGCATCCGATCATCAAACCATCCGAGGCCGCTAGCTCCTCACCAATGCTTTTTAACCACGGCATCCTGTCCTCATCATCGAGCGGGATGCCTGATTCCATTTTCTGGATATTCGCCTCCGGATGCATGTCATCCCCGTCCCGGTAAGGCAGCCTCACCAGTGGACTCAATTGCTCACCCACCGAAGACTTGCCGGATCCGGAAACACCCATGAGAACAACATGGCGCGAGATTAGAGAGTGCTCAGTCATTCCTCCATTATCCACATCTAGCCGGGCTCCCCTTCATTAGATTTCGTCATTTCGCGAAATCCTCACTCGCCGGACTCAAGCCTCTCCTCACACGATTTCGTGATTTGGCGAAATCCCCCAGGATGATTCTTGGTTGATGGAACTTGCTGCTGGCTTCATGAAATTTCGTCATTTGGCGAAATCCTAGAACGGTGGTTCCTCGGTTGTGGCCGTGGTTGCAGGTTCTTTCTTCCACGAGCGGGCCCAATCTTGAGGCTTTCGGCAAGTCTTCTTAACCCGGCGTTTGAATTCATCAATCTTGTCCTGCGGAATTAGGTTTTTAAACTTATCCGCTTCCTCTTGGATACGGCGCTCGAATTCCTCTTCCTCGGCTGCTGCAATCTTCTTGTGAACGCGAACCCAGCCATCGATATCATCGGAAGGCGTGAACTCTAGCCCCATGCGCTTTGCTGCTTCGATGAGCATAAACACGTTCTGGCTCATGAACTGTGGGAATGGTTTATTAAAATCGCCTTCCCGCAGCCAAGCCTGAGCAAGCTTCACGTCATCAACCCAGTTGTCGTCCATGAAGTCTTGGACTTCTTGCTCACGCTTTTCTTCTTCTGCGCGCTCGCGGTACCAATCATCGATTTCCTGGGCCTGTTCATGCGCACGTTCCTGCGCGTTGCGGCGACGAGCCTCAATCTTTTGGGCGAAAGTTTGCAGCCAGTTCTTAGAGCCCTTGCCGATTGGACCGTCTTCAGCGTTATCCGCGACCCAGGTTCCGTCCTCAAAGAGCCAGTAGACGAGCTCAGAGATTGGGTCGATGATGTAAAGCGCGCGCGTATCGGTCTTGATGTTGTGGTGATGCTGGCACAGGGCGTAAAGGTTCGACGGCGAGGTTGGACCGCCCTCGGCATGATTGTGACGGTGGTCGAGCTGGCAGTTGTGCGCCGGCGTGGTGCAGCCTGGCCATCGGCAAGTTCCGTCGCGGCCTTCAACGAAGGTGCGGATGGCATCGGTAGGCCGGTAGCTTTCGGTCTCGGCGGTGGCGGCTTCATCCATATCCACAACCGTCGCGCCTTCCTTGAGCCTCTCGACGGTTTCGGGACCGACCCAGCCGACTCCCTGCAGGTAGGACGGTGCGCCCTCCAGGTCTTTAGCGGTAAACAGCGCAAGCTTCGTCTGCACAAGCTTGGACGTAATGTCACCGGTCAGGACTTTCAAGATTGCTTCAGCGCGGCTGATGCCATGTTCTTTAGCTGTAGCTTTAATGCATTCGTTAGCTGCTTCGATTTCTTCGTGCGGAGCCTCGATGGTGATTGAAGAGGAGTTCGCCGATAGCTGTGTCTTGGCCATTCGCCTGGTTGGGCGTGGGTCTTTCTCCGGCACGCGTTCGTCAAATTCGCTGACCATCTGACGTACTCGCTGGCCAATATTATTTGGCCCGGGAAGCTGCTGATTCGCCGTACGCGGGGTCAAGTACCTGGTGATTTTGGCATCAAGCGCCTCCATAACTTCAGGTTCAGGCGTCGCGCCCAGCTTGGATAGTGCGGTATCAATCGCGACAATTCGAGGAAAATCCAGGTGCCAGTATGTAGTGACAGCTTCATACAGCCGTGGTAATTCAGTTGTTAATCGTTGGAGGGCGACGAGGATTTTAATAACTTTGTCTGGAGTTTCGCCGACGTTTCGGGCATATCGTTCGCTTACTAATTCGCTATCTTCTTCGAATTCGGGAATCAGCTTTAACCACGCGTCATACTCGGCGCTACGGGTTGTGGAATAGAATTGGGCTAATGGGTTGTCGGGGCAATTTACTGCGTAAAAGCTCGTTTTCATTGCAAGTCCATTCGGTTCGAACTAATTTTCTATAGCCTAGTCTACGATGTAGACACACGTCCGTCTAGTCGAACAAAGTAACGAATAGGTATCAGTTTCAATAGCCGCCCGCGCGCCTGACACTTGTTTGACAGAATGGGCTCCAATAACTTCGAGGAGAGGACTTCCATCGTGACCTACCGTGTGCAAAACCCAATGACCGATGAGGTTGTGGAAACGTTCCCAACCGCTTCGACGGAAGATGTTGAGCAAGCGCTTGCCGATGCCGCGGGGGCGGCGAAGCACTGGGGTGAGGTGGAAATCGACGAACGTGCTGAGATCATCCTTCAGGTGTCGAAGCTTTTCGATGATAGAAAGGCTGGGCTGTGTCAATTTTTGTTGACGGGGAAACTCTTTGGTTTGTTGGTTAGGCCGCTTGCGCGGCAGTAGTCGTTGGTGGGGTCAGGAAGTCGTCCATTGCTTTCTTAGGGATTTTGCCGGTGCTGGTGTGGATGCGACGCCGGTTGTAGTAGGCCTCGTTCCATTCGCCCACACCGATCCGTGCTTCTAGCTTGGATTGAAACTGTTTGCGTTCGTAGAGTAAATGCAGTTTCAGTGTGGAAAAGAACGATTCCGCCACGACCGTTATCCCAGCACACTCCTACCTTGCCGACCGATAGGCGAACATCGTGACTTTCGGCCCACTTGCTTAGTGCCGCACTAGTGTATTGGCTGCCGCGATCAGAATGAAATATGGCATTACCAGCGACATAGCCACCACGATGAGCCATGGCCAGGGCATCAATCACCAACTGACTGGTCATACGATCCGCGACCTGCCAGCCTGTAACCATCCTGGTGGACAAATCAATAACGGTCGCCAGATACATCCAGCCCTGCCCGGTGCGAAGATAGGTAATATCACCACATAAGTGCGTTGTGGGCACCGGTGGAGTGAAATTGCGTCGTACCAAATCACCGCGATACGGTGCATTCTCATCAGCGATGGTCGTGCGTTTGTATGCCCGGCGATACTTAGTAACTAATCCCAGCTTTCGCATGGTATTACGCACGGCATACAACGATACTGTGATACCACGTGTGGCCAGTTCAGCGGCGATGGTACGTACGCCGGCGAAACCACGGTGCGCATCAAAAATGGTTTTAATTTGCTCCGCAATCCGGTCACGGAATCCTCGTGGAGTCGAAGAAGGATACTTTTGGTTACGGCGCTTTTTCCACGCGTAGTACCCAGCCCGGCTTACGCGTAGCAGCCTAGCCATCATAGTCACGGTAAAGCGGGGTTGTTGGTGTGTGCCTTCTTCATCAAAGCGATAGATAAGGGCAAAAGCGCGCTCGTCTACATGCCCTTGGCGAAGAAGGCCGCTTTTTTAAAAACTCGTTCTCCAGTTCCAGTTCACGAACGCGTTTAGATAACTCGGCCGCATCCTGTGAGTCAAAAACCGCTTTACGTCGGTGCGGCCCAGAGCCGGTACCTTGCGTGCCCTGCGCAGCAGCTACCCAGCGTCCTAAGGCCGAGGCTAAGACCTCATATTCACGGGCTACTTCTTCCCGGGTCTTTCCCAGCACCAGTACCGCATCAACACATTACTGCTTGAACTGTGGTGGATAAGCCTTTGACATACTCTCAATCCTTGTCGGTTATGGGTTTCCCTGTCAACAAGAATCATCACACCCCAACCAGCGCCGCTGATTCTGACGGTGATCGCTGGGCACTTCTTTCCGGATGCGATTGCGATGCCGGAGTTTGTTGCCGTGGTGGGCTTTTTGATTATTGGTTGGTTCTGCGGCGGAGGGTTGTCTATGCCGGTGCTGAAGATTTTTGCGCGCCAGCTGCCGAGGACTCTGGTCTTTATCATCCTCACCATCGCAACCTGCGCGTTGACGGCTCTTCTGCTCACTGCCTGGCTGGATATCTCATATTTTGATGCCTACTTGGCCACTAGCCCTGGCGGTCTGGAGACCGTGCTGGCGCTGGCGCATGAGGGCGGCGCGGGCCCCGCGGTGATTAGCGTGCAGCTCATTCGGTTGCTGTCGCTGCTGATTCTCGCGGGGTATCTGTCCGGGATAATCAAATGGATTCTTAGGAAAGGCCAGGGATAATCGCGTTCAGGCCCAAAAAGAGCACAAGAACAACTAGTGGAATCACAATAGTTACCACCGCGACGTCTTTATAGGACAGCCGGTGCGTCATACCGCAGACAATCAACATCGTGAGCACAGCGCCATTGTGCGGCATTGAATCAAAGCTGACTGAAGCCATCGCAGTCACACGGTGCATCAGTTCCATGCTGATTCCTTGGTCCGCTGCCAGCTGCGCAAGCTGCTCGCCCATAGTCTGCATGGTAATACTCAAGCCACCCGACGAAGAACCGGTGATACCGGAGATTACCGCTGTAGACACTGTGGAAACAACGAGAGCATTATCGCTTACTTCCAGCATGTTGTCTTGCACGAGGGCGAACACCGCTAGAGAAGCAATAACTGCGCCGAATCCAACCTCGGATGCGGTAGTAAAGCATGGCAAAATCGCATTTTTCGCACCATCGGAGAATTCTTTGACCGACTGCTTAACGCGCTTTGGGAACATCAGCACCATAACAAAAATGGCAAGCGCCAAAGAGAGCGTCGGTCCCCAGATACCAGTCAAAGATTGAATATCAGTGGCGCCATATTTTTCTCCTGCCAGGTAGGAAGTATCCATAACATCCGCGAAGTAAAAGACAAATGAAAAGTTGACGATGATGACAACCAGGATTGGGATTATTCCGAGCAGGCCTTGAACTTTCACCGAGGGATCGGTCTTCAGGGCCGAGTTTTCGCTCAGTTGCTCATCACCGATTCCAGTTGGAACTGGTTCATCTTCAGCATTAAGCGGCAAAAATTCTTCGCCAGTCTTATGTATTTGCTTCACCCGGTACTCAAGCCAAGCGGTGCCGGCTGCGAGCATAACTGCGGCAGCTCCCAAGCCGAAGTAGGGAGCAGCATAAACATTGGTTCCAAAATGGCTGGTAGGAATCGCATTATGTACCTGCGGGGAGCCAGGTAGCGCAGCTAGGGCAAAGGTAATCGTGCCTAATGCGATCGCAGCAGGCATGAGACGCTTAGGAATACGAGCTTCTTTGAACAGCGCTGTCGCAATTGGCACGATGGTAAAAGCAACGACCCAGGCGGACACACCACCATAAGTGAGCAACGCAGTAGCGACGACAGTTGAGAACATTGCTCGTTTGGGACCAAAGAGCGTGGTTATGCCTTTAGCAAGATAGCGCGCCAGACCCGTGGAGGTCATTAGATACCCAAAAATCGCGCCAAAGAGAAACAGTGGGAAATACTGCACAACAAAGTTGCCAAGAGCAGGCATGAAAATCTGGGTATACGTAGCCAAAATGGGCTGGCCCGAGAAAATTACTGCGATAAGTGCAGCAAATGGTGCAACCACAACCACGGAATGTCCACGGTATGCGAAAGTAATAAGGAAGACGAGGGAGAGCACGACTCCAATAAAAGCGATGATCAAGAGGTACTCCTTAGAAAGGGACACTAGTATTGGAAAGCATGGTTTCTGGTGCCCGTGAGCGGATTTTGGAGTGTTCCCGCCGACTCTTTAGTGAGCGGACGTTTTCGCAGGTGTCTTTGAAGGACATCGCTACTCAAGCTGATGTGTCTGTGGCGTTAATCGTGAAGCACTTTCACAATAAGGACGCCCTGTTTGAGGCCACTGTCGATTTCAGCAATTCCTCAAAGGCACTATTCGCGGGAGAGTTTGCCGATCTCGGTCGCACCGCTATCCGTGAAACTCTCACTGCGCCGCATAATGCGCCTTATTCGATGGCGCGGACTATCTCGGTGTCGGCGGGTAATCCGGATAGTCTCAATGCCATCGGCAAGCGGATTCGCTCCGACCTGCAAGAAGTATTGGTGAAAAGAATCCGAGAAGAAGCGCCGCACCCGACCCCCTCCCCGGAGCTGAGGGCACAATCGGCGCTGGCGCTTCTGCTTGGTTTGTCTATGATGCGCAGGTTTGCCGATACTGAATTTGAATCATTCAGTGAGCAAAGTTTGGAGAATCATTATTCGGAGATTCTCCAAAGCATTATTAACGGCGAACCTCGTTGATTACTGCGGAGAAATCGAGCGCGCCATTACCGGCAGCAACAAATTCTTCATAGGTCTGAGCAGCAATCTTTCCCAGCACGGTGTCGGTGCCGGTGGCTTCGGCTGATTCCATAGCCAAACGCAGATCCTTCAGCATGAGACCGGCGGAGAAACCCGGCTGAAAATCATTATTCGCGGGTGACGTCGGCACCACATCTGGGATGGGAGCGTTGACCGATAGGGACCAAGAGTTACCGGTGGCATTCGACACCACGTCGAAGAATGCCTGGTGCTCAAGACCAAGGCGTTCGCCCAACACGATGGCTTCAGAGAGCACCATCTGTTGCACGGCCAGAATCATGTTATTGCAGGCTTTGACCGCCTGACCATTGCCAGCCTGTCCGCAATGAGTAATGGAACGTCCCATGACATCGAGCACCTCGCGTGCCTGGTTGAAGGCTTCTTCGGTTCCGCCAACCATAAAGGCCAGCGTGCCGGCTTCCGCACCAGAGGTGCCACCTGAAACGGGAGCATCAATAAATTGTGAGCCGTGGTCAGCAACGAGCTCCCCTACCTCGCGGGCGTCCTGCACAGAAATGGTGGAGGAATCAATGAAGAGCTTGGATGCGGAGTCTGTTTCGAGCAGCTCACCGAGAACTTTCTTGACCAGGTCGCCATTCGGCAGCATGGTGATGACAACGTCCGCGCCTTCGGCGGCTTCTGTCGCGGTGTCAAAGGTAGAGATGCCTTGACTTTCTGATTTTTCTCGGGCCTCATCTGAAACATCGAAGCCGCGCACGTTCAGCTCTGCTTTGGCCAAGTTAGCGGCCATCGGACCGCCCATGTGGCCCAGGCCAATGAATGCGATAGTTGGATTAGACATGATGTGAATCCTTCCTTAATCCATAACGGGCATGGAGAACTGTGGGCCAGCATTTTCGTCCTCTGGCCAGCGGCTCGTCACGGTCTTGGTCTTGGTGTAGAAACGGAATGAATCAGGTCCGTGCTGGTTGAGGTCGCCAAAACCAGAGGCTTTCCAACCGCCGAATGTGTGGTAGGCAATCGGTACTGGAATAGGGACATTGATTCCGATCATGCCCACGTTGACGGAGGTTGCGAAGTCACGTGCAGCACCACCATTGGAAGTGAAAATGGCTACGCCATTGCCGTATTCGTGCTCGGTTGGAAGTTTGACGGCTTCCTCCAATGTGTCTGCGCGCACCATGGTCAGCACGGGACCGAAAATCTCGTCCGTGTAGATGGACATATCCGTGGTGACATTATCGAAGAAGGTAGGTCCTGCGAAGAAGCCATCGGCTAGCGATTCCCCTTCGAAGGAGGCAGATGACATGTCCAGGTCGCGGCCATCGGCAAGCAAGGTAGCACCGCTGTCGACGCCCTGCTGAATGTAGTTCTCAACGCGATCTTTGGCGTCCTGGGTGACCAGCGGGCCGTAGTCAGATTCCTTGTCCAAGCTGTGACCGACCTTGAGATTCGGAATCTTGGCAGCGATGGCATCGCGCAGTTTATCGGCGGTTTCTTGGCCGACGGGAACGACTACGGAAAGTGCCATGCAACGCTCGCCGGCTGAACCGAATGCCGCACCGACAATAGTGTCGGCGGTGGCTTCGATGTCGGCATCGGGAAGCACAATGGCATGGTTTTTCGCACCACCGAAGCACTGTGCGCGCTTGCCGGTGGCAGCGCAGCGCTCATAAATGTACTGCGCAATCGGGGTGGAACCCACGAAGCCGATGGCACGGACAACGTCTGAATCCAGCAATGCGTCAACTGATTCTTTACCGCCGTGGACCACGTTGAGGACGCCAGCTGGGCCGCCGGCCTCAATGAAGAGCTCTGCCAGACGATTCGGAACGGAGGGGTCGCGCTCTGAAGGCTTGAGAATAAACGCATTACCTGCTGCCAATGCAGGTCCGGCTTTCCACAGCGGGATCATCGCTGGGAAGTTAAACGGCGTGATACCTGCGACAACGCCGAGTGGCTGGCGCAGCGAATAGGTGTCAATGCCGGTACCGACCTCGCTGGAGTACTCACCCTTGAGCTGGTGAGGCGCACCTAGCGCGAACTCGAGCACCTCTAGACCACGCTGGATATCACCCTTGGCATCGGGGAAAGTCTTTCCGTGCTCGAGCGACAAGGTTTTAGCCAGCTCATCCATGTTGTCATTGATGAGCGCAATCCACTTCATGATGACGCGGACTCGCTTTTGCGGATTCAGACGCGCCCACACCTTCTGGGCTTCCTCAGCGCTAGCAATCGCGTGGTTCACGTCTTCGACATTGGCAAGTGCAACTTCGGCCTGCGCCTTGCCCAGGGAAGGATTGAGGACTGGCTGCGTATTGCCAGAAGTACCTTGATATTCTTTGCCGTCAATGTAGTGATTGATGGTTGTCATGATGAAAAGCCTCCTTGAATCGTGTAAGCCTGAGCCTAATGAGATTCAAGGCACTGTCGATAGGATTCTGTGCACTAAGACACTATTTACCCCCGAGACGACGCACCTAGCTGCGTAGTACGATTTAGTGAGTGGGTGTACACCATTCACCCTTCATCGCGAAAGGACGTTCACAATGGGTTCACGGAAAGACTGGGAAGCAGACGTCATCCTGAATGACGGCGGAATTGCTTCATTGCGCGCTATTCGCCCTGATGACGAGGAGAAATTGCATGATTTCTATTCGCGAGTGTCGGATGAATCCAAATACTTAAGGTTCTTCGGCAACCATCCCGTGCTCAATGAGGAAGACTTGCAGCGTTGGATGGATACTTCCGGATACACCAAAGTCACGCTGGTCATGGTGGAGCGTGATGACATCATCGCCGTAGCCGGATATGAATTGATTGAGATGTTCCTACCCGCGCGCGTGGGTGATGTGTCATTCCTGGTCCAAGACTCGCACCAATCGCGCGGCTGCGGAAATATCCTGCTCGAGCATCTCGCTGAAATCGGCCGCGAAGGCGGGATCGAGCGCTTCTATGCAGAAATGCTCATGAATAACCGCCAAATGGCTCAAGTCTTTATTCGCGCCGGCTATTCCGCCACTCCTGAATATGGCGATGGATTGCTCACGGTTGATTTCACTATCGAGCCCAATGAGAAATCACGCGAGGTCATGGAACGCCGCGAAATGCGGGCAGAGGCCAATTCCATCTCCCGGTTGCTCAACCCGGCTTCCGTTGCGGTCGTGGGATCAATCGAAGGCGTAGGAGAAGTGATCCCGTCTTTGGTACAGGGAAATTACCAGGGAAACCTACACATTTTGACCACTCATTCTGGCGAAGATTCGGTTTCAGAAACCCTGGAGAGACTCGACGTCGATGTCGATGTACTGCTGGTTGAGCATGACCCCGAGAATCTCACGGCAATTATGGCCGCCGCAGCTGCCAAGAATGCTAAAGGCATCATCATGGTGGCCGGAAATCAGATGGCACGAGTCTCAGCCGAAACATCACGAGAGATGGTACTTCTGGCCAGGGATTATGGCTTGCGCGCGCTTGGTCCGGCAGCGCTCGGAGTCATCAATACTGATGACGAGATTTCACTCAACTCCACCCCTGCACCCATGCCACGAGTAGGGCAAGTTGGAATCTTCACTCAATCTTCAGGAGTCGGCGCGCTCGTTCTCTCCCGGGCTATAGAACGAGGATTGGGTATTAGTTCATTCATCGCAGCTGGTTCCTTTGCCGATGTCACCGCTAATGATGTGATGCAATACTGGGGTTCAGATGACAACACCACAATTTGTTTATTATCGCTGGATACAATCGGCAATCCCCGAAAATTCTTCCGGGTGCTCCGCCGACTGGCGCTGGAGAAATTCGTGGTCGTATTCATGCCCTCGCGCGCTTTACGTACCTCCAGCCACTATGACCTGGAGCAAAGCTCCCACTTAGAAGAAGTTGATACCTTCGCGCTGGATGCAACCATCCGAAATACTGGTTCCATGGTGGTCACTAGGCGCGAAGCCATGTATGACATTGCGCAATTACTTGACCTCCAGCCGCAGCCGCAGGGCTACCGGATTGCGCTCATTTCCAATAGCACCGGGCTGACCTCCCAGATGGAGCAGTCAGCACTGCGCTTTGGTTTAATTCCGCAGGTAGTGATTTCTTCCGAAGACATTGTGGAGGCCGCAACTAGCACTCTTAGGAATCCGGAAGTTGACGCGGTCCTGTGCACGGTGGTGGATATTGGCCCAGGCCATGGCCTCAAAGTGGTTCGGGAAGAACTGGAGGCTCTGGCCAACACATCTGAAAGAATTCCGCTCATTGGCTCGTTCATAGGCTTTCATAAGTCTGACATCGCGCAAGGAAGCCTGCCGGTCTTTGACAATTACGCGGACGCGTTGGAAACACTCCAACTGATCCTGAATAATGAAGCCAAGCGCGCCGAAGCACGTCCCCACCCTGAGGATGAGCTGGCGGAAGGAAATGCTGGTCAAGCACAAGCACTGATCGATGAAATTCTGGAGCAGTCCCCGCAAGGCCGGTGGACAACAGATTCCGAGTGCGCGCAGATTCTCAAAGCCTATGGGATTGAAGTTGTTCCTTGGCTGGAAGTTACTTCCATTGAAGAAGCAATAAAGGCCGGCGACAAGCTTGGGTGGGATGTGGTGTTGAAGTCCCTAAGCCCAATGGCGCGCGGGCGCTCGGAGTGGCCGACCGTGATTCGTCATATCCGCGATGAACACAGCATGGAAGACGCGTGGAATACTCTCCGTGAAATGGCCATCGATCTAGATATCATCCCTGCTGAGAGCCGCGATATTTCTACCCTCAAGCCCGTCGTTCAAGCCAACGCCACCACCGGGGCATCACTGACCATCCGTGGCATTGAGAATTCAGTCGTAGGACCAATCGTTTCTGCAGGCATTTCCGGAATCCCGAATGACCTGCTGAATGACAAAGCGTGGCGCGTCCCGCCCATCCGCCGCAGTGATGCAGCCGCCATGTTGGAGTCTTTAGAGTCTTCTCCCCTCCTCACCGGCTACCGCGGGGCAAAAGCTTCCCGCATGTCCACGATTGAAGACATCATCATGGCGGTCTCGAGGTTGAAAGATGACATCAGCTCAATCGTCGAAATAGAGCTCACTCCCGTCATCGCGGGCGTCAATGTCACTGAGGTCGTCGGTGCACGCATGCGCATTGCGCCGCTTCGGTCCGAACGCGATCCGCTCGCACGTGCATTTTCTCAATAGGTGGTTTACATGAAGCATCTACTGATTGATACGGAAGAAATCCACCATTACAGCCTGGGCAACAATCATCCGATGGGCCCCGACCGCGTTGATAATGCTCTCGAGCTGTCCAAGCGGCTGGGCATTCTGGATAGTTTTTCTATTGAGCATCCCGCAGCGCCTGCCGATGAAATCCTAGAATTAGTTCATAGCAAAGAATATCTTCAGGCAACGCGCGTCCATAAGCCTAACCTGAAATTTGGCATTGGAACCGAGGATAATCCGGTGTCGCCAGGGCTTTCCGATGTCGCTGCGCGCATCAGCGGGGGCACCTTAGAAGCAGTGCGCTCGGTCTGGGATGGGAAAACAGAAAGGGCAGCAAACCTCGCGGGAGGATTGCACCACGCTTTTCCGGATTCGATGGCAGGTTTTTGCATGTATAACGATGCCGCAATCGCCATCATGTGGCTATTGAAAAACACGAATGCCCAGCGCATTGCCTACATAGATTTCGATGCCCACCATGGAGATGGCGTAGAGAAAATCTTCTGGGATGAGCCGCGGGTTCTCACCATCTCTGTACATGAGTCCGGTCTCTACATTTTCCCGGGAACTGGTCACGCGCATGAGGTGGGCGGCCCGAATGCGGCAGGAACAGCCGTCAATATTGCGGTCTCTAAAAATGCCGAAGACCATGAATGGCTGCAAAGCATCCACGCTGTAGTACCGGCAATCTTGGAGAAATTTTCGCCAGAACTAATCATCTCGCAGCATGGGGCAGACCCCCACCGTGCAGATCCTTTAACTGACCTGACGTTGAGTATGGATGCCATGGCTTTGGCTTATCATTCAATGTCTGCCTGGGCACGTCAATTTGCAGGTAACCGGTGGGTTGCCTTGGGAGGCGGCGGTTATGAACCACAATCAGTGTCGCGCGCCTGGACACATGTGTTGGCAGCGGTCACTGAGCAACCCATCGATGCCCACACCGAAGCGTTTCGGGGCGTGAAAATGGGAGATGAAGGAGTCGACATTGGGGCTCTAACGCAGTACAGCCCGCAACAGATCGCCACCTGCCAGCCAAGTCCGGCACTGGTGGCTACCACGCGGGCTATCTTCCCCTATTGGGGACTGCAGCCTTATGGCTAAACAAACGCAGAGACGCCGGTGATCGCCCGACCAACAATCAGAGAATTAATTTCATATGTGCCCTCATAGGTGTAGAGAATCTCCGTATCGCTCATCATCTTTGACAAGTCATAGTCTGTGAGAATGCCGTTGCCGCCGCCGATGTTGCGTCCAGCTGCAGCGGATTCGCGTGCCAAACGCGTGCAGGTAGCCTTTGCCAGTGCGGCATGGGGCATTTCCAGCTGTCCGGCTTCTTGAACTCGTGCAATTTGCGCCATCATGGACAGAGAGACTGTCGCATTACCCAAAATCCTGGTCAAGGCTTCTTGAACAAGCTGGAATTTAGCGATGGGACGTCCGAATTGGTCACGGGAGACCGCGTACTCACGGGCTTTATCAAAGATCCCCAGTTGAATGCCTGCTCCCTGCCATGCCACCCACGCGCGGGAGCTGCACAGGAAATCATTGGTGTTGGCGAAGGATTCTGCTCCCGGGATGATGTTCTCAGGCGGAATGAGCACATTATCGAAGGTGATATCTGCATTCTGCATGATGCGGAGTCCCATTTTTCGGGATATCTTCTCTGCTTTCACCCCATCCCGGTCCATTTCCACGATGAAGCCTTTGACCTCATTATTGGCTACATCGCGTGCAAAGCAGATGGCGAAGTCAGCAAAAGTGCCGCCACCGATCCAACGCTTCTTACCATTGATGACCCAGCCATCTGCAGTGCGCTCAGCTGTTGTGGCAAGGCCTCCCGCAATATCAGATCCATGGTCCGGCTCGGTGAGCGCGAAGCAACCGATCTTCTCGAATTTCCGCAAACCATCGAGCCATTTTTCACGCTGGGCATCACTCGCGAGCTGATCAATCAACGCCAACACAAGTTCATTGTGAATACCCACCAGTGCCGATATCGAGACGTCTGCGCGGGTTACCTCCGCATATGCAAGACCTCGATAGAGTCGCGAAGTGCCCGAGACAGCGATTTCCCCGAGCCCAAACTTCGCAAGTTCAGGTAGTAGATGGAATGGGAATTCTTCTGAATCCCAGTACTCTCCTACTTCCGGGCGAATCTTGGTTTGCAGAAACTCATGGAGCTCTTGCAGTCGCTGGGCTTCGTCAGGATCGAGTTGATCCGCAACGCCGAGGATATCTGCGTGCGGGAATGGAATCCCTTCGAATAATGCGTGTGCGGCATCATCGCTCTTTATAATCGGTGGCATAGTAGAACTCTCCCAACGTGGTATGGCTCGGGTCTCCCCAAACACCATGAGTACAATTTTGTTGATTATCGTACACATGAATATGGGCCATGTCACCAGTTTCCAAAACTGACGCAGCACAAGAAGGAATGCCATGACCAAAAAGAAGCCCCTCACACCCCGCCAGCGAGAGCTATTCAACGCCCTCCTGAGGGACTTTTTAGTCGAAGGTTTTGAATCCTTCACCATCGATAACGCCAGCAAACGCTACCACTGTTCGAAGTCGACAATCTATGGACTAGGAACCACCCGCGATGAAATTTTGACGCGAATCCTGGTGAGCTACTTCAAAGAAATTAGCCGCAGGACCGCCCCTGAAATTACCCCAGGGACATCGTTCATTCAGGCCTTCACAGACTACTTCGACGACATTAAAGAGGCACTTTCTGCAGGTAGTCCAAAATTTATGAAAGATCTAGCCAATGACCCGGTCGCGCGCGAAATCTACGCAATCAACACCAAAGCAGCGACGGGCATTATCCACGATCTACTCGAGCGCGGCGTGAAATCCGGTGAATTCACCATCGATTCCATTCCTTTTGCCTCCCGCCTCATCCAGCAGGCCATGGAAGACATCCAACAAGGCACCTATTCTGACGTGCTTGAAACCAAGGAAGCATACGCAAATCTTGGCCAACTCATCCTCAACGGACTGAGGAAATCCTAAAAGATTCCAATATCGCTAGATATTACTTCGACATCGAAGTAAGGTAGGTTAGGACGCAAGTCACATACAGAAGTGATACGTTGCCCAATACACAAAATTTCGGTGGATTTTTGGGCGGTGTCCATAACTAACCTTGAGGAGTCTCATGACTACGGTTACCGAACAATTCCTAGCAGCCCGCGACTTTCTCGTGGACAACCGTGAAAACTACCTTGGCGCAGTCGAAGGATTCGAGTGGCCACGATTTGAAACTTTCAACTTTGCCACTGATTGGTTTGATCATCTGGCCAGCCAACCAGAGTCCAAAGACCGCGCTGCTTTGGTCATCAACGAGCAGGACGGAACAAGCACTCGCCGTACTTTCGCTGAGATGTCTCAGCGCTCTCAGCAGCTGGCCAACTGGTTAACCGACCAAGGTGTTAAGCGCGGAGACCACGTAATGCTGATGCTCAATAACCAGCTTGAGCTGTGGGAAACCATGCTTGCATGTATTCGAGCTGGATTCGTACTCAATCCAGCCACCGCGATGCTGGGTACGGGTGATCTGCAGGATCGTACCGAACGCGCTGAGATTCGCTGGGTGGTGGCAAACGCCGAGGACGCAGCCAAGTTCCAGGATGTGACCGGTGACTTCACTGTCATCCAGATTCAGGATGGTGACGCCACCCAAGATTCCCATCCCACTTTGTACTACTCGGATTCGCACAATGCTGCCGGCGAATATACGCCTACCCAGCAGACCCAAGCCGATGAAACCTTGTTGCTCTACTTCACTTCCGGCACCACATCAAAGGCCAAGTTGGTGGAGCATACGCATACGTCCTACCCTGTTGGCCATCTGACCACTATGTACTGGATTGGTCTAGAGCCCGGCGATGTCCACCTCAATGTTGCGGCGCCCGGCTGGGCGAAGCATGCATGGTCTAACTTCTTTGCTCCATGGATTGCCGGCGCAACCATCTTCATTTACAATTACTCACGCTTTGACGCACCAGCGTTGATGGCTCAAATGGATAAAGAAGGCGTGACTAGTTTCTGCGCCCCACCAACCGTGTGGCGCATGCTCGTTCAGGCAGACCTGTCACTTCTGAAGACTCCACCAAAGAAGATTGTTGGTGCAGGTGAGCCACTTAACCCTGAACTCTTCAACGCGATCAAGCGCGGCTGGGGTGGTGAGATCCGTGATGGCTATGGGCAGACTGAGACCTCGCTTCAGATTGCTAATACCCCAGGTGAGACAGTAAAGCCTGGTGCAATGGGTAAGCCACTGCCGGGCTTTGACATTAGCCTCATTGATCCCGCTACCGGCGAGCATGGCGATACCGGAGAAATCTGCATCAAGATTGAACCGCGCCCGGTGGGACTAACTGTTGGTTATGTCGCTTCCCCAGAGAAGAATGCAGAAGTATTTCGTGATGGCTACTACCACACGGGCGATATCGCTGAGCGTGATGAGGACGGCTACATTTCTTATATCGGCCGTTCAGATGACGTATTCAAAGCATCTGATTACCGTCTCTCCCCCTTTGAGTTGGAGTCCGTGGTTATCGAGCATGCCGCAGTCGCTGAGGTCGCGGTGGTTCCGTCTCCTGACCCCATCCGCCTTGCGGTGCCAAAGGCATACGTTGCACTCACGAACGGCTACGAGCCTGATGCTGAGACCGCCGAATCTATTCTGAAGCATTGTCGTGATGGTCTGGCTCCATATAAGCGGATTCGCCGTTTGGAGTTCTTCGAATTGCCCAAGACTGTTTCCGGAAAGATTCGTCGCGTTGACTTGAGAAAGCGCGAGAATGAAATCCATGCCGAAGACGGCGGAGAGAAGAAGGTATCATCGGAATTCGCAGATTCTGATTTTCCAGCACTCAAAGGATAGAGTAGAAAATCAGTAAATTTTTCAGCAGCCAAGGAGGAACTCGTGAAATCACGCTCCTTGGCTGCTGCTTCTCTTGATTCCATTGCTGAGGTTCATCGGCAGTGGGAAAAGCATAATTCTACTGAAAGTGCTGATGGGCTAGCTACGCTAACGACTGCAGTTCGTATGGCAGAAATCCTGGTCCAAGGCGCAGAAGACGTACTCAAGCCTTTTGGCATAACTTTTGGCCACTTCGAGCTACTAACAATGTTGGTCTACTCTCGTCGCGGGGGCTTGCCGATGTCGAAAATCAGCGCTCGCTTGCAGCTTCCGCCAGCCTCTTTGACTCACAATGTGTCAAAGCTAGAGGCAGCCGGGCTCGTTGAGCGCAGCCAAGACCCCAAGGATAAGCGTTCTACCCTGGTCAATATCACCGATCAGGGGATCGCGCTATCCGGCGCAGCAGCTCCTGTATTAGATAACTATTTTGCTAACTTGCCCATGGCAAAAGCCGACCAAGCTGCCGTGCGCCGCATGGGTGCGGAGCTTCGAAGCCAGGCCGGCGATAAGGTTGATAAAACTTTCTAAGCGTTCTTGAAGTTGGTGTCGCGCTTTTCGGAGAACGCTGCCATGCCTTCCTTCTGATCTGCCGAGGAGAACAAAGCGTGGAACGTGCGGCGTTCAAATAGCAAGCCTTGCGATAGTGAACTCTCGTACACGGTATTGACCTGCTCTTTAATCATCGATGTTGCAATCTGTGACTTGGAAGCAATGAGCGCTGCTGTCTCCAGTGCTTTGTCCACGAGTTCTTCTGGACTCACAATCTGTGCCACTAGGCCGCTTCGTTCTGCTTCATTAGCATCCATCATGCGCCCGGTCAGGCACATTTCCATTGCTTTCGCCTTTCCGACCGCGCGAGTCAGACGCTGTGAGCCACCCATGCCTGGAGTGATACCGAGATTGACTTCGGGTTGACCGAACTTGGCCTTTTCCCCTGCGATGATGAAATCACACATCATGGCGAGCTCGCAGCCACCGCCCAGAGCATAGCCGTTAACCGCGGCAATGATTGGAGTACGCAGAGCAGTGAATTGGTCCCAATTGGCGAACCAATCAGCTTTATACATGTCAATGGCACTTTGTGACGCCATTTCCTTAATGTCAGCACCGGCCGCAAATGCCTTTTCCGAACCGGTCAGCACAATCGCGCCGATATTTGGATCCGCGTCGAAATCCGAGGCTGCCGCAATAATCTCCGTCTGGGTATCTTTATTGAGGGCATTAAGCGCCTTTGGGCGATTGAGGGTGATCAGCCCGACCTTGTCTTTCGCCTCTACGATGATGTTGTTGTATTCCATGATTATCTCCTTAGAACTCGGGTCCATTATCGCCGCGGCGGTCCAAAATCTTAACCGCTAGGTCCGCGTCTACTTCTTCAATACTCGAGTGCTTCCACTGGGGATTCCGGTCTTTTTCAATAATTTGGGCACGAACACCTTCAACGAAATCGCCATCGGTTCTCATGTTCAATGCCATCCAATATTCTGTGGTCAGTGCGTCCCCCAATGTACCGGTGGCTGCTCGGTCAAGCAGTAGCTCAGCCACTTTCAGTGAGAGCGGCGAATGCGCACGCATCTTCTGAGCCGCCTTAACCGCCCACTCATCTTCAAGTCTGTCCAGGCTGTTCAGGGTTTCTTCAACCGTGTCCGCGGAGTAGACATCAACCATCTTCTCGCGTGCGCCGTCAAAGCTCTCCCCTGCATCACCAACAAAAGATTCGATCTGTGCAACGTCGCCGGTCTCTGCCAAAGCTTCAACAAGTTGATCGAGCTGTTCTTCGGAAACGAAATGGTCAGCAAATCCCAGGTCAATTGCTTCAGCTGCACTGACATGAATGGCGGTATAAGCCAAGTGCCGACCAAGACGATCTGGGGACTGCGCAAGCACGTAGGAACCGCCTGCATCCGGCGCAAAACCAATACCGACTTCAGGCATTCCTAGGCGAGTCGTTTCTGTCACGATGCGGTGGGAACCGTGGCTGGAAATTCCAACTCCGCCACCCAGCACAATGCCTTTCATCAACGCGACATAAGGCTTGGGGTAACTGGCAATCGCATGGTTCAGTTCATATTCTTCTTTGAAGAATACTTTTCCCAGTTCTGGGTCCTTATAAAGATTCGCGATATCACCACCGGCGCATAGCGCGCGGTCCCCTGCGCCGCGGACGATGACGAGAGCAACCTCATCATCGTTTTCCCAATCCTTCAGTGCTTGCTTCATGCCCTGAATCATTTCAAGGTCTAAAGCGTTGAGTGCCTTAGGCCTATTGAGGGTGATAATGCCGGCTTGGCCCTGTCGCGTAATAAGTAATGAATCTGTCATATCGATCTCTCTAGTTTCCTTCCAAAAGCAGGGCTTCGCCTTGTCCTCCGCCGCCGCACAGTGCAACGCCAGCTTTCTTAGCACCATTAGCTAATTTATATGCGGCATGGACCACTAGTCGCGCACCCGATGCACCGATGGGATGTCCCATGGCGATGGCGCCGCCTTCAGCATTCACCCGATCTGGTGAAATCCCCAGCTCATTCGCGGAATGAACAACTACCGCGGCGAATGCTTCATTGATTTCAATGACCTCGAGGTCTTCGACGTCCCAGCCTTGGCGTCCGAGCGCCTTGTTCAGTGCGTTGGCGGGCTGCGCCTGCAAGGAACTATCAGGGCCCGCTACTTGGCCAACCGCGCGCAACGTGGCTAAGGGCTTCCATCCATTAGCTGCCGCATTCGCCCGCGTCGTGAGCACGACGGCCGCTGCGCCATCTGAAATTGGAGAGGCATTACCTGCAGTAATCGTTCCGGATTCTTCGAAAGCCGGGCGCAGCTTCGATAGCGAGTCGACAGTAACGCCCTCACGCACGCCTTCGTCTTTCCCGACGCTAAGGGTTTCCTTCCGGTTGCGGACTTCGATGTCAACAATTTCTTCCGAAAAATCCGCGGCAGATGCCCGTTGATGGGACAAAGCTGCTGCAGTGTCCTGTTCTTCACGGGTAACCGGGTACCGATCAGCGTATTTCTCCGACAAACTGCCCATGGAGATCTCAAGGTCAGCTGCGCGAAGACCGTCATAGTCCATGTGGTCGAGGGCCGTCATTGGCCCATACTTATGGCCAGCGCGCGATTGCGGAAGCAGGTGCGGTGCCTGCGACATCGATTCCATACCACCAGCAACAACCATTTCTGCCTCACCCGAGCGGAGAAGTCGCGCACCATCAATAATCGCGCTTAAGCCTGACAAGCAGACCTTATTCACTGTTGTGGTGTGCGCAGTAGCTGGAATCCCGGCGGCCAGAGCTGCTTGTTTCGTCGGATTCTGGCCGCATCCAGCTTGCAGAACTTGACCCATGATGACCGCATCCACGACATCTGCATCAATATTATTTTTGTTCAATGCTCCACTAATTGCATGGGCTCCGAGCTGTGTGGCCGGCACTTTCGACAAGCTTCCTAAAAGCTTTCCAAAAGGTGTTCTAGCTGCTCCAACAATGACAATTTCTGAATCTTCCATCGCTTCTCCTTTGCCCGAGATGCATAAATGAGGAATATGTACGCTTTAGCAACATATCGTACACCTAGCCTGTGTCTTGTGCCACTACTTTTAAACCTTTCGCCCTAAAGTTTCTAAAGAGTGACTTCTGCCATATAGTGGATAGGTTGGTGCTTCAAACCATAACTCCACCGAAGTGTTTCCGATTTTGATTATTTGAAAGCAAGAGGAGAATAGATCCATGTCTGAATTGAAGGTCACGGAGCCTCCTGAAACTAATCGAAAAGTGAATTCGTCATGGACGATCACTTTATTCGGCACCGCTGTCGGCGCCGGAATCTTGTTCTTACCTATCTCCGCCGGAAGCTTTGGTTTCTGGCCTCTTTTGATCGCCACGGTACTCATTGGCCCGATGACGTATTTCGCGCACCTCGCATTCTCGTGGATGATGAGCTCCACACGCATGCAGGGCAAAGATATCCTGGAAATTTTGACCAGCTACCTCGGCAATAAGGCTGGCATTATTATCGCACTGATTTACTGGTGCACTTTCTTCCCCGTCGTGCTCATTTACGGTGTCAGTATCGTCAACACCGTCGACAGCTTCATTGTGAACCAGCTTGATGGGCCATCGATTTCGCGTTGGATTTTGGCGCCCCTCCTGGTTGGCGCCATGACACTGGCGCTGGCTTTTGGTGAGAAGTTCATGCTGATTGTGGCCCAAGTTGTGGTCTATCCATTGATTATTGCCTTGGCTGCAGTCTCGCTCTATCTGATTCCGCAATGGGACTTAAGCTCCTTCATGGAAGCTGGCCCCAAAGACGCTGCTGGCATGACCAGCGCGATGATCCTGATTTTGCCGACCCTCGTCTTTGCGTTTTCTTTCGTCGCCGCAATCTCCCAGTTCGTTCTGGATATGGAAGACCACTACGGCGAGAATCATGGCCGACAGACCACGAAGGTCATCCGCAATAGTGTTTTGATGCTGACGATCTTCACCATGTTCTTCGTCTGGTCCAGTGCGCTATCCATGGGTGCGGATGGCATGCAGACCGCCAACGAGCAAAACCTACCTGTGCTCTCCTACTTCGCTAATGAAACCGGCACCCAGTTCATGGCGTACATGGCACCAATCGTCGTCATTTGTGCGATTACATCTTCCTATATTGGTCACGCCCTGGGCACCGTGGAAGGCACCAAGTACCTAGCGGGACTGGTCGTTCCATCAGCTAAAGACGTTCCTGCTCGAAAGATGGACTTGTGGGTTTATCTCTTCATGTTCGTCGTCACGTCCACCGTAGCTGTAGTCAATCCATCGATCCTGGACATGATTTCTGTAGTTGGCGGCATCTTCTTCGCGCTGATGACCTACCTATTGCCGATGTACACGATTTACAAGGTCAATGCTCTGAAACGCTTCCGCGCACGCAAGACCAACTACTTCGTGATAGTCATGGGCGTGATTGTTCTCATCGCAACTATCTGGGACATGGTCGCATAAATGCTTTAATGGGGCATGACTGAAAAAGCTGATCCTGGCGATCACTGCTTGTCCCACAGGCATCGCCCACACCTACATGGCGGCTGAAAACCTGGAAGCCGCCGCCCAGGACCTGGGTTATCAAATCAAGATTGAAACCCATGGCTCCAATGGCGTGGAGGGCCACTTCACCGCCGAAGACATCGACAAGGCTGATGCCGTGCTCATCGGCGCGGACACCGTCATCAATAAGAACCGATTCATCGGCAAGCGGCTTATTGCTACCGGCGTTGATGAAGCCATCGAGAAGCCCAAAGAGCTGATTGAAAAGGCTTTGAAAGCGCCGACATTTACGCAAGCCGAACAAAATGAGTCCGAACCAGAGGGCACCACAAATCTGTCTTTCGGGCAGACACTCTATAAGGCGCTGATGAACGGCGTCTCCCACATGATTCCATTCGTGGTCACCGGCGGTCTGCTGCTGGCGCTATCTCTATCGATTGGTGGTAACGCGACCGCGGAAGGCCTCGTCATTCCGGAAGGTTCGCCGTGGATGATGATTTCGCAGATTGGCGATTTGGCATTCTCACTCATGATTCCGGTGCTCTCGGGCTTTATCGCGGTTGGCATCGCCGACCGGCCCGGACTTGCGCCAGGTCTGATTACGGGCTTGATTGCTGTCAACGGTGACCTTTATGGTTCAGAAGCCAATGCCGGATTTATTGGCGGCATCATCACCGGTATTTTATCCGGCTACGTGGCGTTGGCGATTAAGAAGATTCCGGTTCATAAATTCGTCGCCCCAATCTGGCCGATTATTGTCATTCCGATCATCACCACGCTGGTGGTTGGCTTGCTATTTACCTGATTGGTGCCCCAGTAGCATCGCTTTTCGATGCTCTCACTGCCGCACTCGCCGGCATGCAAGGCGCATCTACGCTGGTATTGGGCGCGATTCTTGGCGCCATGGTGGTCGCCGATATGGGCGGTCCATTCAATAAGACGGCGTTTCTATTTGGCGGCGGCCTCATTGCCGCTGGCAATCACCTGCCGATGGGCATGGTTGCTACCGCCATCGCTGTTCCCCCCGATTGCCGTGGGCGTGGCAACTTTGCTGAGGCGTTCTTGGTTCAATAAATCAGAAAATGACTCCGGTATTGCCGCCCTCTTCATGGGATTCTTCGGCATCACCGAAGGCGCCATTCCTTTGGCTGCGGCACGACCGCTCCAAGTAATTCCAGCAAATATCGTTGGCGGCGCGGTTGCCGGTGCACTCGCCGGGATGTTCAGCGTGGCCGATAATGTCATGCACGGCGGCCCAATTGTCGCGGTCTTCGGCGCTGTCGATAATGTGCTGGGATTCTTCATCGCCATGGCAGCAGGTATCGCAGTCAACGCTCTGCTCATTATCGTGCTGGTTGGCCTTTCACAAAAGCGTAGCCCGGCAGCTGATTCTGAAACCGAGCCAGAGCATGCGGAAGAAGCCAGCAATTCACCGATTGCAACGAAGACCAAGACTGAGACAATCCCATTAATCTTTGAGGACATCGTTGTCTTAGATCAGACGTATTCTTCCCGTGATGAGGTCATCACCGCCCTAGCTCAGGCTGCGGGTGAAAAATTTAATGACACCAACGGAGTCATAGAAACTGCACTTGCCCGCGAAGAACAGCACTCCACAGCGGTGGACCACCACGTCGCGATCCCTCATGCACGCACCAATGCGGTGTCAGAACCCGCTTTGGCATTTGCCCGATTAAGTGCACCCGGGGTTGTGTGGGCCGAAGTCGAAGACCCATCGCGAAAAGCTTGCGCGCAATGTCATGAAGCAAGAATTCCGCGATGAACTCTACTCAGCACAAACTGCAGAAGAGGCCATCGCATCAATCCGCCAAGTACTGGATTAAGGAAACCCCAGATAGCTTCCTTTGGACCTTGCCACATCGGCACAGCCTTTTGGTTAGCGCAATCCACGCGATAAAAGCCATAACGATGGCTCAAACCTCACTCCGTCCGTTTCCCTAAGACCCGAGCTGCCATCAGTTCAAGATCACCCCTTCATGCAGTCATTTTTAGATGTGGATGGGACATCCGACAATAGTACGGTAATCAGGTAATCCGTATCCTTGATTGCCAAAACGGAACTATTCGCTGGAAGGCTGGACCGAGGCATCTAACGTCCGAGCATGCCTCAACCAGGCCATCTCCATGCGCGTATCCACATCCATCACAGAACGAGATGTGAGCTCTTCAAATTTGGCAACCCGGTAGCGCAACGTATTTTCATGAACGAAGAGCTGCTCACTGGCTTTGCGATAACTAAAACCAGTTCCGATGAATGTCCACACCGAATGCAGCAGCATATCTCCCTGGTCAGGCTCATCCGCCAGGGCATCCAGATAGATGGAACGAGCCAATTGCCCAACGGCCGGCACAGCTGCAACCGCTATGCGCCATGAACGAGAACGCAGATCATGCCAGCCTGCAGCCCCTTTTGGTAAAGAAGCACGAACCAGCTTGGCCTCCTCCCAGGACTCAGAAAGACTGCCCAAAGTTCGTGGCCCACCAACCGCAAAGAGCAAATCGGAATGGGATGGACGGGCCGGCCCAGCTGGGATCACAGCCGCCAAGTGCCCATTAAACTCACCCGCGACGGCAGGGGATCCGCCCGTTGAGCAAGCTCTTTCAATGGTCTCCATCCACTCCAAGCCGCCCTCAATCCCCAGTACTACGCGGTATTGGTAGGTAGTATCCAGCGAAAGGCTGCGAGCCTTGCTCACAATCGCAATGGAGTCAGGTTCCTCTGCCGACAGCAGCATAATCAGCTCATTCTTTTCCGAGCGTCGGTGCATAACCTCCCCGGTTGCGTGCTGCCGATAATCCCGCGCAACAGCAGTCATCAATCTTTCGCTCATGTCCCAGAAGACATCCATGACTTCCAGCCTGTCATCGAAAGGAAGACCCATCTGACCTGAGATTTCCTTGAACCTGTCCTGCGCAGATGCCAGCGTCAATCGGTGCCCACGCATCACTGAGTCGACACCAATATTCTGCCCAATACGTCGGTTTACCACAGCCTCCATCGAGAGGCTGGCGTCCCAGTTTGGTACGGTTCCGACGCCAATTTGGTCTAGCACCAAGTCGATGATTTCACGAACAGTTTTGACCAAATCCGCTCTATCCACAGAACTATATTCAGGTAGTTCATCATGAATCCGGTTCACTGCGGCAATAACGATGATGTCCTTATCTTGCCGAAGTTTGGACAAGACCGAATGAATTGTGGAGTAATGAATGTCCGACATGGAGATAATTGTAGAAAATTACAAAGGGTGCCGTGAGAGATTAGATGTTTTTCCATTGAGTTGATTTGTGCTCCACGTCATAGTTAATACATCGCCGAAGCCCCACAGCTTTTGGCACTCCCTCTTCTACTCTCAACCGAAGGCCCTCTCACTATGACTCAGGCAATGAATAAGGCTGCAGAAGTGATGCAGCCAGTCCGAACTCCTAAGCAAAAGCGCAAAGCATTCATCGGAGCTATCGCTGGCCACCTCATCGAGTGGTATGACTACGGTGTCTACGGCTTTGTCGCCGTATATATCGGCACGGCATTCTTCGCAGCGTCTACGCCAGCAATCGCGTTGCTCTCCTCGTTCGCAACATTCGCGCTGTCCTTCTTTATGCGACCTCTGGGCGGCTTAGTATTCGGCCCTCTGGCAGACCGCATCGGCCGTAAGAACACCATGGCTCTGGTTATGTTCTTGATGTCGGGCTCTACCTTCGCTATTGGCCTCATGCCAACATATGCCTCAATCGGATTCTTTGCCCCTGCACTCTTGATTCTGGCGCGCTGCCTCCAGGGGCTTTCCGCTGGCGGCGAGATCGGCACCGTAACTTCCTACGTCGCTGAGTACGGTGGTGAAAAGCGTCGTGGCCTGGCTACGTCCCTGCTCATGACCATTGCTGTATCTGGCTTGTTGCTAGGTTCCATCGTTGCCAATGGTCTGGCTGCAATCTTGGGCGATGAAGCTATGCAGGCCTACGGCTGGCGTATCCCATTCCTCATTGCCGGCCCGCTCGGCTTAATGGCAGCGTACATCCGTTCACGCCTTGAGGATTCCGCTCAGTTTGAGGCCATCTCCGAATCCGGCTTCCAAGAAAAGAAGCCGATTCGAGCAACGTTTGCTTGGTCCCGCAACCTCGTACTGGTGGCATGCAATATCGCACTGCTGGCGTCCATGTTCTACATGATTTTGACCTATGCTTCCACGTACTTCGTCAACACCTTGGGATTCAGCCCAACCACCCGTTTCTGGTTCATCACCGCAGCCGGACTCACCGCTGCTTGTTTGATGCCACTGGGCGGACTCATCGGTGACGTCATCGGACGCCGCCCACTCTTGGTAACCACATCTGCGCTGACAATCCCAGCACTCTGGTGGTTCTTCAACTCCGCGCCAGATGCAACCTCATCCTCAATCTTCTTGCCATTCATGTGCTGTGCAGTTCTCTTCGGTCTCTACTCATCCACGCCTTATGCAGTGATGACCGATATGATTCCAACTCAGATTCGCGCAACCGGAATCTCCATGTCCTACAACATTCCGGTGGCTGTATTCGGTGGCTCCGCCCCATTCATCGCTACCTACTTGGTAAGCCTGACCGATGATATCCGCTCACCAATGTACTTCTTCATCGGTACCGCAATCCTGTCTCTTATCTCTTCCATCATCATTGCTCCTCGTCACTACCAGGAAGTAAAAATGGCAGATAAGGATCTCCTTAACCGCATTGCCGCTCACAAAGCGTCGGACCGTGAAGAAGAATCTCTCCTGAAGTCACCTCTTCAGTAAATTAACTCCTGAACTTGCGCTTCACAGTGCGGCTTTCCTCTCAAATGGAAAGCCGCACTTTCTATATCCCCGCCACTATTGTTAAAAAAATAGCGTGTAGGGTTAAAGAAATGGAATCTGCTCGCGCATTAAGCGCTATTGCGCTAATCATCATCTGGCTCGCGATTGCTGGTGTGGGCGGTCCGACCTTCGGCAAAATTTCCGAGGTCAGTACAACCGATAAATCCACATTCTTGCCTGCCAGTTCAGAATCCACGCAGGTGGGTGAAATGGTGGAGGATTTCTCCGATAGCCAGGGAGTCCCCGCCATCGTGGTCGGTGAAACCGCTGAGGTCAATGATGAGCTTCTAGGCGCACTGGAATCTGTTGACGGGGTCCAACAGGTAATTGGACCGCAGGTCTCAGAGGACGGTGAAGCCGTTCAATATATAGCGCTCGTCGACTCAACCGACGTGGTCGATGAGCTTACGCCCGTGGTAGCCGACTTCGGGGACTACTATGTTTCCGGCCCCGCTGGTTTCAGTGCGGACTTGGTCAATGCATTTGCTGGTATCGACGGTATCTTGCTGCTCGTTGCGCTCGCTGCAGTGCTCGTGATTTTGATTGCTGTCTATCGCGCCATACTACTGCCACTGATTGTCATCTTGACTGCAGTATCAGCGTTGTGCGCTGCTATCTTGGCAACATATTGGATGGCGAAATCTGGCATTATCGTGCTCAATGGCCAATCCCAGGGCATTCTTTCTATCCTGGTCATCGGTGCGGCCACAGACTATTCCCTTCTCATGGTCGCGCGACAAAGAGAAGAATTACAAAGAACTTCATCAATTTCTAAAGCACTCATATCCTCCTTCAAGGCGTCCTTTGGGGCGATTACGGCATCGGCAGCAACCGTCGCCATCGCGCTTTTGTGCTTGCTGGTCTCCGATTTGAATTCCAATCAGTCTCTTGGCCCAATCGCAGCAACCGGCATTTTCTTCGCGTGGGTTGCTGCATTAACCTTGTTGCCAGCTCTGCTCTACTTAACTGGCAGAGCTGCATATTGGCCGGTCACTCCGAAAATCACGCAAGAACAAGACACCCACAAGTTCTGGCATAAGATCGCGAACTTCGTGGAATCTGGCCCACGCAAGGTCTGGGCGGGAACTTTAGTCTTGCTATTCGTTGGGGCTTCTTTCGTGCCAATGCTCAACGCCAATGGCGTCTCCACCTCGGATATCATTCTGACGCAAACTTCTGCCAAGCAGGGTCAAGAGATCCTCAACGAACATTTCGATGCCGGTGCGGGTGCTCCAGCATCCATTATTGCTCCGGTGGAATTACAAGAAGAAGTGATGGGGATTCTGGAAGAGCATCCAGAAATTTCCACGGTGACGGCGACTTCTGAATCAGGCGCACCGGCCAATACTCCCCCAATGAATCTAGAACCCAATGTGGTCGATGGCCGCGTGTATTTGCAAGCAACGCTCGATTTGGAAGCAGACTCCTTGGAGGCGCAAGACAGTATTGCGCAGCTACGTGAAGAATTCAGCGCACTCGACGGAAACGTCATGGTCGGTGGCGAATCCGCCACTGCCCTGGATTCCAACCTCACGGCGGAACGCGACCTGAAGGTCATTGTTCCGCTGGTACTCATCGTCGTCCTACTGGTGCTGATTGTCCTTCTGCGCTCGGTACTCTTGCCGGTATTGTTGCTTACCGCAACGGTGGTCAGTTTCGCCGCAGCAATGGGTGTATCTGCGCTAGTGTTTGAGCACCTCTTCAACTTCCCTGGTGCGGACCCTTCAGTTCCGCTATATGGATTCATCTTCCTGGTCGCGCTCGGCGTGGACTACACCATCTTCCTCATGACCCGCGCCAAGGAAGAAACCCCACTCATGGGAACACGCAAGGCGGTACTGCATTCACTGACGGTGACGGGCGGAGTGATTACATCGGCAGGCGTAGTGCTCGCCGCAACTTTTGCAGCGCTATCTGTTATTCCATTGATGTTCATGGTGCAGCTTGCGTTCATCGTCGCCTTCGGCGTCCTGGTGGACACATTCATCGTCCGTACACTGCTGATTCCCGGCCTGGTCCTGGATATTGGGCCGAAGGTGTGGTGGCCCAATAAGCAGCAATCAGAGGTAGAAACCAAGAGTTAAGCCTTCAAAATATCCCGAACAATTTCCGCGACGTGTTTGGGTGCAACTCCTGTCCCCTGGTCAATGTGGGTGCGACAGGAGAAACCATCTGCAATGACGGTGTGCTGATTCTTCTCGGCTTCACGCACCTTCGGGAAGAGCTCACGCTCGCCCAGGGCCATGGAGATTTCTCCGTGGCCCTTTTCAAATCCCCAGTTGCCAGCCAGACCGCAACAACCCGTGGCAATATCCGTTTGGGAAACCCCCAGGGCATCAAGCAACTGCGCTGAATGTTGTGGGTCCCCCAGTGACTTTTCATGACAGTGCACTTGGGTCAGCGCGCTGATATTGGCGGGCTGAATACTGCCTTCCGCGACTTTTTCCTTGATGATGGGCGCGATGAATTCGGCAAAACTCATGGTGGAGGCAGCGAGCTGTTGGATTGCCGGGTCTGAGGAAAGCTCAGTCGCTTCATTTTGCAGCATCACCGTGCAGGATGGTTCCACGCCAATCACCGTCAGGCCGCGGTCCAGGTAGGGCTTCATGACTTTGGCGGTTTGGCCCAGGACTTTCTGGGTCATGTCTAGCTGGCCGGTGGAATGCCAGGTCAACCCGCAACAGACGAATTCATGTGGGATTTCCACCTTATAACCGAGCTGCTCTAGAACCTCAACGGCCGCAGTCGCAGGCGAGGTATCCAGCGAAGCATTGAAAGAATCCGGCCACAGCACCACAGTCTGGGTGGCGAGTTGGTGATGTCGCTTCTTATGCCACTTGCGCAGGGACGTTGGTGCGAAACGAATCAACGGACGCGACGTATCCAGGCCACCGATTTTTCCAATCACCGTTTTGAGCCCAGGGGTTTGCATGGCCGCATCAATCAGGCGCGGGACCAGCGGAATCTTTTGCGCTACGTGCCCAAGTAACGGCAGCCAACCCATCATGTAGTGCGCGGCCGGGCGTACTTTACCCTGGTAATGCTTGTGCAGAAACTCTGACTTATAGGTAGCCATATCCACGTTGACTGGGCATTCGGAGGCACATGCCTTGCAGGATAGACACAAGTCAAGGGCTTCCAGTACCTCTTTGGATTGGTAGCCATCGGCCACGGACTCACCGCGGAACATCTCTGAAAGCAGGCGTGCGCGACCGCGGGTGGAATGAACTTCATCGCCAGTGATCTGGAAAGACGGGCACATAGAATGCTCCTCCGAACGGCAGGCAGAGACACCCACGCAGCGGTTGACCGCATTAACCATGGATCCTTTGTCATGGCTCAAAGAGTGCACTGGGGTCAGTTCCAGTTTTCTCTGACCTGGTGCCATACGTAGGCCATCAGTAACCTCATCTGCGTCAACCAAAACGCCCGGGTTAAACAGAGAATCAGGGTCCAGGATCTGTTTGAACTGCGTGAATACGTCACGCATCTCTTCTGAGTACATGCGGTCCAGCAGGGCAGAACGTGCACGGCCATCACCGTGTTCGCCAGACAAAGAACCATCGTAGAAGGCGACCAATTCAGCGGCCTCATTCATGAAATTGCGGAAAATCTTAATGCCTTCATCGGTGCCGAAGTCAAAGGAAATACGCACGTGCACGCAGCCTTCACCGAAGTGACCAAAAGGAATGCCGCGCAGACTGTACTTATCCATCAGCGTATAGAGGTCACGCAGGTAGTCAGCCAGGTTTTCCGGCGGGACAGCGGAGTCTTCCCAATTGGGCCATGCTTCCCCACCATCCGGAAGGCGTGTCACGACACCGGCGGCAGCTTCGCGGATGCGCCAGAGCTCGCGCATCTCACTTGGATCGGAAACCACCACGGCATCCACGGTGTCAACGGTCGCGGCGACTTTTTCGGCATTGGCAATGGCTTCTTCTGCATTGTCTCCGCCGACCTCGCAGTAGAGCCAACCGCCAGCAGGCATTCCTTTGCGGATACCGGGCAGATTGCCTCCGGCCTTTTCTTGACCATTTTTGGTGCGCAGCGCATCAAGCAGGTCACCGCCCATGCCCTCAATAGTGGCAACACCAGGCAGACGAAGCTGTGCTGCTGCCGATGCCGCATCATAGACCGTCTCAAATCCCAGTACAGCTAGGGCTTTTACTTTAGGAACCTCTACGAGTTTGACGGTCAGTTTCGTGATGACACCCACGGTGCCTTCTGACCCTGCAATGGCTTTCGCCGTATCAAAGCCATGCCTATCCAGCAGATAGTGCAGGCCATAGCCAGAGACTTGGCGCGGAAAACGCCCGAGTTCCGCATCAATGAGTTCGGAGTTTTCGTCTATAAGTTTGTGTAATTTCTGGTCGATGCTTTCGTCGGAGGTACCGCCCCTATCAAAGGTGACCTCTTGGCCATCGGCAAGCATGAGCGTTACTGACACCAAATTTTCTGCTGCCGTACCAAAAGCCACCGAGTGCGAGCCGCAGGCATTATTAGCCACCATGCCGCCGATGGTGCAGCGCGAATGTGTCGAAGGATCGGGGCCATAAGTCAAACCGTATTCAGCAACCGCATCCCGCAAGCCATCACACACCACACCCGGCTCCACCGTGGCGGTGCGGTTTTCAACATCAATGTCCAAAATACGGTTGAAGTAGCGGGAGGTATCAATAATGAGCCCTGTACCAATCGCATTACCAGCCACTGATGTGCCACCGCCGCGAGAGACAATTGACCACCCGCGCTGCTTCGCAATAGCGATACCATCACGAATATCTGCAACGGACTTTGGCTCCAAGACCGCCTTGGGTATCCGGCGAAAAATGGATGCATCCGAGGAATAGGCAGCGCGGGTGGTCATGTCCTCGCGCATGCCAGTGCGCGCAATCCGCTTGAATACGCTGGGGTCAACGCGATCAAACTTGATTGTATGCACGGGCATGTTCTTATTCATTAGAGGAACTTCACTCCCTGAGCCAGCGGCAATTCGCCGGAGTAGTTGACGGTGTTGGTCGCGCGGCGCATGTAGGCCTTCCAAGCATCGGAACCGGATTCACGGCCGCCGCCGGTTTCCTTCTCACCGCCGAAAGCGCCACCGATTTCGGCACCAGAAGTACCGATGTTGACGTTCGCGATACCGCAATCAGAACCGGATGCGGAGAGGAAGATCTCTGCTTCGGAGTTGTCCTGGGTGAAGATTGCTGAAGACAGGCCCTGCGGAACGGCGTTATGCAGGGCGATAGCCTCATCCAAATCGGAGTAGGTAATCACGTAAAGAATCGGCGCAAAGGTCTCATTGTGAACGATCTCGGATTGTTCCGGCATGCGCACCACGGCTGGTTCAACGTAGAAGGACTTCTCCGTATCATCCACGATGACGCGGTTGCCGCCGACAAGTACCTCACCGCCCTGTTCCTGGGCAGTCTTCAGCGCCTCTTGCATGCCTTCATATGCACCTTGGTTGACTAGAGGTCCCACCAGCACGGATTCATCGCGCGGGTCGCCGATGGTCAGCGTCTTATACGCAGCCACGATCTTTTCCACGAGGTCATCGGCAATGGACTCATGCACAATGAGGCGGCGCATCGTGGTGCAGCGCTGTCCAGCAGTACCGGCCGCGGCGAAGACGATGCCGCGCAACGCAAGATCCAGGTCAGCGGAAGGAGTCACGATGCCGGCATTATTTCCGCCGAGTTCCAGCAGGTAACGGCCGAATCGGGACGCAACGCGTGGGGCAACCTCACGGCCCATGCGGGTCGAGCCGGTGGCGGAGACCAATTCCACGCGAGGGTCATCCAGGAGTACTTCGCCGACGGTGCGGTCACCGAGGATGAGGTGAGAAATGTTCTGGTCCTCACCGCAGTCTTCGATGGCGCGCGCCAGCAGTGCATGCGCACCGAGCGCGGACAGCGCGCACATTTCAGAAGGCTTCCACACCACGGTATCGCCGCAGACCAGCGCGTTGGCAGTATTCCAGGAGTAGACAGCAACTGGGAAGTTGAATGCGGAAATCACGCCAACCACACCGATGGGGTGCCAGGTTTCCATGAGGCGGTGGCCCGGGCGTTCCGATGGCATGGTCTTGCCATACAGCATGCGGGATTGACCCAGCGCGAAATCACAGATATCAATCATTTCCTGGACTTCGCCTTCGGCCTCAGAAATGGACTTACCTGCTTCAATCTGAACCAACAGGCCCAGGTCATGTTTGTGTTCGGCCAGGAGTTCGCCCCAGCGCTTGACCACATTACCGCGGCGTGGAGCAGGTACTTCGCGCCAAAACTTGAATGCCTCATGCGCGGAGGAAATCATCTCGGTGGCTTCATCCTTGGTGGTGCGCGGAATATCAAAAAGCTCCTCGCCCGTCAGAGGGGTACGGGTGGTGAGTTCACCAGAACCGATCTGACCTTTGTAGCCGCAGGCAGCGAGGGATTCTTTGATAGTGTTCAGCAGCTGGTCATGAGTCTGAGTAGTCATAGTGGATATGTCCTTTCGAAGAGTTTTAGTTTGTGATTGCTGGGGTTGGGTGGATGGTCACTCCCAGTTGGCTGGCTGCCGCATGGAGTGAGGCCTGTTCTTGGGCTTGGTAGAGCTGATACGGTTCTTGGATGTCGCGGCCCACTATCTTCGACATAGCCGCCAGGTCGTAGTCGGTTCCTTGCTGTTCATTGTCGCGGGTTCCTTCATCTTTGAGGTTGGATTGGAAGATGCCCGCGGCAGAACGCGGCAGGAAATCTTCGTAGACGATGGGCTGGGCAACCAGCAAACCAGCATCAATGAGCTGCTCAACGTCATACTCCCCTGGCTCGGCCTCTCCTGAAACTTCATAGGTGAAGTAACCCAGGCCCTGCTCACGCAAGCCCTTTTCGGTATTCGGCAGGTGCTCTTTCCATACCTCACGAGCAAGCTCCACGCGGGTTTTATCTGAATTAGCGAGCAACTCATCGACCTGAGTATTCATGGAGTCATAGAGCGCGCGACCCTTCTCGGTCAACGCGATGCCACGTTGTTCGACCTCGCCGAAGCGCACGCGCAACGCACCCGGCCCAATGGTGCCATCAGCGAATTTGAAGGTGCGTTCTTCATCCAAAGCGCGGAAAGAGGTTTGGCGCAGCAAGATGTCGGGGCCTTCCCAGTCGGGTGGGCCTTGGATTTCATCAATCATCGTGATGCCGCGCGCTTCCATGCGTTCATAGAGGTCATCGATATCTAATACGCGTGGGGTCAGGTGGTTGATGTGGGTATAGCGCACGCCGCCGATATCACTGGCCACCGCGGAGATGGATTCAAGCTCGCGGTACCACTGCTCATCAATCGGTTCATCATTGAGCTCAAAAGCGGCGGTGGCTAATTCGATGAACTTGTCAGCATCTTCTGCTTCCAAGCCATTGCTTTCCGATGCCCTATTCGCCATCGCGATAAGTTCCTCGGAGAAAATACTGCGGCTATCGATGAATTCCTGCAGGCGCGTTTGCAAGTCTTCACTGAAGAAGCGAGGGTCATCGGCAGCCAGCATGGAGGTAAATACGCGGAAAGGATTCTTCGCCAGCTCATCTTTATCAATGGGGCGAAACGCAGTAGATACCACCGGAACAGATGACTTGGCGGCATCGCGCAAGTCATAGAAACCCACTGGGTACATGCCAAATCCGGCAAAGACCTGCGCCACCTGGTTCATTTCCTTCGGGGAGCCCACGCGGATCGCGCCGTGACGCTCCGCAGTGACGCGGCCGATGGAACCGAGACGCTCGCCCTTCTCACCCATCATGCGCATGAAATCCTGGTTGACGGCTTCGGAGACCTCCACCAAGGTGGTGTAGGCAGGGACTTCCTGGCCATACATATCTGACAAGCTGCGCGCGAAGCGGGCGCGAAGCTCCCAAGTTTCTTGAAATACCATGGTTATATTTCATTCCTTTAAGTTGGAAGTATTAGATGATGTTCTTTTCAATGACGGAGTTCAGCTCTTGGTCAAAACGTGCGGTGGAGAATCCATCATGGGGCAAGAATGATTCCTTGCCTTGTACGATGTCCGCGATGAATTCGCCGGCTGCTGGTCCTTGGAGGAAACCATGCCCGGAGAATCCGGTGCAGTAATAGAAGCCAGAAACCTTATCGGATGCGCCGATAATCGCGTTGCGGTCGGGAGTATTTTCATAGAATCCCGCCCAACCGGAATCGAGCTGCGGGTTCTGCAAGGTTGGTGCGAAGATTTTCGCCGCGGAGTTGAAGGCGCCGAGCCATTCAAAGCTGTAATCCCGGTTGAAGCTCGGTTCGGCTGGGTGCGAGATTCCCAGCAGCATGCCGTTGTAATAGTTGTGCATGTACATCGTGGTGGATAGATCCAGTGTAAAAGGCACAGTGGCATGTGCTTGGGGCTGCTGGGATGTCAGCCCAATCATGCGGCGAACAGGCACCACGGGAAGTTCATGGCCTGCCATGTCACCAATCTCGGCACTCCACGCCCCGGCGGCACAAACAATCTGGCTGGTGCGGATGACTCCGCGCTGGGTGGTGATAGATTCAATTGCGCCGCCCGAAGTGCCAATATCCAAGACTTCAGTGTGGTCCATGACGGTGACACCCAGCGAGATTGCTGCGCGCATATAACCTTCGACGGCTGCCGCTGGGCAGGCATAGCCATCATCTGGGGAAAGAGAACCAGCCAGGATGGCCTTGGGGTCAATGAAGGGGTTAACCTCAGCGACCTGCTCAGGAGTGATCATGGAGGAATTCACGCCGAGCTCATTTTGAGTCTTAGTGGCTTCTTCCAGGTTAGCCACTTCTTCATCTGTTCGAGCGAGGAAGAGATAGCCCACTTTTGCGAGTTCAATATTGGTGCCAAAATCCTCTGTCCAAGTGCGGAATGAGTCCAGGGAACGCTTGCCCAGGATGACATTCATGGGATCCGAGAAATTCGCGCGGACCCCACCCATGGGCTTGGCTGAGGAGCCTCGCCCTACCTGGTGCTGTTCAACCACCACGATTCCGGTGACGCCACGGGATGCTAAGTGCCAGGCGGCACTCATCCCCATGATTCCTCCACCAATAATGACGATGCTGGCAATCTCCGGTTGCTGTTGCGTGTAATTCGGAGACAGTGGAACTTTGACGTCGACCATTTCTTCCCCCTTTCGAGAGCAATGTATTTCACATCACTTTTAATCGGTTATCTGTTATCGATAACTCTAACCATGTCCTCGTGATCTGCGCAATAGTTTGAGGAGGGTAAAGTTTCAGAAAATAGAAAATCGCTGCTCATGACGAACATTGAGCAGCGATGAAGGAGGGATGTTTAGCAGTTATGAGGCCGAGCATAATCAAGATGCTTGAGCATAAGCTCGGCCGCCTGGTCAGGATCGCGATCCCTAACCGCATTGGCGATATCCACATGCTCCTGGGCAGAATACTGCAGGCCCTGATTGTTTTCCAGATAACGGTATGCCCCATTGACGCGCGATTCATCACGCAGATTAGAGACAATCTTGGACCACCGTGAATTACCAACGACATCAACCAGCGACATATGAAAATCATGATCCGCATTCAAATATGGCAGCGTCGAATCTGTCGAAGTTTCCGGCAATAGCTCAATCGATCGATGTGCCAGGGTGACAATGTCATCCAATTCATCTGCAGAAATATCGCGACTGGCGGCTTGCCGCACCGCCTCCACCTCGATGAGTACGCGCATTTCATAGACCTCAAAACGATCCTGCTCACTCAGCTGCTTCACCCGAAAACCGCGGTTGCGCACCGGCTCTAATAGTCCCGCGGCAGAAAGCGCCATCATGGCCTCACGCGCAGGTGAGTTAGAAATGCCCAGATGGCTAGCCAAGGAATTCGCCGAGTAGATCTCGCCAGGCCTCATGACGCCAGAAAAGAGCAGCTGGCGAATCAGCGATTGCGTGGATTGCTTCAAGGTTGATTGATTAACCCCCGCTTCACTGCCAACTTGCTCGATGCGCTTCGCCCACCCATCACCAGGTTCCATCGCGATCCACTCCACTTCTTTTCCAACTGAACCAATTTTAATCCTAAGCCCCCAATGTGAGGGTTTGGAAAAAGAATAATCTCAAACGCTTCACTTATTGGTTATCGATAACCTATCATGTAGTTTACGTCACAAATTCCCTTCAAAAGTAATCTTCTTCATTTTGTGACACGTTATCTCCTCTCCTTCATCAACCGAAAGGAAAAGAGTTGAGTACTACACACATCCTCGCCCAAGAAGGCATCGATGGTGCCATCCAAAGTTTCTTCGGCCCTGTCGTTGACGTGCTCGAAGCAGCCGTCTTCTTCTCTATTCCCGTTTTAGGCGCCGATCTTCCCCTCGTCATCGTGTGGCTGGTCGCCGGCGCCGTCTTTTGTAATGTGTACTTGCGCGTACGCCCCATCAAGGACGCCAAGCAGGCCTTTCGCGTGATCCGCGGCATGCTGGCAAAAAAGTCTGATCCTGGCCAAGTAACCAGTTTCCAAGCCTTCGCCACAGAGATGGCCGGCACGATTGGCCTGGGCAATATCGCCGGTGTAGCGGTTGCCATCACCATGGGTGGCCCGGGCGCCGCCTTCTGGATTGCCGCCGCGGGCGTTCTCGGCATGGCGGTCAAGCTCGCGGAAGCCACCCTGGGACAGATGTTTCGGCGAGTCAATAAGGACGGCTCCACGGTGTCTGGCCCGATGTACTTTCTGGAATACGGTCTCAAATCCATCGGCAAGCCAAAGCTCGGAATGGGCTTGGGCTATTTTTATGCCATCGGCATGGCGCTCGCTGTGATGGGTGCGGGCAATATTTTCCAGGCAAACCAGGTGGCACTCCACTTGACAGATATCACAGGTGGTGAAGAAAGCTTCCTCTATGGCAATGGCTGGATTGTTGGTATTGCCATTGCGATTCCGGCAGCGGTTGTGCTGATTGGCGGCATTAAATCTATCGCTAACGCCACCAGTCGCCTGGTTCCGCTCATGTCTGCGGTATACGCAGTCGCAGTCATTGTAGTTCTGGGCGTCAACTTCACTGATATTCCGAATGCTATTTCTCTGATTTTCCAGGGCGCATTTACTCCGGAAGGCATCTCCGGCGGTGTTCTGGGTGTTGCGATCATCGGTATTCAGCGCGCGCTATTCTCCAACGTTGCCGGTGTTGGTACGGCAGCGATGGCGCACGGAATTACGAAGAACCGCCGTCCGGCCGAAGAAGGTTTGGTCGCAGCGTGGGAGCCTTTCGTGGACTCCGTCGTCGTTTGTTCTTTGACCGCAATCGCGATTGTCGTTACCGGCGAATACCTCAACGAGGGCGCCGATGGCATCACTTTGGCAACCAATGCATTTGCCACCGTTTCCTATGGCTTTACTTACGTTCTGACCGCCTGCATCATTCTCTTCGCGTTCTCCACCGTGTTGTCTTACTGCTACTACGGCCAAATCAACTTCGGGTACATCTTTAATGAGTCCAAGCGTGCAAAGCAGATCTACAACGTCATCTACATCATCATGATCGTTGTTGGCGCATCCGTTTCCCTGGATACGGTGGTGCGCTTCTCGGACGCCACCTTCTTCCTGGTCGCTATCCCCAACCTGCTGGGCATCTACCTACTGGCCAAGCCATTACGCAAGGAAATCAGCGAATACCGCAAGGCAGCATATGCCGGTGAAATCGAACCTGTCCCCGAGTCCGAACGCGTCAACCTTATGGGCCGCGATGAATCAAAAGAGGTGTAATTAGCCATGAAAGGTTCAAAGATCGCGGCAGTCATGGCCTCCTGCCTGGTCCTCGGGGCGTGTTCCGGAACGGCGTCTTCTGATGGCCTGCTGGGGGCAATTGAATCCGGCGATGTCATGCTCGGCGTCAAATTTGACCAGCCTGGTATTGGCCTGCGCGAAGGCGATGGCAGCTTCACCGGCGCGGAGGTCGAAATTGCAAACCAGATTGTGGAAACCATCGCCGCGGATAATGGCTGGGATGCACCAAATATTGAGTACCGTGAGACCCCCGCCGCACAACGTGAGACGTTGCTGCGCAATGGTGAGGTGCAGCTGATTCAAGGTGGCTATTCCATCACATCTGACCGCATGGAGGAAGTCGATTTCGCGGGCCCCGTGCTCTTAACTCACCAGGCGCTGTTAGTGCGCACCGATGACTCCTCTATCCAGTCTTTGGATGACCTCGACGGCAAAATTCTGTGCTCTACCGCCGGGTCCAAGCCAGCACAGCGCGTCAAGGAAGAAATTCCAGAGGTGCAGCTGCAAGAATATGACACCAATTCAAGCTGTATCGAGGCTCTGGCCCAAAGCAATGTTGATGCGCTGACTTCCGATACCCCAATTCTGGCCGGCTATGCCAACCAATATGATGGCGATTTTGAAGTCATCGACATGACCACTGCCGATGGTGAGTTCTTCTCCGATGAATGGTACGGCGTCGGTCTGCAAAAAGACGATACCGAAGGCCTTGACGCAGTTAATGACGTATTAACCCGGATGAAAGAGTCCGGCGAGCTGGAAGCAATCATCCATGATCACTTTGGGGACCTGGATTCCATTGAAGAAACCACCCCGGGCGATCTCTCCGGTATCAGCTAGCACCGATTTGTCTGGCACCTATATATAAGGAGTAATTCCACAATGTCCCACATTGCCCAGCGCATTATTGAACAGCGGCGCTCCTCGCTTCGTCCACCCCTTGGCGTGGTCCCGCCCGGCGCGGTGTCTTTAGCGTTGGGTGAGCCAGACTTCCCGCCGCCCCAAGAGGTCATTGATGCCAGCATTCAGGCGCACAATGATGGCCGGACCCACTACGCGGACCAACACGGCATGGCCGAATTACGCCAAGCGCTGCTGGAGTCATTACCTGCTAGCGCACCAGGCTGGGATGAAAATAATGTGCTGGTCACGCATGGTGCAACGGCGGGACTCGGAGCACTCTTCTTTGCACTGATTAATCCCGGGGACAAGGTGGTCATTCCGCAGCCGGCCTATTCGCTCTATGCGGACCAAGTGGTTCTCGCTGGTGGAATCGTGGATTTTGTGCCGATGGGTCCAGATTTGCACTTTGATTTTGGCAAACTCGAAAAGGCGCTGACGGGCGCGAAGATGATTGTCTTTTCCAATCCTTCTAACCCCAATGGCATTGTGCATACCCGCGCCGAGTTGGAAAAGCTCGCTGACATCCTGCACGGCACCGATACCCTGGTGGTCTCTGATGAGGCTTATTCGGCATTGACTTATACGGAAGCGCCTTTTACCTCTGCGCTGGAGGTCTCTGGATTATTGGAGCGAACACTGTATGTTCAGACTTTTTCTAAGAAATACTGCATGACCGGTTTCCGTGTCGGGTACATCGCGGGAGACCGCGAACTCATTGCGGCAATTTCGCAAATGCATCGCACGTTTAATGGCTCCGTTTCCGAATCAGCACAGTTGGCGGCACTCGCTGCATTAGAGCTTCCAGAATCTATCGTTGCTCCGATGCTGGAGGAATATGCTGCGCGGCGTGACTTGGTGGTGGAACTTTTATCGCAGGTTCCCCACGTTCATCTGGTCAAACCTGAAGGTGCCTTCTATGCCTTCTTTTCCTATGACACAGGACTGCCGTCTTCCGAGGTCGCAGCGGCATTGGCCGAAAGAGGGGTCTTGGTGCGCGCGGGTGCGGAATATGGCCCAGATGCCGAAGGCCACCTCCGATTGTCTTTTGCAGCATCACAAGAAGACATCGAACGTGGCATTGGCATTATAAGGCAGTATTTTGAGCAGCTAGACTAGCTTGGCTTCAATATTCTTCGCGTCTTCCTCAACCTGTTCAAGGGAAGGCGCGCCTTCTTTTGTGCGCTTGATCCATGCGGCGAGTACCTCCGGATCAGTTGGCTTGGTGGCCAGTGAGACCACGATGTACACAACGGCGGAAAGTCCCAAGCCAACATAGATAGGCTCATTGGCGAAGACACCGTCGAAACGGCTTTCTGCCTGAAATTCCATCACTCCCATGGTGACCAACGTGCCCAGGGTTCCGGCTATCATCGCCCAAGTGGCGCCAGCGCCCGTGCCGCGTTTCCACACCAGTCCGCCAATAATCGCAACCAAAAGACCACCGACCAGAATGTCATAGGCAATGGTCAACGCGGCGACCACATCTGGCACTGCCATCGCGATGATGAGCACGAGGACACCAAAGAACAGCACCCAGCGACGGTTGAGTTCCATGTTTTCCTCAGCTTGTTCAGCGCGCGCTGCCGAAGCATCAGCAACTTTGACTACTTCCATCGGGCTAAGCTTGCGCGGTCCGCGCTTTTCAGCCATGCCTTTGAGCAAAGGAATGACATCGGCTTGCACCACGGTGGCCGCGGCGATCAATCCACCGGACGCCGTGGACATCATCGCAGCCACGCCAGCTGCCAGTGCGATGCCACCGATGCCAACGGGAAGAATCTCGACTGCCACGGAAGCGAATGCATCATCGCGGACGTCGATTCCTGGCAGCAGCACCGCGGCAGCCATGCCGATGATGGCACCGACAACTCCGAAGAGAATGCAGTAAATACCAGCAGCGGTTCCACCCAATCGGGCTACGCCCGGGGTCTTCGCAGTGAATACGCGCTGCCAAATATCTTGGCCAATAAGCAGCCCCAGGGTGTAGATGACAAAGTAGGTAATTATTGATTGCAGACCCATGCCACCAATATCAAAGAACTCCGCATCCAGGCGTCCCTGTAGCCCAGACCAACCGCCGGCCTGAGACAGCGAAATCGGCAGCATGAGGGCAAAGATGCCAATGGTCATGATGATAAATTGCGCCATATCCGCCAAGGCGATGGACCACATGCCGCCGATGGTGGCATAGATGAGAACCACTGCCCCACCCACGAGGATAGAAACCCAGCGTTCCCAACCAAAGAGCACCACGAATACGGAAGCATAGGCGCCCGAAGAGGTTGCGGCCAGCATCAAGGTGTACGCCAGCATGATGAGTGGAGATGCTTGCGTTGATTCTGAGCCATAGCGCAGCGTGAGCATCTGCGAGACTGTAAAGATTCGAAGGCGCTGCAGTGCGGGCGCGAAGGCGAGGCTGAGTATCAACACTCCCACGTCAATGGCGATGACCAGCCAGAAGCCAGAAATACCGTAGGTATAGCCCAGGCCAATTCCGCCGACAGCTTATGCGCCACCGAGGACGACAGCCACCATGGTGCCAGTGTAGAGAATTCCGCCGAGATTCCTGCCAGCAACCAGGTAGTCAGCGGTATTAGTGATTCTTTTGCTTCCCCAAAAGCCGAAGGCAATCATGCCCACGAGATATAGGGCCAGGACAGCGATATTGAGCCATTCCTTGTTGGATTCCTCTTGTTGAAGTGAGTAGTTGAAGTGAGTAATGGGCACGTCAGTTTCAAACTTATGTATCGCGCATCACAAGGTGTGCCCCTATACTAAACATTAGTTGCCCAATGGGCAACAGTGTTTAGAAATCAATCAAGTAGGCTGCCATCATGAAATCTCTTCCCATAGAACCGGGCGCAACCGAAATTGCACTCGGGCGCAAATTGCGCGCGCTGCGCGAACGCCGCCGCTTTACCATTGAACAGGTTGCAGAACGTACCGGCTTTTCCAAGGGCTTTATCTCCCGCGTAGAGCGCGATTTAACCAGCCCATCGGTGCAGTCTTTGGTGACGTTATGCCAGGTTCTAGGGATCAATCCGGGGCAATTGCTCGATAGCCCGGAGGTCTCCGTGGTGAAATTCGCAGATTCCCCACCGGTCGATTTGGGCGGTGACGGCATCGTGGAACGCCTGCTGACTCCGCGCACGCAGCGCGACATCCAGATCATCCACATGTCGATTGATGGCCATGGCCGAGGTGAGGAAGAACCTTACACCATGGACTGCAATATTGAATCCGTGCACGTCATTACCGGCTCTTTCGTAGTCACCACCTCGAGCGAAGAATTCCAGCTGCAGGCTGGAGACACCCTGACATTCCCCGGCGCAGAACCCCACACCTGGCATAACCCATCAGCTGACAAGGCTGAGGTGTTGTGGGTTCTGTCTGGGGTTTCTTAAAAGAAAGACTTAAACCATGCTAGAAATCCCCCGCGTTGAAGAAGGCGGACACATCGGGCCGGTCAATTCGGCACTGGTTCCACGCTTTGGCGGCGAAGCCACCTATGCTCTGCTCCCCCGCTTGCGCGATATCGAAGCGCAAGAGCACACAGCTGGAATCAAAGTGGTTGGCGTACCTTTTGACTCTGGCGTCTCCTACCGTCCCGGCGCGCGTTTTGGTTCCGGTCACGTGCGCCAATCCTCCCGCCTGCTGCGCCCATATAATCCAGCAACGGATACATCACCCTTCGCACAAACGCAGGTCGTCGATGCCGGCGATATGGCGGTCAACCCTTTCAATATTGAAGAAGCCATCGAAGCCATTCAGCAGGACGCGCTGGATCTCACCGCGGATGGTTCCTCATTGATGACTATCGGTGGCGACCATACGATTGCGTTGCCGCTGCTAAGGGCGGCATCGGTACGCGCCAAAGAGCCGGTCGCGCTGCTGCATTTCGATGCCCACTTGGATACCTGGGATACCTACTTCGGTGCTGACTACACCCATGGCACGCCATTTCGCCGTGCGGTGGAAGAAGGAATCTTAGATACCGAGGGCATCTGCCACGTGGGCACCCGCGGCCCACTTTATGGCAAGAAGGACTTAGAAGATGACCGTCGATTCGGCTTCGGCATCGTGACCTCTTCTGACGTATTCCGCCAAGGCGTGGATGAGATTATTGCCAAGCTGCGTGACCGCGTGGGCAAGCGCCCGCTGTATATTTCGGTGGATATTGACGTCCTGGACCCAGCGCATGCGCCTGGCACCGGCACCCCGGAGGCCGGCGGACTCACCTCACGTGAGCTATTGGAAATCATCCGTGGCCTGCGCGGACTCAACATTGTTGGCGCTGATGTCGTTGAAGTCTCCTCTGCTTATGACCATGCGGAGCTCACGGGCATTGCCGCATCGCACGTGGCTTATGACCTCATTACTCTCATGGCGGATCTGCGCGCCGGAACCAAGACCGAATAAGGAATAAGGAATGAGCAATCGCAATGGCGGCGACATCGTGGTCGAAACCCTAACTGCTTTGGGTATAACCGATGTCTTTGGTATCCCTGGCCAGCATGCACTGGGACTATTTGATGCATTGTCGCGGTCGAACTTGAATTTTTACTCCAGCCGCGTGGAAAATAATGCCGCATTTGCTGCCGATGGCTACGCGCGTGCCAACGGTCGCCCCGCAGCCTTGTTTCTTTCCACCGGCCCCGGCGCGCTGACATCGCTCGCTGGTCTGCAGGAAGCTTATGCCACGGGTGTGCCCATGCTGGTGGTCTCATCACAGATTCCGACACCTGGCTTGGGCGCGAAAAGGCGCGGCATGCTGCATCAACTAGATGAGCAGACCGAATCCGTACGCAATGTGACCAAGTTTCAGGCCACTATTCAGCATGCTTCTGCGATTCCGAGTGTGCTCGAGGAAGCTTATAAAGTTGCAATGACCGCACCCCAGGGACCAGTCTGGGTGGAGATTCCGCAGGATATTCTGCTTGATCCTCATAGCATTCCACCCATTGAATCGGCTTCTGTAAACGTGGAACAACCTGCTGCGAATCCCGCATTGGTTGAAGCTGCAGCCACGCTGATCAATCACAGCGCCACGGTCATTGTGGCTGGCGGAGGGACCAGGCGCTCAAGGGCGAGTGAATTGCTCACGCAGCTTGCAGAAAAGATAGATGCCCCTGTGGTCTGCACCGTTGGCGGTAATACCGCTATCCCCCGTGCGCACCCATTGGCGGTTAATTTCATCGAGGACCGCCACGTCACTAATCTCATGGAATCAGCCGAAACCTTGCTGGTCTTAGGCAGTTCACTAGGTGAAGTCACGTCCAATTACTTCACGATGAAGCCCAAAGGCCAAATCATCCAGGTCGATGCCGAGGCCAAGGTACTTGAGTCCAATCATCCGGGATTGGGCATTCGCGCGGATATTTCTGAGTTTCTACGTGCACTCATTCCGGCAGTTGATAAAGCACAGCATGGTGCGAAAGAAGCTGTGGAAGAGGTCAACGCAATGGTCGAGCAGCGCATGAGCAATGTGGGATTAGACCATGAGCGTGAGATCATGGCTGCTATTCGCCAGGCGGTACCCGCTGATATGCAGACCTACTGGGATATGACGATTGCTGCGTATTGGTCATGGAATGTGTGGGATGCCAAGGACGGTCAATTCCACTCGGCACAAGGTGCCGGCGGCTTAGGTTATGGCTTTCCCGCGGCTTTTGGCGGGGCCGTGGGCTTGGGCAAGCGCACATTTGCACTGGCTGGTGATGGCTCCAGTTTGTACTCCACCTCAGAGTTAGCCGCCGCAGTGCAGCATAATGTGCCTGTCACCTGGCTGATTGTGGATGATGGCGGCTATGGCATCTTGCGCGAATACATGAATGCTGAATTCGGGCAGGCCACGGCAACTGAGCTCGCACGGCCAGACTTTATAAAGCTCGCTGAATCTTTTGGTGTCCCAGCAACCAGGGCAACAAAAGAGACTCTGCAGCAGGTGCTGGAAGAAGCACTTGCCGCAGAGTCTGGTCCTAATGTGGTGGTCTTAGAAACCCACATGAAGATGTGGGAGCTGACCTAAAAGCCGTTATGCCCAACCGGCTGGGACGAGTCCGAAGATACTGCCGATGGAATAGAGGAAGGCCAAACCATAGACAATGATGATGGTCGCTTGGAAGATCGGGTGTGCCGCCCAACCAAGTGACCACTCAGGATTACGGTCACCATACTTGCGGGAAGCGTGCAGCAGCATCACCGGAATAATAGACATAACTACACCAGCAATACCACCGGCGTAACTGAGTGCGGAAACAAATCCGCCGAAGCCAGCGAAGGTAATAATCAGTGGCAAACCAACGGTCATGGCCACGGCAACACCGCGCTGCCAACCGTGCTGTGGCCAGTGGAAGATGTCCAAGACATTACGCATGGTGGTATAGCCAATGGCAAGGAATGACGTCATCATGGCGAAGAGTGCAAAGAGGTTCGCCAGGTAGTACGCAATGGGGCCAAGCTCCTCACCCCAGGAAACGGTAACCACCTCGGACACGTTGGTGCCCAGCAGGCCAAGAGCTGCGAAAGGAACCGCGGACAGGGTGATACCGGTGGCAGCCATGCCGCCGATAATGGTTGGCACGATCTTATCGGGGTGCTTATCGCGCATACCGCGGGCGAGCTCCGGCACCACGTACTGCGCCATGAAGGTAAACACGGCCAGGTTCATGATCGGGATGATGAAGTATGGGCGCAGAATCCACAGGTTGTCGAACTCAATGCCAGGGCCGATGAAGGTCCACATCACCAAGATGAGCACGATGGCCGCCATCGCAATGGTGATGGCGGCTTCTGCCACACCGGTTGCTTCCAAGCCCTTGTACATAATGAAGGTACCGAGCGCGAAGAATAACAGCGTGCCGATGGTCGGCGGTATGCCCAGCAGGTTATCTAAAAGTTCACCGGAACCAGCTGCATAACCAATCAGGGCACCGGTGCCGTTGACCGCAATTGCAGCAAAGACCAACCAGCGTCCCCAGTGGCCTAGGTACTGCTCCGCCAAACCAGAAAGCTGCAGTGGCTTATTGGTGCGCAGCGATACTTCTGCCACATACATCATGGACAGCGTGGTCAAAATACCCGCGATAGCCAGCGCGATGAATAGTGCTAGGAAGCCACCGTTCCGGCCAGCATAAGGAAGGCTCAAAATGCCGGCACCGATATTGGTACCGAAGATTAAGGCCACACCTTGCCACGGCGTGATGCGGCTTTCGCCCTGGTCTTCTTTTGAAGGATTGACAGAATCATCAACCGTGATGTTATTGCTATTCAAATTTTCATCCCCTCAATAATATGAGTGTCCCCCTGGCCAGCACCGTGAAAGATTCACTGGTCAGGGGTGTAAGTAGTAGTTATGACTCCAGGTGATTAGCCCAGCGCCGCACGGATTTCCTTGGTTAGGATGTCCAGACCTTCACGCAGGAGGTGTTCTGGGATGGTCAACGAAGGCAGCAAGCGGATGACGTTGCCATCCAGGCCACAGGTCAAGATGAGAATGCCCTGCTTCTTGCAGGCCGCGGCAATCGCAGCGGTGACATCGGCATTAATGAGCTCGATGGCCATCATTGCGCCACGTCCACGAACATCGAGCACAGATTCCAGCTCAGTCAGTGGCTCGAAGTACTCTCGAACGATTGCCTCGATCTCACGCGCGCGGCCCAAAAGGTCATGGGTTTCGTATTCATCGATAGCCGCGAGCGCTGCCGCACACGCGACGGGGTTGCCGCCATAGGTGCCGCCCAAAGAACCTGGGATTGGGCTATCCATGATTTCCGCACGGCCAGTCACACCAGAAAGTGGCATACCAGCAGCAATGCCCTTGGCGGTGGTAATCAGATCCGGAATGACCTGCTCATCTTCGGTTGCGAACCATGCGCCGGTACGACCGAAGCCGGACTGGATTTCATCGGCAATGAAGACCACGTCATTTTCGCGGCACCACTCGGCGATATCCGGCAAGAAGCCCTTGGCAGGAACGATGAAGCCGCCCTCGCCCTGAATTGGCTCAATGACCACGCATGCTAGGTTTTCTGCACCAACTTGCTGGTCAAGTACCTTAATCGCGCGTGCTGCTGCCTCATCACCCTTGAGACCATCGCGGGCAGGGTAAGACATCGGGATGCGGTGTACATCGCCCGCCAAACTGCCGAACCCAGTCTTGTACGGCTTATTCTTCGCCGTCATGGACATGGTCAGGTTGGTGCGGCCGTGGTAGCCATAATCAAATACGGCAACAGCATTCTTACCGGTGTGCTTGCGCGCAATCTTGACGGCGTTTTCTACTGCCTCTGCACCGGAGTTGAGCAGAACCGACTTCTTCGCGTGATCGCCCGGGGTGAGCTGGTTGAGCTTCTCGCACACAGCCACATAGGACTCATATGGTGAGACCATGAAGCTGGTGTGGGTAAATTCGGTTGCTGCCTTTGCAATCGCCGCGGCAACGCGCTCATTGGATGCGCCCACTGAGGTCACAGCAATACCGGATGCAAAGTCGATGAAAGAATTATCATCGGCATCCACCAGAACACCGCCATCGGCCGCAACGATATACCCAGGAAGACCCGGCGCCAGTGCCCGTGCGACTGCGTCTTGGCGGCGGGAATCGAGCGCAGCGCTGTTTTCTCCCAGTCCATCCGTGACCACTCGGCGTTCCTGCGGCAGGTGGTAATCGAAGTCCAACATGTGTCCTCCCCTTCAAGGCTCAAATTTTTGTGTTTCCAAACAGTATGGCCCGAAGGTGTGCCGTGCACCATGTACACTATGGCGAAAGAAGTTGAGTTAAATATACAGAAGGGACAGTGCGAGGTGCTGGAATTCGAGTGGCTTTTCAACCAAGGCGCGCTAGATATCAAAGAAATTGTCCCGCCCACAGCGAGTGAATTCGCCATTGTTCAAACCAATGAGTTGGAAGACGCCACGGAGTTCATCCAGCCAGATTCAGTGGTGCTGACCATTGCAATTGCTTTCGAGGACCGTGAAGGTGAGTTAGCTGATTACCTCACCCACCTGGCTAATGCCGGCGCCGTGGCAGTGGGCATCGGCACGGGTCTGATATTTCCCACCATCCCTGAAAGCATTATCGCCACGGCAGAAGAATTAGGCCTGGGACTTTTTGAGGTTCCGCGCCCAATTTCATTCATCTCGATTGTCTCCGCGGTACACCAAGAACAAAGCCGCCGGCACGATATCGCGCAGCGCCGGCGCCTAGATGCGCAGGAAAAGCTCACGCATACCGCAACCCGCGGCAACCTCACGGAACTGCTGCATGAAACGGCGTATTTGCTGAATGTGGAGATGCGGATCATTAATGAACGTGAGGAAATTGTTGCCAGCACCGCGCCCGCAACAAAAAGTGAATACTTCAGTTCTTATGCCATGACCGCACGCGGTGAGCGCCAGCACGTGCTCAAAGTAGATTCCCACCACCCGCTTAATACTGAAGACCGTTCACTGATTCGACACTGCGCTGGGCTTGCGGACATGCTGCTGGCCCGGCCCGCGGAGCTGCGCAAAGCACGCAATGAGCTCAATTCTTTTGCCATTCGTTTGAGCTTAGGTTTGCCGGAATCCACCACGCCGCAGGAGATGCTTCCTTCGACACTGGATTTCCCGCGGGATAAAGACGGCTTCACACGGCCGGTCATTGTGCTTGCCGATGACCCCCGCTCCCTCGAAAGAGCACACCATGCCTTGGATTCCGCATTGGAGGAACGCGGGCAATTTCTCTATCTCACCTACATCGACCGATTGAGCTTCCTCGCTCTTTTCAATGGCGAGCAAAGCTACCAAGACATCCTCGACATGTTCGGAACATCAAGCAGACGCATCCGTATTGCGATTAACCGTCGCGTCCGCGCAACAGAACTGAACGCCGAACACGTCGACGACCTACTTTCTCGCGCCCGGCCACTCCCCCTTGGCGAACAGCTGTTGCCGCGCGGTCAATCCATGCCGTGGCTGACAGAGCCTGCCGTACAGCAAGCATTATCGGCCAGGAACCGCGAGACCATCGGTCTGCTCAGGCAGGTCGACGCGAGGGAGAACTCCGAATTAGCGCGCACACTCACCGTCTTTTTACGCAAAGGTGGCCAATTAGGTGCTACCGCTGAGGCATTAGAGATTCACCGTCATACTGCGCGAAATCGGATAGCGCGCATCGAGAAGCTCTGCGAACTAGACCTTTCTGACCCCGCGACCTTCGGCGAGATGCTCTTTGCTGTTCTAGCGGAGAATTTCACACCCGAGCTGTGATGATTCACACCCCAAAACCAATCTGAATTCATATCTGGTTCACCAACTGTGAACCTATTGGTTCCATTGATAGGGCAACATCGACTGTTGGTCTAAATGTTCACCAACCTATCTATTGGAGTCCTATTTCATGTCTCGTTCCCTGATTCGCCGCTCACTCGCCACCGCATCCGCAGCGGTAACCGCCCTGGTCCTGGTTGCTTGTTCTGAGCCTTCTGAAGGTGGCGACACCGACGCTGAGACCACCGCTGCATCCGGCGATGAGCAGACGACTATCACCGTTTACACCTCAGAGCCTGAGGAAAAGGTTGATGAGATCAACGCGGCCTTCATGGAAGCTCATCCAGATATCAGCGTTGAGGTCTACCGCGCTGGCACCGGTGACCTGAACGCACGTATTGAGTCTGAGAAGGCATCCGGCGGTATTGAAGCAGATGTTCTGTGGGCGGCTGACTCCCCTACCTTCGAGGGCTATGCCGCCGACGGTGACCTGGCGGAGCTGCAAGATGTCGATACCGAAGGTTTGATGGAAGAAGTAGTTGATGAAGAGGGCTACTACGTGGGCACCCGCATCATCCCAACCGTCATCGCGTACAACACCGATGTCATCAGCGAAGATGACGCACCGCAGTCCTGGCAGGATCTGACTGACCCAGAGTACATGGATCAGCTGGTCATGCCAGACCCAGCAGTATCTGGCGCGGCAGCATTTAATGCCTCGGTGTGGCTCGAGTCTGAAGAACTCGGCGAGGAATGGCTCAGCGCACTGGCTGAAAACCAGCCCATGATTGCACAATCCAATGGCCCAACCTCCCAGGAAATCGCTTCCGGCTCACGCCCAGTTGGCGTGGTTGTTGACTACCTGGTGCGTGATCTGGCTGATGCCGGCTCTCCTATCGCAACTGCATACCCAGAAGAGGGTGCTCCATACATCACCGAGCCAGCTGGTGCCTTCGAAGCATCTGAGAACAAGGAAGCAGCAGAAACCTACATCAACTTCCTGCTTTCTGAAGAAGCCCAGAACTTAGCGGTTGAGCAGGCCTACCTGCCTGTCCGCGAAGGCATTGATACTCCAGAGGACACCCCAGCTTTGGAAGACATCAACTTGCTGAACCCTGACCTAGAAGCAGTTACTGAAAACCAGGATGACGCAGTCTCCACCTTCCAGGAGCTCATGAGCTAATTTAGGCTCTTTCTTCTTATCAGTTCATGCGACTACTTTCTTCTATTTCACTCCTCCGCCTTGGAGTCTGGTTCATCATCGCCGGGTTCTTCTTGATCCCGTTATCCATGGTGATTGGCCTGGCCCTAGGCGGAAACCAATTTCCTGTGCTGTTTAATCAGGGATTGTTTAATGCAGCCTGGAATTCTTTCTACACCACGCTGCTTTCCGCCATCGGTGCCGTCATCATCGGCACTGCCATGGCGATCGTGCTTGACCGCCTGGATACTTATGCCAGCAGGTGGCTGCGACTCTTTCTACTGTCACCGCTGCTGGTGCCGCCATTTATTGGCGCGATTGCGTGGATGCAATTATTCGGCCCAGCACAAGGTGTCAACCGATGGTTCGGGCAAGAACTCTGGAATATCTACGGTGCCGATGGCGTCACTCTCCTGCTGATTTTGCACTCTTATCCAATGGTGTACATCATCGTCTCCAATGCTTTGCGGTCTTTGCCTGGAGATTTAGAACAGGCCGCGCGTATCTCCGGTGCATCCAGTTTCACCACTTTGCGCACCATCACGCTGCCGCTGCTGCGCCCGGCGCTGCTTTCAGCGTTCACGTTGACTGCAGTGGCTAACCTCTCTGATTTTGGTATTCCGGCACTGATTGGTTCCCCGGCGCGCTTTGAAACTCTTGCCACGATGGTCTATCGATTCATGGATTCTGGCACGGTGGACAACCCGCTACAGGTGGTCTCCACCATCGGTGTGGTGCTGCTCTTTCTCGGTATTGCGGCTGTGTTCGCTGACCACATCGTGGCACGCTTTTCCGCATCTTCCCTGCAGGACACTGGCGCATCCGCTCGCATGGAGCTGGGCCCGGCGCGCGGACCGGTCTCCATCGTGACCTGGATTATTGCGCTCATTATCACCGTAGCTCCGATTGTGGGTCTGGCTTATCGCGCGCTTTTGCCCGCACCGGGTGTGGCCTTTACTGCGGAGAATATCACCCTGAGCAATTTCGAAGGCGCCATCAACAATCCCCGTGTCATCGACGGTTTCCAGAACTCACTCTTCCTCGCGGTCAGTGCCGCAATTGCCTGTGGTTTCTTGGGCTGGCTCGTGGGTCTTTTGGTCACACGCACCAAGCTCTTTGGCAATACTGCACTGACTCTTCTGGTCTTGCTCCCCACCGCGCTGCCAGGGCTTATCATTGGTGTCGCCTGGCTGATTTTTGGCCGCTATACCGGCATTTACAACACGGTATGGGTCATTCTGGGCGCATATATCTGTGCGTTTACGGCCCTGGTGTTGCAGGCTGTTCGTGCGCCTTTGCAAAATACCCCAGTTGCAGTTGAGGAAGCCGCACGGATTTCGGGCGCCGGTCCTGTACGTGCGCTGTTTAGCACCACGGGCATGATGACCATTCCCGCGGCTATCTCCGGCGCGGTCTTGGTATTGGTCACGGCAGTTCGTGAGCTCACCGTATCCATTTTGCTCATTGCTCCTGGCACCACCACTCTGGGCGTGCAGGTATTCAATCTGCAACAAGCCGGCAACTATAACCAGGCTTCCGCACTATCTTTGATGTTCATGGTCGTGGGCATCATCGCGCTCTCAGTGACGCTGAAGTCCCCGAAAGTAGGTTCTTAAATCATGTCTGCTATTTCTCTTCGTGAACTCGCTGTCACTTTCCCCGATGGCACCAAGGGGCTTCAGAACATCAATCTGGATATCGCTCCCCATGAGTTCATCGCACTGGTGGGGCCTTCCGGTTCGGGTAAGACAACTCTGCTGCGCACCATTGCTGGTTTTATCCATCCTTCGGAAGGTGCCGTTCATGTTGGCGGCAAGGACCTGACCGGGGTTTCTCCCGAATCTCGCGGCATGGGTATGGTCTTTCAACAGCATGCCGTATGGCCCCACATGAATGTGGCCTCAAATGTTGGTTACCCACTGAAATTCACTAAGGATTCTGCTGCCACCCGAAAAGACAAGGTCAACCGGACATTGTCTTTAGTTGGACTCGATGGTTTTGCCACCCGCAAGCCAGGGAGCTTGTCCGGCGGTCAGCGCCAACGCGTGGCATTAGCGCGCGCCATTGTTGCTGACCCCACCGTGCTGCTTCTCGATGAAGCGCTATCTGCATTGGATGAACCGCTGCGCGATAATCTGCGCCGCGAGCTGGTTGCGCTGACCAAGCGCGAGGGGCTTACTACCGTGCATGTCACCCACGACCGCAGCGAAGCACTGGCCATTGCCGATCGCATTGTGGTTCTCCAGAATGGCCGGATTGAGCAAGTATCGACCCCAGAGGAATTGCTGATTCGCCCGAAGTCAGCCGCCGTTGCAGGGTTTATCTCCGATGCCACCATCTTCCCCGCAGAGCTTAATACCGATGGTGCCTACTCCCCTGACCTGGATACCTCGTGGAGCTCAGACCTCATCGAGCACTCCGACTCCACGAACAACGGCAGGTCTGTACAGCTCGCGGTGTTGCCTGCAGATACCCAGTTGGTCTCCCCCGGTACCCAGGGCGCTATTGATGCCACCATCGAATCTGTGCTTTTTGAACGCGACCGTTTCTCCATCACCGCCAAGGCTGGTGCTCACACATTCCGCACCACTAGCTCGCAGCGCCCTGGTATCGGTGATGCCGTCGGAATCATCCCAACCCGCTTGTTGAGTTATCCCAACTAGACCAGCATTGCTACCGGCAGCAGCACCACCACTGGAGCAAGGATGCAGCCAAGCAGCATGAACTTGCCCCAACTAATGTGCACCCCAGCGCGGCGCAGTTGGTCATGCCATAACAACGTGGCCAGACTCGCCCACGGCGTAATGATTGGTGCCGCATTCACACCAATCAGCAACGCAATATAACTAGCCGGGGTACTGACGAGTGGCTCGAGGAATAGGAACGCCGGGATGTTATTCATCAGGTTCGCAGCGAGTCCGCCGGCACCAGCGATGGCAAGAAGCTCCGGATAAGAATCAGGGTTCGCCGGGTTCAGCCCATTGAGCCACTCTGCCAGTCCAATTGAGTGAGTCAGCGTTGCCACGGTGGACACAACCGTCACCAGCAGAAGTGAATTCCACGGCACCAGGTCAGCGGAGATTAAGTTTGAATGCCGAGGCACACACGCAATCAAGATAATGATGGCGGCCACCGAGGTGCTTAGCCAGTACGAAATTGGAGTCACCAGAACCGGGATGAGCACTACAACCACACCAGCACAGACAATGAGAAGTCGACTGCGAGGACATTGCGAGCTGGTGCTACGGGAAGAAATTTCGTGATTTCGCGAAATTCGTGATTGAAGCAGGGTGAAAATGCCTGCCGCTGCAACCGCGAGAATGATCGCCATGAGTGCTGGCTTCCACGAATAGGAAAGATAATCCAGCGTTCCCGCGAAAGCATCCGAGCCCAGTGCCAAAAGGTTAGTCAGGTTCGATACCGGCAAGGGCATAGATGCAATATTGGCAATCCACACCACGGCAAAAGCTACCCCGACAACCGGAATATTGTTTCGTCGCGCCAGAGGAATCGCTAGAGCCGTAATCATCACTGCAGTGGTATCGAGCGAAAGAAATACTGTTACAACCAGGGCCAGAAGGATGAGCAATGACCACAACACCATCGGGCGCAGAGCCTTATGCTTTGGTGCGAGCTTCTCCATCCTGGCAACAACTTCTTCAAAGAGCCCTACTTGCGAGGACACATTGACCACGATGGAAATCGCGATCACGAAGACAAAGATCGGAACCAATCGCCCCACTAGTTCACGCAGCGTGGCAAGCTCCACAAATCCCAATGCCGGAAGCATCACCATTGCCAGCACGGACAATATTGCGGTGAAATTCGCGCGTTTAATCACGTGAACATCATAGGCCGAGTTTTCATTATTCCTTTAGACCCGTATTTCAAGGGCACGTAGAAATTCAACGAGACCGATACAAGGCACTCCGAACGCATCCGCTACATCAGGGATCTTAATTCTCTTTCTAGCATCCGGAGCCCTAACTTCTTGAGTCACAATCGTCGCCTTCTTAGACACTCCAGCTGCTACCAGCCACGAATCCGCTGAGTTCAGGAATTCATCAACCGCACTCGATTTGGATAACTGCTTCTTCTCTCGCTCTAGAGCCCATTCGGACACATCGGCATAGGCAGCCAAAATGTCTGCATCTGATTTCAGTATCCCCTCAGTACCAATATGCTTCAGGTACCACTCGCTTTGTGGGTGTTTCCACGCCTTTTGCTCGTCATGAACTGCTTCATGGAAATATACTCCTTCCCGAAAGAGTTTCGTTTCAAGTTGGCTCCACAGAGTCGGGAAAATATCGGGTGGACAAATACCAACTAGCGTCCCTAGAAAGTTAGTATCCACCAGAAATTTCATTAGCCCACCGCACCGTTCGTCGCGATTAGCTTCTGGAATGAATCATAGTTTGCGGCGCCCAAGAACCTAGCTGCATCTTGCTCTGGCAACATTCCCGCTTTGGTCGCGTTCACAACTGACTTAAAGAATCGCTTCCCCACCCTGGATTTCACTAGAACAGGTCTTGAAGGACCGCCTTTTGATTTCTTCGAATCGGTCGCAGTAGAGCTTGCCCTGAACAAGGGGATCAGTTCATTTGCATCGCCCTGCGCAGCCAGACCGATTTCGACCAATCTCAAAACCAAAGCTTCGCGACTCAGACCGACCTTCACAGCCATGCCGTTTGTATTGTCGAGCACTGATTGCTCGGCGTCAAAGTGCTTTCGCACCAGTGCTTCTGGAGCAATGAATGCCGAAGCAAAGCGGTTGCACCAACTCTCGATGCTCACCTGATCTGAATCATCCGAGATTCCGGCCTGTCCACGGACGATATGTCCTAGTTCATGGGCAAGACTGAAAAGTTGCGCTGCTTTAGCATCCCGGGTGTTGACGAAAATCAAACCAAATCCATCATCGAGCAAAGTAAATCCACGGAACTCTTCAACGTCTAATGGCCTATTCGTCGCGTTGCCAACAATCGAGTTTCGCGATACTAGGATGCCAGATTCTTCAATCACACCGACCAATGCCGATACTTTATCGCGCCCAGGAATCGCGTTGCTGTGACCTAGCCCTAGGTGTTCGCGTGCTAATCGCGCAACTTCGGACGGATTACTTGCTTGTGGGACAAGCCCCACTATCTCCGGTGGTTCTACTCCAACTTCAAGAGAAAAATCGGAGTACCAGCCCAATCGATTTTGAGCAGACACAATTACTTCTCGAAGGTTCGGGCTAATGTCATCCACGTAGCGATTTCGAACTGTTCTGAAGTCGGGAACCCCTACGTCTTCACCAGATGGCTCGCTCATGAGCAATCGTCCGAATGGGATATGGGCAAGTTTGGCAAACTCCCGCGCTTGTTTCAGAGTCGGTTCAGCTTCACCGCTCTCCCACTGCTTGAACTTAGGAAACTTCTTCACCAGCTCTTCATCTGTCAGAGCAATCTTGGTACGAGCCCAATCGAAAACGGTGGGCTGTATTGGTACATGAACGGCCACAGCACACTCCTTCCCTTGGGAACATCTACCGCTCTCCAGAGCCTTGTTGCAATCGTACAACACCCATCAGAAATCTAAGCTCGCCCAAAATCACCCCCATTTCCACACATTCTCACGCAGGTCAGGGGTTCAACTTTTGGAAAACAGGGGGTACCGTTAAAGAGGCATGGTGAGCTGAGGCACTTGACAGTCCAAATGTGTACTGAGTAGGTTTAAGAAAAAGCCAATGCAAACGTTTGCATTCCCCCTAAAGGAGCCTTCCATGGTTACCGTGCCCACAACCCTCAGGGATATCGCACAAGCCTGTAATGTCTCTGTCTCTACTGTCTCCCGCGCGCTGGCGAATAACCCGCTCATCGCAAAGAAGACGCGTGAGCACATCCAACAGGTTGCGCGGGATTTGGACTATCGCCCGAATGCACAGGCCCGTGCGCTAAAAAGCTCTCGCACTGACGCTATCGGCGTGGTGGTACCAAGCCTGGTCAACCCCTTCTTTGCGGCCATGGCCGCAGCGATTGAGGATGAAGCCAATAAGAATGGGTATGCCACCATCATCACCAGCAGCGGTGAGAGCACACCGAAGATTGAACAGGCAGTAGATGCGCTGCGAGCCCGCCAGGTAGATGGCATCATCGCGGTCCCCCACGCAGAATCAATCGCGGCGCTAGAACATGTGGCAAAGTCGGTGGCGCTGCTCTTTATTGACCGTTATGTTGCAGGAAGTGACATTCCAGCGGTGGTTTCTGACCCAACACCAGGCATCCGTGCGGCAGTCGAAGCGCTGGCTGAGCGTGGTCACCACAAGATTGGGTACCTCGCTGGCCCGCAGACCACATCCACAGGTTCGGAGCGCCTACAGAAATTCTTGGAAGTAGCTGCAGAGCTCAACCTGGAACCAGTCGTTCACCACGGTGGCTACCTGCATGAAGAAGGTTTCACCGGTACTCAGCGGCTGCTCAAAGAAAACCCCACTGCGATTATCGCCGGTGACTCGATGATGACCTTCGGCGCGTTGGAGGCCTGCTACCGGGCGGGAGTGGGAATCGGCAAGCAATTGGCTCTCATCGGCTTTGATGACTTTGTCTTCATGCGCATCCAACCAGCACCGGTGGCCATCATTGACCAAAGCGTGGAGCAAATGGGCAGGATTGCGCTGCGCAACCTGCTCACGGCCCTTGCCGGGAAGTCACCACCGGAATCCGGCGTGGTGCAAACCCGCTTCATTCCCCGCGAATCCATTGAATTTACTCCCCCACATACTTAAAGCAAGGAGGTGCAATCCATGTCTGAACCCGACAACACTGTTCTGCAATTAGTGAACGTGTCCAAATCATTTGGGCCGGTCAACGTCATCAAAGATGTCTCACTGAATGTGCGGCGCGGGCAAGTCCAAGCGTTGCTTGGTGAAAACGGTGCCGGTAAATCCACCCTCATCAAGATGATTGCTGGCGTGCACACGCCGGATTCTGGCCAGATTTTGGTAGACGGCAAGGAAGTTTCCATTACGTCCACCAATGATTCTGAAAACCTAGGTATTGCCACCATCCACCAGGAACTCAACCTGGTGCCAACTTTGTCCGTGGCCGAAAATATCATGCTCGGACGCACGCCGAAGCGCTTCGGTTTGGTTAATTACAAGCATTTGAATGCCCAAGCCCAAGCCGCGTTGAACCTGATTGGCCTGGATGTGCCACTCAAGCAGCCGGTGGGTGAACTGGGAATTGCTAAGCAGCAGCTCATTGAAATTGCCAAGGCCCTATCCATGAATGCCCGCATTCTGATTCTGGATGAGCCCACTGCGGCGCTAACCGGCAAGGAAGTTGACGCGCTTTTTGCCATCTTGGATGAGCTCAAAGCCAAGGGCGTTGCCATGGTATTCATCTCCCACCACCTGGATGAGCTCGCGCGCATTGCGGATACCATTTCGATTTTGCGCGATGGCAACTTCGTGGCGGAGGTTCCCGCTTCTACCGATGAGGACACCCTGGTGCAGCACATGGTGGGCCGTGCCATTGAGGACCAGTACCCACGCGGCACGGTTCCGGAAGCAGGCACACCGTTGCTGGAAGTTTCGGGATTGACTTCTTCCGGCAAGTTCGAGGATGTCTCTTTCACCGTCCACGCTGGTGAAGTCGTGGGGCTAGCCGGTTTGGTTGGCGCTGGCCGCACGGAGGTAGTTCGCGCGATTGCCGGTGCTGATAAGTATGAATCCGGCAAGGTCTTGGTCGATGGAAAGAAGCTCAAGTCCGGCGATATCCAAGGCGCGATTCGCGCTGGCGTGGGACATATTCCAGAAGATCGCAAAGGCCAAGCGCTAGTGCTTGATGGCACGGTCAATGAGAACCTGGGTTATGCCACGTTAGCTTCATCAGCAAAAGGCGGACTGGCTGACCTAGGCGGACAAAAGCGTCGCGCTCAGGAAGTAGCTGAGAAGCTACGCATTCGCATGGCTCATATTGACCAACCGATTCGTAATCTATCCGGCGGTAACCAGCAAAAGGCTGTCTTTGGTCGCTGGGTGCTGGCGGAGTCCAATGTATTGCTGCTGGATGAGCCAACCCGCGGCGTTGACGTGGGCGCGAAGGTGGAAATTTATCAAATCATCAATGAAATTACCGCCAATGGTGGTGCGGTTTTGATGGTTTCCTCTGACCTTCCCGAAGTCCTCGGCATGTCCGACCGAATCCTGGTGATGTCCGGCGGTGCGCTCGCTGGCGAATTGCCGAAGGACACCACGCAAGACGAGATCATGGCGCTTGCCGTCTCCAACCTATCTTCTGCTGCCAGCGCCGACTCTGTTGGCGAGAGTGACCACGCCGCAGCCTTTGCCACCCTAGAGGAGGAATCCCAGTGACCACCACAGCAAACCCCGTAAACTCCGCGCCCAAGACCAAGGCGCCTAATAAGTTCCTCACGTGGGTGATGAATAATGGCGCGCTCGTAGGCCTCATCGTCCTCTGCGTGGCATTGTTCATCGCAACCCCACACTTCTTGACCGTCAACAACTTCCTTAACATTGGCATTCAGGCCGCGACGGTGGCCATCTTGGCATTCGGTATGACCTTCGTGATCATCACCGCAGGCATTGACCTTTCGGTTGGTTCGGTCGCTGCACTCGGCGCGATGGTTTCAGCCTCCTTCTTTACGGATTTGAATCTGCCGGGCTGGCTCTCACTCATCGTCGGTCTGCTAACCGGCCTTATGGCAGGTGCTATCTGTGGTATTGCTACTGCATACGGCAAGATTCCATCATTCATTGCCACGCTCGCAATGATGTCCATCGCGCGTGGTGCCACCCTGGTTATCTCCGATGGCTCCCCCATTGCCACCGCTGATTCCGTCAACTGGCTCGGTTCCACCGTGGCTGGTATTCCCATCCCGATTGTCATGATGGTGATTGCTGGTCTTATTTGCTGGTTCATCCTGGAGCGCACCGTGCTGGGCCGTTCCATGTACGCCATCGGCGGCAACTTGGAGGCAGCACGCCTATCTGGTCTACCGGTCAAGCGCATTCAGATTACGGTCTTCGCACTGTCTGGTCTCTTCGCTGCCCTGGCCGGTCTGGTCATGGCGGGACGTCTTTCCTCCGCACAGCCACAGGCAGGTGTGGGCTATGAGCTCGATGCGATTGCCGCAGTGGTCATCGGCGGTGCTTCCCTGGCTGGCGGTCAGGGCAAGGCGACCGGAACGTTGATTGGTGCACTCTTGCTGGCGGTTATCCGCAACGGCCTGAACCTGCTCAACGTGTCGTCATTCTGGCAGCAGATTGTCATCGGCTTGGTCATTGCCCTGGCTGTTGGCTTCGATGTCATCCGTAATAAGACGGCATCCTAACCCACAACTTGTAATAACATTATTCCCAAATCTCTATTTCGCTTCAAGGAGCACACCATGTTTAACTTCTCCACCACCGCACGTAAGACCCTGGCCATCACGTCCATCGCAGCCGTATCTTTTGCAGCAGTTGCCTGCAACCGCGGCGAAAGCTCTGAAGGCGCAAGCGGTTCTGTCACCCTGGCGCTGTCCACTCAGACCAACCCATTCTTCGTTGAGCTGCGCGACGGCGCACAGGAAAAGGCCGATGAGCTGGGTCTGAACTTGGATATCCAGGATGCATCGGATGATGCTGCAACCCAGGCTGACCAGCTGCGCAACGCAGAAACCTCCGGTGCTGATGTCGTCATTGTTAACCCCACCGACTCTGATGCCGTGGGCTCTGCTGTGGAATCGCTCAATAACGCGGAAATCCCAGTCATCGCCGTGGACCGTTCCTCCAACTCCGGTGACATCGCATCCTTCGTCGCGTCCGATAACGTAGCGGGCGGCAAGCAGGCTGCAGAAGAATTGGCGGCAGCCATTGGTGAGGAAGGCGAAATCCTCGTTCTGCAGGGCATTGCTGGTTCCTCCGCATCCCGTGACCGCGGCCAGGGCTTCCAGGAAGGCATCGCGGCTTACCCGGACATTGAGGTTGTTGCTCAGCAGACCGCAAACTTCGACCGCACCGAAGGCCTCAACGTCACCACTAACTTGCTGCAGGCCCACCCGAATATCAAGGCTATCTTCGCTGAGAATGATGAGATGGCGCTCGGCGCGATTGAGGCTCTGGGCGGCTTAGCTGGCGAGGAAATCAAGGTATTCGGTTTCGACGGCACCGCTGATGGTCTGGCCGCAGTTGAGGAGGGCACCTTGGAGGCCACCATCGCTCAGCAGCCAGATGAGCTGGGTGCACGCGCTGTTGAGCAGGCTGCTGCCATCTTGAATGATGAGACCCCTGAGGCTGAGGTCCCAGTTGAGGTTGTCACCGTCAATGCCGACAACGTCGCTGAGTTCAAGTAAGTTCGGGGCAATGGGAAACTTAACTGTTGTCGGATCTATCAACGCTGACTTAACCACCCGCGTGGCGCGCCACCCGAACCCGGGTGAGACCCTCCTGGGTGCCGGTGGTGGCATCACCGCGGGTGGCAAGGGCGCGAATCAAGCTGTCGCTGCTGCTTACTTGGGCGCAGACGTGAAATTCGTCGGCGCGGTCGGTAATGATCCTTACGTCGAGCCCGCTCTTGAGCACCTCAAAGCATCCGGTGTGAACTTGGATGATGTAGCCACAGTCGATGACACCACTGGCCTGGCCATCATTACGGTCTCCGATGATGGCGAAAACACCATCGTGGTCATCCCTGGCGCGAATGCGCACGTTGATGCGGACTTCGTCAATGCCAAAGCTGCCACCGTCAAGGATGCAGAGATTGTTCTGCTGCAAGGTGAGATTCCTGCCGATGGTTTCGCGGCCGCCGTTGCCAATGCCACCGGCCGGGTAATCACCAACTTGGCTCCGGTTATTGAGGTGGACAAGGATGCGCTGCTGGCTGCCGATCCGCTCTTGGCAAATGAGCACGAAGCGGGTCTGGTGCTGGAACAACTGCAGCTTCAGGCGTCATCCGAGGAACCTCGTGATTTGGCGCAGGCGCTTATCGATGCCGGCTTCAACTCCGTTGTCCTCACGCTCGGCGCTCAGGGCGCGCTGGTTGCCACCAAGGATGGCCTGACGGATATTCCAACTCCGAAGGTCACCGCGGTGGATACCACCGGTGCGGGCGATGCTTTCGCCGGTGCGTTGTGCGCAAAGCTGCTGGAAGGTGCTGACTTGGTGACCGCTGCGACTTTCGCCGCGCGCGTGGGCGCAACCTCCACCCAAGGCAATGGCGCGCAGGCGTCTTATCCGCAGCCTGCTGATGTTCTGCCGGAGGTAGATAATGCTTAGACGCGGACTCATTAACCCGCAGCTCAATGAAGCACTCTCCTACCTTGGCCACACGGATGCTTTCGTCTTCGCGGATGCAGGTCTGCCGCTTCCGGAAGATGTCGCCGTCGTCGATCTGACCGTCACGTTTGGTCTACCAAGCATGGAAGATGTGATGCGCGCAGTCATGGCAGAGCTGGTCGTCGAAGGCGCTATCGTTGCTGAGGAATGCTCGGCTGAGTTCACCTCTTTGGTGCAGGAAACAGGCAAGCTTTCCGATGCCGCCATCAGCACCGTTAGCCACGAAGAGCTCAAAGCACAGCTTTTCGATGCCAAGCTGATCATCCGCACCGGCGATACCACGCCTTTTGCCAACGTCATCTTCCGCTGCGGAGTGCCGTTCTAGTAAGACCCCGAGCTCCGGGGGTAAAGCATTGCCGCTCCCTGGAGCCTGCGCCCATAATGTAAGAATGAGTTCTGTCATTCGCGTTGTGGGCGCCGTTTTTCGCTCTGGCGATACCATCCTTGCCTGCCGTAAAGCTCCTGGAAAGTCTTTGGCTGGATATTGGGAGTTTCCCGGCGGAAAGATTGAATCCGGTGAAACACCGAAAGAAGCGCTCATTCGCGAAATCGCCGAAGAACTGTCTCTTACCGCTGATGTCGGTGAAGAAGTAACAACGACCAGGCATGAATATGACTTCGCCACCATTGAGCTGACCACGTTCTTCTGCATTATCGCTGAAGGCACACCACTTCTCACCGACCACGATGAAGCCCGGTGGGTGACAGCAGATGAGATTCGAGAACTGAAATGGGCTCCCGCTGATATCCCTGCAGCCCAGAAGATAGTGGCATTGCTATGAGTCCCAAGGATTCAATACTTCCTTTCGGAATCTATGAAACCCCGGTGAATGCGCGGATTCGCCAACGCCTTGAGCACACCAAAGCTGGGCATCCTCAGGCCGGAATTCACATTGCCAAGGGCGCTGATGAAGACATAGCTTCCCGCTATCAGACCGCGGTCTCACGCGGAATTGCTCGGGTATTGGAGCAAAGGCTTAATGAGCTCGATAACGCCGAAGACCGGTTGGCGCTCATCAATTCCATCACCACGGTCTTAGGCGAGGACGAAGCGATCAGTTCAGAAGAACTGCTCTCAGCCATTGTGGATACCGAGCTCGCTTCCCCACCAGCGCTACCCACGGTTCCATTTCATTCCACTGCGTTATTTACCAATGCGGTTGATGAGACCAACATGTCAACGGAGTTGGCACGCGAGATTAAGACCGCCGATTCCGTCGATCTTTTATGTGCTTTTGTGAAAAACTCCGGCATTTCTGTACTCAGTGACCAGCTGGAATTCTTGCGCGATAATCAAGTGCCATTGCGGGTGATTACCTCCACGTATTGCGGCGCTACTGAGGCCACCGCAGTTGAAGCACTGGTCAAACGCTATGGTGCTGAGGTTCGCGTGTGTTATGAGCACAAGAGCACGCGTTTACATGCCAAGGCATGGCTTTTCCGGCGTAATTCTGGATTCGATACTGCATTCATCGGTAGTTCCAATCTGTCCCGCTCGGCGCTCATCGATGGCTGGGAATGGAATGTGCGCGGCTCTAGTCCCACGACGCCAGAAATCATCGATAAATTCATCAAGACCTTCGATTCATACTGGCACGATAATCACTTCAAGTCCTTCACACCAGAGAAAGACTTTCGCAGGCTCGAGGGCAGTCTGGCGGAGGCACGCACGGGTGGTAAGACTCAGCAGCGCTTGGAGCTTTCCGGACTGCACGTAGAACCGTACCCCTACCAGCAGGAAATGCTGGAGTCACTAGAAGCCGAGCGCACGGTCAAAGATATCCACCGTAATCTTTTGGTTGCTGCAACAGGTACCGGCAAGACCGTGGTGGCTGCACTAGACTACCGCGCGATGTGTGAGAACATTGGCCGCCGTCCGCGGCTGTTATTCGTTGCGCACCAAAAACGCATATTGCTACAGGCTCAGCGCACCTATCGTGAGGTACTCAGAGACTCATCATTCGGCGAAATGCTCGTCGGCGGCGAACGCCCCCGCGACTGGGAGCATGTTTTTGCCAGCGTGCAATCGTTGAAAAGGCAGGTTTTAGACGGTCTCGCACCGGATCGTTTTGACGTTGTGGTCATTGATGAATTCCACCACGCTGAGGCATCCACCTACCAGCGCATTTTGGACCATTTGCAACCAACGGAGCTGCTTGGCCTTACCGCAACCCCCGAGCGAACTGATGGCGAGAATGTGCAGAAGTTCTTCAACTATCGCGTGGCCCATGAGCTGCGACTCTGGGATGCTCTGCATCTTCAGCTGCTCACGCCCATGCACTATTACGGCATCGCCGATGGCACCGACCTCACCGGTCTGACGTGGAGCCGCACGAAGAAGGGTTACGACACGAGGGAGCTTAGCGAACTCTACATTCATGCCGGTGAAAAACGCACGAAGTTCATTATCAATGAGATTGAAAAGCGCGTCATTGACGTCACCAACCTCCGCGCCCTCGGATTCTGTGTCTCCATCGACCACGCTCGTTTCATGGCTCAGCAATTCACTAAGTTTGGGCTCCCTGCCCGGGCTATTCATGGTCAGACTCCTGCGTCAGAACGCGAAGCTGCCATTCGGGATCTGCGTGAGGGTAGGTTAAAGACGATCTTCTCAGTCGATCTTTTCAATGAAGGCATTGATATCCCAGAGGTCAACACCCTGTTGCTCCTGCGCCCTTCGCAATCCCCGGTGCTATTCATCCAGCAGCTCGGGCGTGGCCTACGTCTTGCCAATGGCAAAGATTCCTGCGTGGTTTTGGACTTTATTGGCCAACAACACCAACAATTTGATTTCACCGATCGCTACCAAGCGCTGACGAAGAAGCGCGGCAAGAACTTGGAACGGGAAGTCGAGCAAGGCTTTGCTTCCATGCCAGCGGGTTCCAATATCAGTCTGGACGCTGTCACTCAAGACCAGGTGCTGCGCAATATTCGCAGCGCGGCTAGCAACTCACTAAAGAAAATCAAAGCTCTGGTTGCCGATATACGAACCACAGATTTATCAGAGTTTTTGGATCAAGCTGGCGTGAGCATCAGCGATATTTATAAGACCCGCAGCTCTAATCAGTATTCCTGGACCAGATTCTTACGCGAGGCTGAACTCCTTGATGACCGTGCTGATGAGACCGAAGAATTTCTGTTGAAGAGACTTCGCACCATGCTGCACATCAATGACCGGCACCGCGCGCAGATGTACTCAAGGCTGATGGATCCGCAAGGTCCCGATCCTGAAGTTTTGAGTGAGGAGGAAAAGACCTATGCCCGCATGCTGGTGCTGAGTTTCTGGGCGGGTCAAAGAACAAACCTGCCCGCTGACTTCCCAGCAGCATTGAAGATCCTTCGCCGCTATCCTGCTGTGGCTAAGGAGCTGAGACTCATCATGGAGTATTCCATCAATGCCTCCCGCGTCATTCCGCAGTCATCACACGTCAGCGTCTTGTTGTCGCATGCCGAGTACTCCCTGGCTGAGCTCATGGGTGCTTTGGAAACTAAGCCACTGAATAAAATGGTGTCCTTACCGCGTGAGGGCGTTCGCTATATCAACCGCCTTCAGACAGATTTATTCTTGGTGACCTTCAAAAAGCGCGAGGGCATTAGCGCGTCAACCGATTACCGCGACTACCCCATCTCGCCTGAGCTTTTACACTGGGAATCTCAAAGTCGTACCTCGCTCGATAGTGATGCTGGACAGCGCTATATCCACCACAAAGAGCGCGGAAGCACCATCGCGATGGCAACCCGGTTCCACCAAGACAATGAGGTCGGCACCGCCTCTGCCTACACCTTCCTCGGCAAAGTTGATTACGTCTCCCACCACGGAGAAAAGCCCATCCAGTTCGAATGGGCTTTGAAACGTTCAATGCCGAAGAAGGTCTTCGTTGACGGCCGGACAGTGGCTTAAGCATTCAAGTTAATTCACAACATCACCGCCGCGCTTTTTATAGGCTGGTAAGGGACTTAGATTCCTATCGCGGAAGGCACAACGATGACGCTTACTCATATTGATTCCCAGCAGGTCGCGGCAGCACTGACTCCGAAGGACGCGGTATATGCATTACGCGCAGTACTCGAGCAGGGCTTTGATCCCAGCACGGATCTGCCGCGCACCAGCGGTGAAATCACTAATGGTAGTTTCCTGCTCATGCCCTCAAACTCACCGACGGCATTCGGTATCAAGCTAATCTCAGTGCCCGGTGAGACCGCGGATCCAAGCGTGCCCAGCGTCAATGGTCTCTATGCCCTTTTTGATGGGGCGACGCTGCAACCCACCTGCACCATTGATGGTGTTGCGCTGACGAACCTACGCACCCCGGCGGTGTCGCTGGCGGGTATCGCGCATCTGATTACGGAGTCTTCTGAGCCACTCAACGTGGTCATCGTGGGCACAGGTCAGCAAGGCCGTGCCCATGCGGCAACGGTGAAGTCAGTCGTCGAAGGTATTCGCGATGTAAACATCACCTTCCAAAGCCGCACCCAGCCGGATGAACTGGAGAATTGGCTAAAGGTAGGTTCGGATGAGGCGAAGGCCGCTGTTCAAGAGGCAGAACTCATTCTGACCACCACGACGTCGCCAGAGCCAGTGCTGGATAATGACGATGTGGGCTCTGATGCCATTATCGTTGCAGTCGGCTCGCACTCCCCTGATGCGCGTGAGCTGCCAGGCGAGCTCATGGGACGCGCACAAGTCATTATGGAAGAAGAAGGCGCCGCATTCCGCGAAGCTGGCGATATCATTCAGGCGGTCGATGAAGGCGCGTTAAACAAGGACTCCATCGCATCTTTCGCCGAAGTCGTGCGCGGTGATGTGAAGTTGAACCGTGAATCCCCGGTCATCTTCAAGTTTACTGGAATGCCTTGGGAGGACTTAGTCTTGGCTGAAGCAATCTTCGCAAAGCATCAGGCTTAAGCAGTTTCTATTTCACTGCTTTGCGCAGCCACATGGAGATTAATTCGACGGCGTAGATGACTATCACCATGAGAATGAGGATGTAGCTGACCACGTCGAATTGGTTGACTCGTGATGCATTGAGCAGCTGGAAACCAGTACCGCCGGCGCCCACCAACCCCAGCAGAGTGGCTGCGCGAATATTGTGATCGAATAGGTAAAGCGTGTGTGAGACAAATGCTGGCAGAGCCTGGCGAATAGTCGCGGCAGAGAATACCTGGCTCTTAGTCGCACCAACGCTTTCCACCGCGGTTTGAACCTAGACATCGGTTTCTTCAATGGAATCGGCGGGGTTTCTTCAGCCTTGTCTTCCCAGAACATGTCGCGATAATCCAAGTCCACGATGGTGTGGTCTCGGCGGGCGCGGGTCTGGAGGATTTCCTGGTGCGCGCTACGGCTGGGTTCTTCGCTTAAGCCGGTGAGCGTGAACCACAAGATGTCGACATCGCGGACATCCTCCAAGCTGACATCAGAAGATTTGATGCACATATCCGGAGCCTTTGGCTCGCGATAGAAGTACAGCGGGAAATCATCCGGTGGGAAGATTTCACACAAGGTCAGCGGGGTTTTATATGTGGGGTCCGTGCCAACGTACTGGTTATCCACACCCAGGCGGTCCAGTTCATCCAGCAGGTACTTACCCAAAGGATCATTGCCCACGCGGGACAACAGTGCGGAATTACGTCCATGCCGTGCCGCCGCCACCGAGACATTCGCTGCGGAGCCGCCCAGGAACTTACCAAAAGAAGAAACGTCTTCCAGCCCAACGCCGGTCTGTTGCGGATAGATGTCCACGCCAAGCCTGCCGATGGCCAGAACTTCATGAGCGCTAGTCAAATTCGCCATAAGACTTCTGCAACCTCTCACTCAAAGTAGATGTATTGTGGCGACCCTCACGGCCGCATGTCCTGACAATAGCACATATCAGTTTGGGCGCAAGGGGTTTATTTCAAAGAAATTTGATTCGAGCAATTTTCCCAGAATTTCCCTAGCTCAAACACCTAAATGACCTAATACAGACCCCCTACCCCACCCAGCCCAACCCCTTGCATCGCCGGCTCAAACCGGAGAAACAAGCTAACAAAGGCCGTTTGTCAGCTATCAAATCCCACATTTTCCAGCGTTCGACTGCGGGATTGCGCCCCTGCGTGATAGTGTCAAAAACTCATAACCGCATGATAAAGCCGCCTGACAGCGATTATCCCCTGTCCTCAATCCGCGCATACACTGGACATATCATCATCGAGGCAATATTGTTCAATTGTCCTAATGTATTACATTCGGATTGATAGACGAGTAGTGAAGGAAGCCCACCCATGACATCCAGCGCGCCCATCTGGCCGGCCGAGCTTTTCAAAGACCTTGATCGCAATGGCCCAGTCCCCCTGTACTTCCAGGTTGCGCAGCGCCTAGAAAATGGCATTCGCGATGGCGTACTGCCTCCCGGTGCGCGACTGGAGAATGAGATTTCACTGGCGAAGCACTTGAGTGTTTCGCGTCCCACGGTGCGCCGTGCTATCCAGGAAGTCGTGGATAAGGGTCTGCTGGTGCGTCATCGCGGCGTGGGCACGCAGGTGGTGCAAAGCCACGTAACCCGCCCAGTGGAGCTGACCTCTTTCTTCAATGACTTGAAGAATGCCAAGCTTGATCCAAAGACGAATGTGCTGGAACACCGCCTGATGGCTGCGAATTCTTCCATCGCAGAAAAGCTTGGGATCTCCGTGGGTGATGAGGTGCTCTTTATCCGCCGTGTGCGCTCCACCGGCGATACTCCAGTAGCGATTCTGGAGAACCACATTCCACCGGCTTTCAATGACGTCACTCTGGATGAGCTAGAAAATGGTGGTCTTTATGATGCCCTGCGCCAGCGCGGTGTAATCCTGAAGATCGCGAATCAGAAGATTGGCGCCCGGCGCGCAGTCGGTGATGAAAGCCGCCTGCTGAGCGTTGATGACGGCGGCCCGCTTCTGACCGTCGAGCGCGTCGCCCTCGATAATTCGGGCCAGGTCATTGAGTTGGGTAACCACTGCTACCGCCCCGATATGTACGACTTCGAAACCACCTTGGTAGCGCGCTAGTCCCAAAGGGCGAAGACCTACCATCCCGATGGAGGGCGAGTGCTAGGTCTTTGTGCTGCTGGTGCCCTGGAGCAACACCAGCAAGTTTAAGGTCCTGCTCACATACACGGAATCTCCACGACGGAGGTTTAGCGGCTGTTCTGATTTTAGAGTGCATTCTGCTACGGCGCTGAGATGATCGTTTTAAGCCCCGTCGCCATTGGGCTATTGTTCGCTATCCCGGAAACGCTCGACCACGACATACATATCTTATTATTTGTGCTGGTCCTTCCGGCTCAGTTGCCATGGCACCCTATCTAGCTGCATCACTCTTACTGAGCATGCCAATTTTCGGTTTGCTGAGCTATGGTGAACCGATTCTGCTTTTCGTTGCCGTTTTGATGCTCGACGAAGCCCTTAATAGCACCGATGCCATCGCCTATTACTTGCTTGCATGTGCACTAGCGTTGCTTGGTTTCGATGGAATTTGGCGCTCGCGCAAGACTTTGGAACCTACGCTAACTGCATAATCCCACGGATCAGAACTGCGGCGGCACCTGCAGCAGCCAAGAGTGTTGCTAGCTTGCGCGCCATTGGGCTCGAGATTTTGTCGTTTACTTTGTCGCCGAGCCAAGCACCGACAAACAGCATCGCGATTCCTAGGATCCACAGCCAGATCGGCGTGCCAGAGAAATCCACAGCGCCTAAGAGCAGAAGCTTCAGCAGGAAAGAAAGGGAGTTTGCCACAACCAAAACCGGGTGCAGCGTGGCAACGAAATCGCGGTAATCCCAATCAGTAATTCGCGCATAGATCGTCAATGATGGCCCTGCGATGCCAGCGATGGTGGACATAAATCCTGCCGACATTCCGAATCCCAAGAGCGGGCCTTTTGACTCCGGTGAGACATTGAATTTTTCAGTCGGAAAAAGCGATACTCCTAGGCCAAGGAGCACCAGCACACCAATGGCAATCAGTAGCCAAGGACCTTCAACGAAGTAAATCACTGCCACCGCCGGCAACGATCCCAAAACCAAAGCTGCTGAAATCAGACCAAACTTCCGCCAATCGGTTCGCTTCCTGACCGCCCAGGCATTGTTGACAGCGTTGATGATCGAAAGTCCGTTGACCATGGTGATACCAGCGACTGGCCCTAGGAACATAGAAAGCACTGGCCCGCCTACGAGGCCGACGCCCAGACCGGTGATGCGCTGGAAGAAAGCTCCAATGAGGATTGCGGAAAGAATAACGATGGCAACGGTTAACACAAGGACTTAGCATAAGCGGTGCTATGTTCTTCTCCTATTTGAGTAAAGACTCTCGTTGCTAAACCAAACGCTCCTGCGCAATCAAATGCCTACACCCTAGGCCAGAACGCAAAATCTAGGGACCTCATGGAGGGGAATTTAAAATCGATATGCGAACAACAACTACCTAGCGCTGATCCAAAAATATACCTCCGCATATGCAGAGAAGAGACTCAAACGGAGAACTGCTCCAAATTTTCCGTTGCTGGCAAGCCCATCCATGGTGGCATCATTTTTATTCAAAGGTCGATGTGACCCGTCATTTATATTCGCCATGCAATGCTTGAATATCGCCCAGCGGCTACTTGCTCATGCAGGCTATGCGGATAAGCGCGCAGGAGATCGCACCCCTTATCCTCACGGAAATGAACCGCTCCTACTAATTCTAATAGACAGAGTGGTATATTCAGGAGGAGAAATCGACGGACTTCATAGTCTATGAATTTAGGGATGAAACTTATATGCCAACTTCGCCTTCAATAGCGATTATCGGGCTGGGCCCACGCGGGGTATCCACGCTTGAGCGGCTCATCGCGCACTTTAATGCGGTGACAACACCGCCGCAGGAGTTCCACCTGCATTTGATTGATGATTCCCAGCATGGTGGCGGACGCGTGTGGGATACCCAGCAGACGAAGGCCCTGTGCATGAACACATTTGCGCATGGCATGACGCTGTTTTCAGAGCCAGGCTCCACGGTGGAAGCGCCGGTGGTTGAAGGACCAACTATCTATGAGTGGGTGCGCCTGCACCTGGGACATGATGAAGAGGTGTCCGCGGAGAAGCGCGCTTATGTGGAGAAGCACCCGCTGGGTGATGACCTATCTGAGCGCTTTAGCGATGAGGAGCTCGAAGAGCTTAAGCCGGCGTCCTATCCCCTGCGCGCGCTGTATGGCTTTTATCTGCAGTGGGTTTACCGCTCCATTTTGACGGATGTTCCGGACTGGGTGACGGTGCATAGCCATCAGGCACGTGCGACTGAGATTCAAGATAAGGGCGACCATGACGTCATTGTCTTGAATAATGGCGAATCTGTAGAAGCCTCGGCGACCATTGCCGTAACCGGCTGGCAGACGCAGGGACTGGGCGGACAAGAGCAGTGGATTAAGCAGACCTTAGAAGACCACCCTGACCTGAAATGGATCCGCGCAGACAACCCCATTGAGCAGGATATTTCCCTGATCGAGGACAACGAAACCGTCGTGTCACGTGGTCTAGGCATGGGATTTTTCGACATCCTGATTTTGACCACGCAAGAACGCGGGGGTGAGTTTATGGAAGATCCTTCTGCACGCGGCGGGGTCCGCTATATCCCAACGGGCAAGGAACCAACCTATTACGCCAGCTCCCGGCGTGGATACCCATTCATGCCACAATCCGATGATGGTGGCCTGCCACCAGCAGCGGAGATTCCACGGTTGAAGAAGGTCGTTGCCGAGTTGTCATCGCGAAGCGGCAAGCGGTCCATCGACTATGACGTTGAAGTCTGGCCGGCTGTTTTGCGCGACGCTTACCACGCCTATGCAAAAACCTTGGCGCGCGTGGAGCCGGAAGCTATCAAGACTGACTTGGATACGCTGGTGCAAGCGCTTGACGATGCCGAGGTGGATGCCAGCGTTGTCTTCAACGGCATTTCAGCCATGGACGCTGTGATTGAAGAGCACACCACCAAGCGGTTTACTTTGCTGCGTTGGATGCACCTTCTGCCCGCAAACTTCGATAATTCCGAAGAACTCACGGCTTATCTCATGCAGCGTATGGAAGAAGACCTGAATGAGGCGGCTGCTGGCCAGGACAGCCCGGTTCGTGCAGCGCTCTGGTCTTTGGGATTCTCCCGCAAGCCCACCCAGGTGCTCGGTGCTGAAGGCCGCTACACCGTCGAATCGCGCCACCACATGTTTGATAAAGCCATCGCCTTGGCACAGCTGGCATGCTCGGGCCCACCGATCTTCCGCACGCGCCAGTTGATGGCGCTGGTAGATGCCGGCGTGGTGAAATTCATCGGCGGCTACCCGCTGCTGGATACCGACCGCAGCACCGGTGAGTGGACCATGAGCTCCCAGTCTTCCGGTGGCGTACGATACCGCGGCACCACGCTCTTCGATGCCTGGGTACACAAGCCAGATATCCGCAAAGCACCGATTGATTCCTTCACCAAGGACCTGGTGGATGAAAAGCGTGTAGTTCCATTCACCGAATTATCAGAGGATGGCACGGAATTGCCAACTGCGTCGGTAGCGCAGGATCCGCACACCCGGCGCGTACGTAATGAGACCGGCGAGGAAGATCCACGTCTGCATTTCGTTGGAATCCCAGCTCACGCGCAGTATCCGGACACCACGATTTCGCCACCGATTCCGGGCACTGACTCGTGGTTTATCCAGGAAGCGGATAAGGCCGCGACGAGTGCGGTGAAGATCGCGCTTGCCGAAAATTAATATACCAAGCTGTCTAGAAAAAATTGACCACTAGGACTACAGTGGTGACCGTCTACCAATCAAGAAGGAGATTTACATGTCTGATCTAACTCCAAACCACAATGCTGGTGAAGCACTCGAGCCAATCAATAAGGACAAGCTGGCATCACTGCGCCAGAAGAATATCGATAACCCTGAGGGCGGCAAGAAGGTCATCAAGACTCACACTGAGGCTGACGGCCACTTCCGCAACTACACCCAGGTGCGCGACCTGAAGCCAGTTCTGGTTTCTGAGCCACCAGCACTTCTGGGTGATGACTCCGCACCAAACCCAACCGAGATTGCTCAGGCTGGACTTGCTGCATGTATCTCCGTTGGTATCCAGGCTATTGCCACCCACCGTGGCGTGACCTTGACCAAGATTGATATTGATATTGAGTCCAACATTGACGTTTCTCCAGTCTGGGGCGTTGGTGATATCAACGATGACAAGCGCCCTGGCGTTTCCGACGTGAACGTCAGCATTGATCTGGATGGCGATGCTGACCGTGAGACCCTGCAGAAGATTGTTGATGACGCAATCCAGTGGTCCCCAGTGGTGAACACCTACACCCGTCCGGCAAACCTGACCCACAAGCTGGTCTAGTAGCTGACTATTCGGGGGCGCCAACGGTTGGCTTGGGTAAATAGACTTGCCCACCCGCATGACGGTCCAGTCGGTAAGATGCTGGGTTCTGTGGGACGCTCCCCCGTTTCAGCTGCTCACCCGCATTTTATGGTTAATGCTGACAACCTTCGCACGCTTGTTACCCACATCTTTGTCGACGGCGACGCGCAGCTAGCAATTGGCGACTCTGTCTTTGGTGTCAAGGATTCTTTGATTAAGAAGTTTGAGGAACAACCGGCTGATTCCCCTACTCCTGACGGACGCGACTTGGGCGATAAGACCTGGACTAAGTGCCGCTTCGATATCGTGCTTGCTCCTGCGGAAGCCTAGTGGTTGCGGACAATCAATAATTAACACTCCGAACAGTAAGGTGGGGTCTCTTTCCTAAACGGAAATGAGACCCCACCTTACTGTTGTTATGTCCTGAGTAGTCTCAAGCTACTTGCCAGAATCATTAGGGTTGGAGCCAGTAGACTCACCATCTTCCACTGGGGTTTCTGGCTCATAGTCACTGTCGACATCGCCGCCGACGTAGACGTCACCATCAACCACGAAGTGACCGGGAATGTGGACACGACCATCCTCGTCATATTCCAATTCAGGAACATCCAGCGGATTGCCATCTTCGTCATAGCCAGGTGCTGGACGGGATTCGTGCTCCTCCAGCTTCTCAGGACTATCGGTCTTATCCCACTGACGCGTGGTAATACGGCGTTCAGCTGCATAGTCATCGCTCATTGCCTTCATCAAGGAGAACATCATAAGGAAGAGCATCACGAAAAACGGCAGTGCCACAATGATGACTACTTCCTGAATGGCGGCAATGCCTGAGTCATTAATAAACAGCAGCGCTGCGGTGACAACGCCAACCGCCACGGCCCAACCAATGCGGTAGTAAACCGGAGACTTATTTTCATCGCCGGTGGCGAAGGAGTCCATCACCAGGGCCGCAGAGTCAATGGAGGTCACGAAGAAGATGATAATCACGAATACTGCCAAGGTACCGGAAATGGCGTAGAGCGGGTACTGCTCCAAGAGCGCGAAGAGCGCGACCGGAGTATTACCGTCTTCCACCACTGGCCCGGTCAGCACGCCGGGATCATTTTGTTCCATATCGATGGCAGCGCGACCGAAGATGGAGAACCAAATCAACACGAAGATGGTTGGCAGGCCTAACACACCACCGATGAATTCACGGACAGAACGGCCACGGGAAATTCGTGCGATGAACATACCAACGAATGGTCCCCAGCAGATGGTCCATGCCCAGTAGAACACGGTCCAGCTGCCCTGCCATTCAGGGTTTTCTGCAAAGGAATCCGACCAAAACATCAGCTCCGGAAGCGAAGAACCATAGGCGCCAAAGGATTCCACGGTATGACGTAGCAGCGTCAGAGTTGGGCCCATGAGCAGAACAAAGAACATGAGAACGATAGCGGCACCGATGTTGAGATTGGACAGAATCTTAATGCCCTTATCCAAACCGGATGCTACGGAAATAGATGCCGCGATGGTGATAGCCACGATGATGCCGAGCTCTACCGTAGAAATCAGCGGGACGTCCCACATAATGTTCATGCCGGCGTTAATCTGCAGCACACCGAGACCTACGGAGACTGCGAGGCCAAATACGGTACCGATGATGGACAGCGCATCAATCAGTTTGCCTGGCCACTCATAGACCTTGCGGCCAAGAAGTGGCGAGAAGGTAGAAGACAAACGAGCAGGCATCTTGCGCTTATAAATGAAGTAGCCCAGAGCCAGACCAGGCAGCACGAAAGGCACCCACATGTGCGCAGCGAAGTGGTAGTAGGTGAAATCAAATGCTTGCTCGACGGCTTCTTGGCTCATCGGCGCAAAATCACCACGCGGCGGGTTGAAGGAGTGGTGCAGTGGCTCAGCCGCACCCCAGAACATCAGGGTTGCGCCCAAGCCTGCGGCGAACAGCATGGCGAACCAAACAGGCAGTGAGTATTCAGCTTCACCGTCATCATCGCCCAGCCGCAGGTTTCCGTACTTGGACACAAAGATGACAATCAAGAAAATAAAGAATAGGGAATAGCCACCGATGTACATCCAGCCGAGGTTTTCAAGAATCCAGCCAGAGATATTCGCATAAACGTCTCGGGCACTCGCGCCGAATACAAGAGTCACAGCCACGAAGATCACAATGAATCCGGCGGAAACCCAGAACACCACGGGGTCAGATTTCAGTCCGAGGAAATTCTTCTTCGGCGGATCCTCTTTATCCGCCTGTGAACTCACAGGCGTCTTTTTGGATTGGGATTGAGAGGTAGTCACGTAAGTTAACTTTCCTAATAGGGACAAAGAACACATGCCACAGTAGTTCAACAATTCCAATCGTGTAACCCATGTCACCCAACATGAGGGTAGCCACGTCATGCACATAATAAAATCGGGCGGTTATTTACACCATTAAGCGTGCGATATATTTACGACAACAGTCGATGATTCACACTGGTAAACACAGCTTTTCACCACCCTTTAGACCCCCTTATGCAGGGTTAATGTTAGTGAAGTGATTAATTTACAAAATCTTTATGCAATTCCCGCGTTTTGATTAGCTCACCGGTCTTGGGATTTTGGGATTTTCCCACTTCAGGTTGACTAGCATGAAATCAAGGGCGCCCACCCATGGCGCAGGTCACATATGCACGCACCGCCACCACTGGTGCTGGCTAGATTTTCGAAGGATGGTCATCATGTCGCATCGCACTTCCCCACTCCCGCTTAATAAGCGCTTTGCATCGCGCGCGCAATTCTTTGCGCCCTCACCGATCCGCGCAGTATTTGAAATGGAGATGGACCCGGATGTCATTTCTCTAGCCGGTGGCAACCCAGAGCTCACCCACCTGCCGTGGGATGACATCTCTTCGATCACTCATGATGTCGTAGCTAAACACGGCGCAGAAGCATTGCAGTACGGTACCTCGGTGGGCCAACCCGGCCTGGTAGAAGAGATCATGAAAATCATGCGGCGCGAGGGCATCGACACCAGCCCGGAAGACATCATTATTACTTCGGGTTCGCAGATGTCTCTCGATCTCATTGCAAAGCTATTCCTCAATAAGGGTGATACGGTTCTTGCTGCTGCGCCCACCTATTCTGGCGCGCTCAATGTGTTTGCGGTCATGGAAGCCCGCGTGGATCAGCTCGACGGCGATTCCGAGGGCATCACGATTGCTGCATTGGAGAAGGCGATAAACACTGCGCGGAAGATGGAATCCGATATCAAGTTGCTGTATTTGGTTCCCAATTTCGCCAATCCCGGCGGGGTCATGATGTCACATCAGCGCCGGATAGATATAGCGCGCATCTGTCGCGAAAATGAGATTGTCATTATTGAAGATAACCCCTATGGCCAGATCAACTTCGGGGTCAAAGCCCCACCGACGCTGCGCATGATTGACCCAGAAAATGTCATTTACTTGGGCTCACTATCGAAAATCTTCTCTCCTGGCATTCGCATTGGCTGGGCTGACGCGCCGGCGATGGTCCACGCAAGCCTTGTGCCCGCGGCGGAAGCTTCGGCTATTTGTCCATCCCCGTTAAGCCAAGCAATTGCGCACGCCTATTTGCGCGATGTGAACTGGAAATCGGTCGTTGCAGCAAATGTGGACATGTACGCTTCCCGCGCGAAAGCACTGGACGCGGCGTTGCACGAATTCCTACCGGCCGGATGCACGTGGAATACCCCACAAGGCGGATTCTTCATCTGGGTGGATGTGCCAGAAGCCCTTGATACCCCAACGCTTTTGGATGCTGCCATGGATGAAGGCATCCTGTACATCCCCGGCACCGCATTCTTCCTCGATGGCCGCGGGCGGCACTCGCTGCGCCTGGCGTATTCACAGGTGGATGAAGAAACCCTGCGGGAAGGTGCACGCCGATTGGGCGCTATCCTCACGCAGGGTTTGGCAGAAAAGAGCGTTGAATCCGTGGCTTAAACAGTCCCCGGTTTACTCTCCAGCGACTGAGCGAATGGAGTGGTAGACCTCAAGCTGTCCTGGGTTGAGGTTCTCCTCCCAGTAGGCATGAGCACGTTCCATAAAGGCTTCGCGGTCAACGTCTTCAACGATGACTGGGGAGCCTTGATCTTCCCAACGGGTGATCGTGGCCTGCTCATCTTCATCAGCGCACTGACGGTTTTGATCGCGCACGCCAGAGATTGCACTCTGCAGGTCATCTTGTTCCTGCTCGCTCAATCCTTCCCAGGTATCGCCGGAAACGACGATCAGCTGTGAACCAACTGCGTGGCGCGAGAGACTGACGTAATCCAGCACCTCATCAAGAGAGTTTTCGGCGGTCAATGAAATAGGATTTTCTTGACCATCAACCAGTCCTTGTTGCAGCGAGAGGTAGACTTCCTCGAAAGCCACGGCGACCGGTTCAGCGCCCACGGCGGCTGCCGATGCCAAGTGGGCAGGGGTTTCCGGGTAGCGCAGGCGCAGGCCCTCTAGGTCTTCTGGGGTGCGCACGGGTGCATTGGCGGAGAAGGTTCTATCGCCTAAATACCAGACGCCGAGAATCTTCGCGCCGGTTCTTTCTTCGAAGTCATCTTTGACCGGCTGGGAAGCCTCAGAATCGAACCACTCAAAAAGATGGTCTGGATCATCGAATACATAGGCCATGTCCATCACGCCGATGGGCTCATAGACGGACGCCAACGCGGAGGACCCCTGCAGGTCAATATCAATGTCACCATCAAGCAGGGAGGCGACGCGCTCAGCGTCGCCGCCGAGCTGGCTGGATGGGAAGACGGTGAGTTGCAATTCGGAGTCACTGGCAACCAGCTGCTGTTGGACCAGTGCGGTACCACAGGCATTGTGGTGGTGATTGAGGTTATAGCTATTGGCAAAGGTCAGCTGCTCGGAGCCGCGCACTGCTTGCTGGTGCAAGACATTGGTGCCAATGAGTGCGCCGACCACCAGTACGGCGCCAGTAGCCATAGCGCCCCAGCTTTTCGCGGAAGGTGTTTTCTGAGTCATGGTGAATTCTCCTTACATCCCGACCAGACCGGGGACAATAGTGACAATTCCGGGGAAGAAAATCAGCAGTACAAGAACCACTGAGATCGGAATGAGGAACGGTAGAACGCCCTTGAATACTTCGCCGGCTGGCATGCGTAGCACCGAACTCATCACGAAGAGCACTGTGCCGACTGGCGGGGTCAACAACCCCATCATCAGTGCCAGGATGGTGACCACACCGAAGTGGATTGGGTCCACGCCGAATTCGGTTGCCACTGGCAAAAGAATTGGGACGGTAATGAGCAGCAGCGCTGTGGCGTCGATGAATGCGCCAAGCACTATTAGCAGTACTGCGGTAACCAGCAGGAAGGCGACGGAAGAATTCAGGTTCCCGGTCATCATGGCAGAGAGCGTCTGTGGGACTTCTTCACGGGCCAGAATCCAGCCCAGAATGGTTGCAGCAGCAATAATCAGCATGATAGACGCGGTGGTCACAGCGGTTTCGCGCAGGGCCTTCCACAGCATCGGGATGGTCAGCGTGCGGTAGATGAAGCCCAAGATCATGATGTACAGCGCACCCAGTGCGGCTGCCTCAGTCGGGGTGAAGAAGCCACCCAAGATGCCGCCGAGGATGATGACGGGAGTCAGCATCGCACCGAGCACGCGGAGGGTTGCTTCACCGATGGGGCGTGGCTTCTCCGATGGGCCGGTTAGTTCATCCTTGTGGCGAGCAATGTAGAGCCACACCACTACTAGCAGGGATGCAGCCAGAAGCAGCGCCGGCAGAACCGATGCGGCAAAGAGCGCGCCGGTGGATACTGCGGCAACTGATGCGTAAATAACCGCTGGAATCGATGGCGGCATGACCGGGGAAATCAGCGAGGATGACGCGGTCAGACCGGTTGCGAATGAACGCTTGAATCCAGAACGCTCCATGGCTGGGACTAAGGTCTTGCCCATGGCGGCGGCATCGGCAAGCGCTGAACCTGACATCCAGGCAAAGCCGATAGATGCGAACACGTTGACGTAGCCCAGGTTGCCTTTGATGCGGTGCAGCAAGGATTCTGCGAATTCGAAGAGGCGATCTGCTACGCCGGCGTAATTCGCCAGAGTGCCCAACAGAATAAAAAGTGGGACGGCAAGCAGCGGGAAGCTGGCTACGCCATCGGCAGCAATGCGCATGGCAAAGCCAGGGCTATTGCCGGTGGCCAGCATGTACACAAGGCTGGGGCCCAGAATAGAAAGCGCGACGGGCACGCGGATGGCCATCAAAATACCGATGGCAATGAGCATGATTGCGACAGTCATTATGAACGCGCCTCCTTTTCCTTGTCACTGGTCGGCGCGCCAACGCCCTCACCGGTGATGTCTTGGGAAGCACGCAGTGCCTCATCTTCAATGGTCTCGATGTTTTCAAATGGCGCCCACACGATATTTACAAGCGCCTGAATGGTGGCAGAGACGAAAGCCACGAAAGGAATGACGTACAAAATCCACATTGGGATTCCGGTAATTTGCAGGGTCTGGCCGGTATCTGAAGAGATCAGCGCCCAGGAATCCTGCGCAAGCACAGCGCAGATAACAGCGCTGATGATGGAAGAAATAACCACCACGGTGCGCTTAAATTTTGGCTGGCCAACATTCATGATGGCTTCAATGCTCAAATGACGGCCTTGGCCCATGAGCGAGCCGACCAAAATGAACCCGAGCGCCATCAGTGCATAGCGGGAAACTTCACCGATCCACGGCTGCGTGGCAACGGGTAGATAGCGTTGAAAAACTTGAATAGTGAGCAGGACAAAGATGAGAAGTACGAGTAATGCTCCGAGTACTTCTTCTAATTTGGATAACCAAATTAGTATTTTAGGACGCCCGGGGGCTCCCATCCATTGTGGTGTCGCTGGCATATCAGTCATGTCAGTGGTCCTTATCTTCTACTGTGTCTAGGACTTGTCACCCCAGGTGACCTCATCTCACGCACTCACTACCAGGTACATGTATTGGTTATAACCTTAAGTCAGTGACGGAGAAAATCCCTAAGACAAATGAGAAAAAGATTCTTTTAAAGAGTTGATTTCGCCCCAGTGGCTGCGTAGTCGGTGACTTCATAGTCAGTAACACCGGCTAGTTCGCGGCCAATGATGTAACCAAAGCCCAATGCCGGGCCGAGGTTGACGCCACCGGCTGGGTAGAATCCGCCCATGATGGAATTGCGGTCATTGCCTGCGGTATACAGGCCTTCAATTGCCTCGCCTTGTTCATTGAGGACTTGGCCCCGGCCATCAGCTGCAATACCAGCGAAGGTACCGAAGCTGCCCGGGTAGACCTTTACGGCGTAGAAAGGCCCTTTTTCGAGTGCGCCCAGCGATGGGTTAGGCCCGACTTTTGGGTCTCCGCCGTAACGGTTGAACTCTGATTCTCCACGTCCAAATTCAGGGTCTTTACCCTCACGGGCATTGCGATTGAATTCTTCAACCGTGGCCTTCAATCCTTGAGGATCAATCCCACATTTCTGCGCCAATTCTTCGATGGTGTTGCCCTTTTTGAGGTACCCCGAAGCAATGTAGGGAAAGAGTGGCATCGGAAACGGCTTGGCCATACCTAGTGGGTATTTACGCACAAAGCTCGCGTCCGCAATCTGCCACGAGTTAACGGGATCACCGTCACTGGTGGCATTAATCATGCCGTCAACGTAGTCATAGTAACCATTGGCTTCATTGACGAAACGTTTACCGTTTCTCATCACGCCGATGGAACCAGGTTTCGCGCGGTCCATGATGTGTGGGAAAACTCCGGTCTTGCCGTTGAAGTAAGGAACCAGCGAGACCGGGCACCATGCTGCTGCCGAACGGTTATCGGTAACGAAGTGCGCACCAACGGCTTGAGCCATCTTTAGGCCATCACCAGTGGTGGTCTCTGGTGCCAAGGAATGATGTTCCTGCCCGGTTGGGGTCTTCGGGAAAAGCTCACGGCGAAGTTCGGTGTTCTGAGGGAATCCGCCAGTTGCCAGCACCACACCCTTGCGTGCATGAAGCACGTAGCTGCCCTGAGAGCCTTGGACCACTACCCCGCTGACGCGGTCACCGTCCTTGATGATCTCCAGCGCGGTGGAATTGGTGCGAAGCTCTACGCCAAGATCATCGGCGGACTTAGCCAGGCGTGCGGTGAGCGCTGTGCCATTGACTAAGTGCATGGTGCGACCGTGCAGCAACAAATCAAAGATGTGTGTGATGACGCGGCGCGCTGCGTGGATCCAGCCGCGTGGGTCGAGCTGGGATGCAGACAAGAACTTAGTCAGGTCCGGTCCAGCCATGATTCCCATGCCAAAGAAAGAGGTCTCATAAAGCTGGTGACGCAGTTTCTTACGCAGAGAGGGCTTTACTTCCTTCAGGTTGAAAGGTTTCGGACCCACTGAGCGGTGACCGGTACCGGCCTTCTCCAGATTGCCGTAGATATCTTTAATCTTGGCGCCAGGAGTAAATTGCAAAGAAGTTTTCTTGGCAAAGAATTCCACCATGTGTGGTGCGGCCTCCAAGAAAGCATCAATATTGTCTTTTTCTACCTCATAGCGGTCCCCTAGAACCTGGGCGAGATAGGTATGGAAGTCTTCCTTAGATTCATTGACGCCATCTTGATTGGCGTAGTACGTACCAGGTGTCCACGCCCAACCACCGGACCACGACGTCGCGCCGCCGAGCACGTCTGATTTTTCAACAACGCATACGGATTGGCCGTGATAGGCAGCGGTTACAGCAGCCGACAGTCCACCGGCACCAGAACCAACGATGATGACGTCAAATGTTTCAGTCGGTAGATGACTGTGTTTGGGATTATTCATGGGATGTAGGGCTCCTTGAGAAAAATTTCTATGGTGCGGCGCTGAGCTTGCGGCCGGCCTTGTGTAGGTGCTCCAGCCACGCCTTGGTGCCGCGTTCTTGAACAAAGATGTCATTGGGTGCTTCAACGCTGATGGGAATATCCGGCGGTAGCGCACGGATATAGCCGGCAACGTCGCTGGCACCTTCATCAGGGGCCAATCGGTGTGCACGGGATTCATGCACCAGGCCTTCACGGTCTTCGGGCCGGGATGGCTCCACCCCGCAAATCTGCATCATGGTGACATGCGAGGAGGCATCGGCAAGCAGCTGCGGGGACGCTCCAAACCGGTGCATATGCAGCGTGTCCGGTAAAAAGAAACTACCGTTTACAGCAATATCGACGGCACTAGCAATGTCATTGACCGCCTGATAAGAAATTGGCTCAATAGCAGGGGTAATACCGAAGTCTTTGCCGGCTTCAACCATGGCTGCCACGGTGTCGATGGTCCGTTGTCTATCGCTATCCCCTACCGCGACAGTAAGCGTGGCGGCGCTGAAAGAGGCTGCGCGTTCCATGGCGGTCATCCACACATCACGCTTGTTGGAGCCATCAAGCAAGATGAACTCTGCATCCTTGACCTTCAACCCCGTGTCTGCAAGCGCCTTGTGAACCTTCTTATGCAGGTCAGAACCTAAAGAGAGGTCATAGTGCGGCTCATTGGGTGTTACCGGGATAACCCGCAGACCGACAAAGTCGAATCCAACCTCATGCGCCAGATAAATGAATTCATCTGGCGAGGTATTCAACGCCGAAAGGGGCGCGATTCCTAATTCACGGGTACTCATGTCACAGTAGCTTTCTGATGTTTTCTCTTAAGGGCCGATATTTTCTGGCACGGTTACGTGCGTCGGTGCTGGCTCACTGCCCAGGTGCACTGGCTGGCCGGTGCGGTGGGATTCATAAATCGCCAGTAAGGTGCGCAGGGCCTTGGTGGATTCTGGGCCATCGACGATGAGCTCTTCTTCACCGCGCACGGCGTCCACAAAGTTGGCTACCTGCTGGATATGAAATGGAATGTGCTGATCATTGATGGTGCGTAGATCGACATTGGGCTCAAGGTCAGAAGGAAAAAGTGGTGTGGATTCAATAGCTGCGCCATGACCGTGGTTAACCAGGCGACCTTCGGTGCCTTCTGGGAATTCCAACAGTGACATGGATGAACCGTCCGCCTGAGTAATGTGAACAGTGGCACCAAATGCCGGAGTGGATGAGGTGGTGAGGTTCAACGTGGCCATCGCGCCTGATGCAAAAGTCACCGTCGCGACAACAGAGTCTTCAACCTCAATATTTTCAGCATGCTTGAAAGAGTTAACCCGGCCGGACACTTCCACGACATCGCCCATAAACCATAAGAGCAGGTCAATATAATGTATGGCCTGGTTCATGAGTACTCCCCCACCATCAGCACTCCAGCTGCCACGCCAAGCGTCCTTGGTGTAGTAGGAATGCTCACGGTGCAACGCGACATGGACGTGGCCCATGATGGCCGGATTAGTGGCGGTGGATTGCTTCATCTGCTGTGCGGCTGGCCACCAGCGGCGCTGGAACATGCCGCTCAGCAGTACTCCCGCTTCATCACACGCATCAATCATGCGTTGGGTTGCGCAATAGTCCGTGGACAAAGGCTTTTCACACAAGACATGCACGCCAGCCTGTGCGGACTGAATCACCAGTTGCTTATGTGTTGGGTGTGGGGTGCACACCGTTACTGCATCAATTCCTGAGGCGAGCAGCTCAGCAATATCGGAATAAGCATGAGGAATATCCCACTCATCCGCGAATGCTTGTGCGCGCTGGATATCGATGTCACAGACGCCAACGACTTCCGAATGCGGGTTTTGAGTAAAGGCCACGAGGTGGTTCTTGGCAATTACGCCGCAGCCGATAATTCCGACACGAATGATCGAAGGTGACGATGTGGATTCAGCCATGATGATTCACTACTTCTTAGCGCCGAGGTCTTCGAGCTTAGTGAATGCGGTCTCACGGGTAGACAGGATGAATCCGCACGCGATCAGGATGCAGCCGGACACGAAGGTGACAACGCCCTGCCAACCGAAGGTGACGTAGATAGCTGCATTAATAGCTGGTGCAAAACCGGTGAGGACCAGGCCGAGCTGGTTGCCCATTGCCATGCCGGTGTAACGGTATTCTTGCGCGAACATCTCTGGGAAGAAGACGCACCAGACACCATTCCAGCAGGAGTAGAAGAAGCCCTGGTTCAGGATGCAGAGAGCAAATACGAGGACGATGTTCTCATTGGTCAAAGCATCGAAGTAGAAGTAAGTGGTGATAATACAGCCGATAGCACCGATGATCAGGGTTGGTTTGCGGCCGATTCGGTCGCCCAGCATGGCTGCCAGTGGGATGGTGACCATGGAAACCGTCATGGCCACAGCATTCACGATCAACATGGTGGAGCGCTCGATGTTGGTGTGCTCAGTTGCGTATGACAGTGCATAGACCATGAAGGTGGACTGAACCACGGAGTAGAAGGTGATGAAGAAGACGCGGATAACATCCATTGGCTGCTTCTTGAGCACCTCAATTGCTGGCGCCTTCTGCTCTTGCTTATCTTCTTCGGAAGCTTCAAAGACTGGGGTTTCTTCCAGGTGGGTACGCACAAAGTAAGCAACACCCAGGACCACTGCGGAAAGCAAGAATGGGATGCGCCAGCCCCATGACATCATGGCGTCCTCAGGCATCATCATGATTGGAACCATGACCAAAGCGGCCAGGACATTACCTGCGGAACAGCCCAGCATGACTGAAGAGGTGAAGAATCCGCGCTTGCCTTCTGGCGAGTGCTCCATCGTCATTGTGGATGCGCCAGCTGCCTCAGCACCAGCGGAGAAGCCCTGAGCGATACGGCAGACCAACAGCAGGATGGTCGCGGTGATGCCAATCTGCTCATAGGTTGGCAGCAAACCAATCGAGATTGACGACACGCCCATGACAACCAGCGTGATCATCAGCGCGGCCTTACGGCCAATGCGGTCACCGATGTGAGCCATCACCAGACCACCCAGCGGACGCGCGATATAGGCAACACCGAAGGTCATCAGTGCACCAATGGTGGCCAAGGTTGGATTGTTTGAATCAAAGAACAATCGACTAAAGACTAGCGCAGAGGCAGTGCCGTAGAGAACGTAGTCGTAGTACTCCAGAGTGGAGCCGAGAAATGAAGCCAGAGCCGCCTTACGTGGGTTCTGCTTTCCTGCGTGAGCAGGTTCTTCAACGTGTGAAGCTGCTTTCGCGTCAACGAGTTGTTTCGTCACGATCATTCTCCCTATCAAACGTGATTTGGATCGATAGCTGTAATTTAGTGAGAGCCACAACACAAACCAACTCAGTTTCCATTGAATGGAAGAGTTTCGATTTAGTTCGGATATCGCACTGAAAAAATAGAAAACCCCCAGCTCACCGAATGACACATTTGCTGTGGGGGTAGCTAGGGGTAAATGCTTGATCTGCCTGAGGGACAGCCGTTCTTATCACGAACAAGCGTGTTTTTAAGGGGCTCGCGCCCGTAATTCTTAGCGTCCGCGACGTGGAATTCGCGGCAGCATCAACGGATTCTCACCATGCGAAAGCTGGTTTCCGGAAGCCGCCAGAACCGTCAGAATAACGTCGTCATCGCACTCATCGGCCCTGCCCACCACCGATAACGCCGCGACAACTTGGCCATTAGCGCCCATCAGCGGCACTGCATAGGCAACATTTTCGCGGACCATGCCATTGGTGATTCTTGCGTAGCCCATGCGTCGGGCGAATTCGATCTGTTCCTGCACAATATCGATGTCATAGGTTTCACCATCAGTTTTGGACACGAGGGGTTTGGAAAAGACTCGCTCTAAAACCTCAAAAGGCGCATGGGCCAAAAAGACAATCCCATTGGAATTATCAAAAAGGTCCATGCGCCCGCCTTGGGTAGCACGAATTTTTGCGTTCCCAAAGCCGGTGTAGCGCTCAATAAAAAGCACTTCATCATCATCAAATTGCGGCACGGCCAGTGACGTAAATTGCTGCACTGCCGAGTGGATTCCCTCCAGCACTGGGCGTGCACGAAAGCGCAACTCTTCCACCGGGTTAGAGCGTGCAAACATCTCCCATGCCCGGTGGCCCATCACAAATTTCTTATCCTCGGATGGGTCCAGAAGCCCGACATCAACGAGCTCCGCCACCATTCGGTGCGCCGTGGACATAGGAAGGTTGGCCCGGCGCGAAATCTCACTGACCGTCAAGGCAAAGTGGGTGGCATCAAAAGATTCCAGCACCCGAACACACCGTTCTAGGACGGTTTCCCCGGACTTTGAATTCGCCATATGCTCACTATACTCAACACTTTCGCCGTTCAGGGAGCAAAGTCAGCGCGGGCAGAAGCTTAATTACCGAAGGACACGAAAGTTTCGCGCAGACGCTCAGCGTCTGCTTCAAGGCCAGTGAAGTGTGTGAATGCGTCGAGTGCTTGACCAACAGCCATGCCCGAGCCATCAAGGACAGCGCAGCCGATTTCTTTGGCTTCGCGCAATAATTGGGTTTCCAGTGGAAGGTAGATGACATCGCTGACCCACTGGGTCGGCTTCAAAATAGAGGTATCGAAGGCGGTGCCAGGCAGCTGTTCCATGCCGACTGGGGTGGCATTGACTACCCCATCAGCCTTGGAGATGTATTCTTCAACATCCGCGGTTGCGATGCCGGTGACGGTGAAAGAGCCAGCGGCTTCGGACGATGTTGCGGTGATGTTTTCTGCCAGCTGCTGCGCGCGCTCAGGGTCCAAGTCAGCTACGTAGAGGTTTTTAACGCCGCCAGCAATTAACGAATGTGCCACTGCGTTGCCCGCGCCGCCTGCGCCAACTTGAACCACGTAGTCCAGCTTCGAATCAGGCAGGCCCTGCTCCAGCCCGCGGCCGAAGCCGGTGACGTCGGTGTTATAGCCATAGAACTTACCTTCGCGGATAGCAACGGTGTTGACCGCGCCAATCTTGCGAGCACGCTCATCAACTTCATCTAGGTACTCCAGCACTTCTTGCTTGTGCGGGTGGGTAATGTTCAAGCCATTAAATCCCAGTGCGCGCGCAGCATTCAGAATCTCTTTGAGCTCCATGGACTTCGCTGGTTCTGCACCGGTATCAATGACGCGATAAACCGTCGGGATGCCGTGCGCTAGACCTTCTGCCTCGTGCATAGCTGGGGTGCGTGATTGTGCGATGCCGTGTCCGATGAGTCCGAGCAGCAAAGTCTTATCAGTCATGTGTGTTCTCAATCCTTGGTAGAAACAGTCAGGGTTAATCAGCCAGCGCACAGTACGTGGCGCTAGCTGAGTCAGTGTTTGCTTGGAAAGCGTTAGCTAGGAAATGTTTTGCGGTAAGCGAGGTCCTCGGGATTAGTGCGGGATGCCGCGGACATCATCGCGCAAAGCGCGGTACTGGGCGGCGAGGCGGATAGGTTCATCGGCCCATCCGAAACCAGAGTAATTTCCGCGTACCTCAGCGACTTCGAAGAAGGTGCTTCCTAAAGGCGCAGTGTAGAAGTGCAGGAGCTCACCATCCGCGCTGCGGTCATAGCAGATGTTGAACTCTTTCATCTGCGCGATGAGAGATGGTTCCAGACCGAAACGGGCAGCAAGATCGTCGTAGTAATTCTCTGGAATTGGCAGCATCTTCAGCCCGCGAGTTACCGCGCGTTGGGCAACGGCGAAGACATCGGATGTCCCAAAGGTGATGTGCTCTGGGTAGTGCTCCGCGAAGAAGCCACCTTGTTCAGACCCCTCCGGTGCGGCTGATACGGTCAGGCGAACATTGTCACCTTCGATGGCTTGCTTATGCACCAATCCTGCTGGAGAAGGCACGAACTCTGGTGTGGTTGGTTCCAGACCCAGCACGGATGAGTAGAACAGACGAGTTTCAGCAGCGGTTGATTGCGGTTGCGCCAGCGCAATATGGTGCACCGAATTAATTAGTGCATTCTTGTCATTCGCACCGATGATTTCATCACACTCGAAGCCGAACTCTGGAGTCCAGGTGCCACCGCGACCAGCTCCGCCAGTGCTATTTGTGCCGGTGCCACAGAAATACAGCTCCGAACCATCCGGGGTAAAGACTGGGTGCAGGTCTTCTTCCCCCACGCCAGTCACGCGCGGTACCGGTTGTGCTTTGAGCGCAATAGCACGTTCTGCTGCAGCGCTGGCATCATCTACAATGACGCCTAAGCCAGTCAGCGTGGTCGCGCCACCAGTGGGGCCTTCATCTTCGACGATGATCCGAACATTACCTTGTACCCAAGCCTGAAAGTCCGGCTTGGACTGGTGATAGCCACCTAGGCGGAAACCCAATTGGTGTAATGCCTTGGTGACCTCACCCAAACGCCCGGTGCGTACTTCCACGAAGTCGAAACCGCGCGGAGTTTGAGGCTGCGCAAGCTGCGGCAATTCCAAAGGCGCATTGGGGACCTTGGCGGCGGTCTTATCCGCCAACCAGGTCAAAGAGCGCAGACCATCAATGGCGGTGCGTCCCACCTCGGCCTCACGGAAATCATCGTTGAAGATTTCCAAAGACACCGGTCCCTGATAGCCCGACTTGGCAACCTGTTCCATGAAGTAGCCCAGATCGAAGTCACCTTCGCCGGGGAATACACGGTGGTGGCGCGACCACGGCAAGATACCCATGTCCATGGAGGGGGCATCGGCAAGCTGCAAAAAGAAAATCTTTTCCGCGTCCATCGACGCAATCCCCGTCGGATCATCACCCCGGGAAAGAATGTGGAAGGAGTCGAGGCAGGTACCAACATTGGGGTGATCCACTTTTACCACGATGTCATAAGCATGCTGATAGGTGTTGACATACTTTCCCCAGGCCAAAGCCTCATAGGAGATAAAGCAGCCATAACGCGCGGCCAGTTCCCCAGCGCGGCGCAGCTGGTCCACGCGCACCTCATCATCATCCACCGTCGCGGTTGCAACGTTGGAGCACACCAGAATCTGATTCATGCCTAAACGCTGCATCAACTGGAACTTTGCTTCCAGGCGGCGAAGATTGTCTTGGAAAACGTCTTCTTCAACGCTGAGCAGGTCACGGAAAGGTTGGTAGAGGTCGAGGCTGAGCCCAAGTTCTTGCGCGCGGTCACGGATTTGCTCCGGCGAATGCGGTGAGACCACCAAGTCTTGCTCGAAGATTTCTACGCCATCAAATCCGGCATCAGCTGCGGCGCGCAGCTTTTCGGCGAGCGTGCCAGATAAACACACGGTCGCAATAGAAGTACGCATCAGGAATTAGCCCTCGAGCTCTTGAACCGCCGCATTCAACAGGGCAAATCCATGGTTGGAATTAGGAACACCCGCATAGATAGCGGTATGAAGGAGCACCTCACCGAGGGTTTCAGAATCTACCCCGGCGCGAAGCGCTGCGCGCAAGTGCATATCCAGCTCACCGTGATTGCCCACTGCAGTCAAAATGGCGATGGTCAACAGGCGACGCTCGGTATGGTCCAAGCCTTCACGCTGCCAAATATCGCCCCATGCGGTACGGGTGATGAAATCCTGGAACTTTTCCGTCACAGGGGTCATCTTTTCCACGGAAGCATCAACGTGAGCATCACCTAAAACAGCGCGGCGATTAGCCATACCCACCTCGTGGGCTGCTTGGCGTCCGTTTGTGTAATCAGGTCCTGGATTCTGCGTAGTCATAATGATGCTTTCCTTTTCTTAAATCTTGATAAAGCTTGAAGTATTTCTAGGTGGCGCAGTTCGGGCACGCCTCATCACGGTGAGGACGTCGCGTCATCTCAGCGCGGTTAATAATGTCGGTGACGATCTCAGCTGCATGACCAACCGTTCCAGTATCAATCATGTTCTTTTCCATGGCCGCAGTATTGACGTTGATGCCATCAATGCTGGCCCACAGGCGCGATGTTGCTGAAGCAGTAACCGCGAGTAGCTCACGCAGAGTGGCCCATTCTGCATGCCAGCTGCCCACCCCACGCTGCAGGCGTGAATCCAGCGACTCCAGCATTGTGTTGGCCAGGCCTGAGGCGCGGCGCGCGTAGCCATCGGCAGCAACGGCTGCAGCCGGGTTAGCCTTGTGCGGCATGGAGGACGACCCACCCGGCGTGGCTTCTTGTAGCTCCCCCACCTCAGATGCGGACATGAAGATAATATCTCCAGCAACCTTGCGGATAGTACCGGCCACAATGGCCACCGAGGTGGCAAAGCGCACTAGCGGTATACGGTTGGTGTGCCAAATGCGGGGTGCGGATTCCAGCTCTAATACTCGTGCGAGTTTATTGTGAATCTCCAGACCAGACGGGTATGTGGCCGATAAAGTACCGGTCGCACCACCGTATTGCACTGGCAATGAATTACACGCGCGCTCAAGGTCAATGCAGGCATCATCAAGGGTTTCCAACCAGTTGGCGGCAACTAAACCGAATGTCATTGGCTGCGCGGCTTGGCCCAAAGTGCGGCCCATGACGGGAGCATCAGCATAGGTTTCGGTAAATTCTGCGAGGCGCTTGATGACGTGCGCAGCAAGGTCAAGCAGTTCATTGGTTCCGCGCTTGAGCACGAGCACCAAAGCCGTATCAATAGCGTCTTGGCTCGTGGCACCCGTGTGGATGCCCTTGGCTCCTACCTCACCGGCACGCTTTTTCAGCTGCTTGGAAATTGGAACAGCTGGATTGGCGCCCCCTGCAGAAAGCTGCGAGATTTCTTCCACATCAACCTCGTAGCCATCAATAGCTGCGATGGCTGCGGTGTGCTCATCATCAGAAATAATGCCGCTGGAATGTGCAGCGGTGGCCAAAGCGCGCTCAAATTCCACGATGGCATTGAGGAATTCTTGATCGCCAATCTGTGCATGTACCGCGGTGTTTCCACCTGCGAGATCAGAATAAGTGCTGCGCGAATAGGAATAAGTCATGAGCCCCTACATTAATGCCGATGATGAGAAGAAGTTCTAGTTGCCCGCCGTGATGTCGAAGAACGGGGTTTCCTTATCCTTCTCCGGATGCTGAACAATGATCTCAAAGTGGTAGCCCTTGTCGGTCTTCTCAGCGACCAAAAGAGCACGGCGATTTTCATCCACCAGCTGCAGAACTGGATCCTGTGCATTGGCCTCAGCAAATTCTGGGAAATACAGACGGGTGTACAAACGCTCCAACATGCCGCGCGCAAATACGCCGACCTTGATGTGTGGTGCTTCAGCATCCTTTGCTGGCGCGAAGCCATCGATAGGCTGCAACGCCCCTGGCACAACTGTAATCAGCTTGGACGTACCCGTTTCATCCGCGAAAGCTCGGCCCAAACCTCGGAATCCATCAACGGTGGCTGGCTGCTCACGGCGCGGATCAATATCAGAATTGAATACGCCATTCTCATCCGCTTGCCAGAACTCAATCATGGAGTCCGCAATCGGCGCGCCATCACCATCGATGGTGGTCACGGTGATTTCCACGGCATTATCGCCCTCGGCCATGATTTCTGAGCCTTCACGAATCAGACCAATGTGGACGTACGGTCCGACGGTCTGTGAAGGCATGATGCCAAATTCGGTCTCATCCTGGTCACCATGGGCAAGCTCGCCATAGCGAAATTCCCCATCCGAAGCTTTATCAATACGCATTGTTTACTCCTTAGCGTTTCTTTTTATCTCAGTATCTATGCTGCGAATATCGAAGAAGTGATTTATTCGAAAGGGGTGGAATTCTTGCCGCGCAGGACGATGTCGAACTTATAACCCAAAGACCAGTTCTCACGGGTTTCGTCATAGTCGAAGACAGAAATCATGCGCTCGCGCTCACCCTTGGGCACGGAGTTAAAGATTGGGTCTTGGAAGAACATTGGGTCATCCGGGAAGTACATCTGGGTCACCAGACGCTCGCCAAATTGGCGACCGTAGAGAGAGAAGTGAATGTGCGCTGGGCGCCAAGCATTGTGGTGGTTGCCCCAAGGGTATGCGCCCGGCTTGATGGTGTAGAAGCTGTAATTGCCGTCCTTATCAGTCAAGCAGCGCGCCACGCCATTGAAGTGTGGATCCAAGGGTGCTGGCCAGGAGTCATTCTTGTGACGGTAGCGGCCTGCCGCATTGGCCTGCCATACCTCAATGAGGGTATTTGGTACTGGCTTATTGTCCCAGCCCAAGACCTTGCCGTGCACCAAGATGCGCTGGCAGATGGCCTCGCCGCCATCCACGATGGTCATATCATTATCGATACCGCCGAGGTCCTGTTCGCCGAAGACCGGTCCGGTGATTTCGCCCAGGCGCTCATTCACCATAATGAGGTCATTGCCTGGGTTGCGTTTGATGGTGGTGCGGTACTCAGGAAATGCGCGTGGTGCCCACACGTCACCCGTGCCAACATTGGTCAATAGTTCTGACATCGCTTAGTCCTCCTATGAAATGCTCCATGCCTCACCATATGCCATGCCGGTCGGGTAAGCGGCATCACTTTATGAGTGAGCTCGATAAACATCACATTAGTCCTCCGTTCGCCCTTCACCCCCCTTGTGCGAAATGCGAACTTTGAATCCCGATCAAACCCCTCCCCACCTGCCACAATCGCCTTCCATTGAATGGAAAGGGTGTCCCAGTAGGGGTAGGTGGCCGAAAATTTGGATCCCCATAAGTCCACAGGGTAAGAGTCCTCCCCCAACGCACATCTTTGAACAAAGCGGATAATCCACCATTTTTATGCGTAAACTTCCAAGCCCCACCACCCGCACTTAATTATCACGAGAATCACGAATAGATACGTATTCCCTCAGGCAGAAACCCGCAATTGGCACATTAAAATCAAGCCTGATCCAGTCTGCGGAAATACATGGTCAAGCAATACGATCGACTGCTGTTACGAAGCTCAATAATGGCCCATCCGATACCAGCCCAAATACCCTACTAGCTTGATATCCATCATCGATGTGTAAAACTTTCTGATTATTGCTTTGACAACGAAACTGCATAACAATTCTTATATAGACTAAGCTCATGGCTATGCTTGCTAGTTCCATAGCCGAAGACCTCCGGGCAGCCATTGCTGGCGCCCGATACTTGCCTGGAGACAAGCTCAATGAAGTTGCGGTTGCTTCACATTACAAGGTTTCACGAAACACGCTGCGTGAAGCATTCGTGACCCTTGCGGCTGAACAGCTCTTGGTCAAAATCCCCAACCGTGGCGTCTTCATCGCAAGTCCAGATATTGACTACATTGTGGATTTATACCGCGCTCGCGCCAATATTGAACCTGCAGCTGCACTATGGGGCGAGTTTCTCGACGTTGACTATTTGGTGGAACAAACCAATCTAGCAGTCCAAGCTCTTAATGACAGCGATATGGAAGCTCTTTCAACCTGCAACCAGAACTTTCATCGCGCGCTAGTTAATGGCGTTGGCTCCCCCACCATGGATAAGGAGATGAGCAATCTCCTCGCCCGCATGCGCCTAACCTTCTTGCAGGTGCTTCCCCTCTACCCAGAGCTGCATGCCGAGAATGTTCAAGAGAACGTAAAAGTTGCTCAGCTACTGGCACGGGATAAACGCTATGAAGCAGCAGAAATGCTGCGTAGCAATATGATGATGAACCTCTACCGCATCATTTCAGTACTCCGCACCGCCGAGCACACCCGCCAGTATCCGGCTGGAGCGCCTCACGCTGTTGCGCCTGAGGATCCGCAGGTTCCACCAGTTGCTTAGCCCATCAATTTCTCTAAAACACCGAGCACGATGTGCTAAGGTGAGGTATATGCGGTTTACTAGTGGGTATGCCCGAATCTCGTCTTGACTTAGAAGCGCTGCTTGGTACGCAATCGCGCACTTATAAAACGCGCCAAGTCACCGAAGACATGGTTCAACGCCCCATCCATGTAGCCATTGCGCTGTGGGATCAGCCATGGAAATCCGGCAAGGCTGGCAAGATTGATGGCTGGGTTATTGCAGTAGATTCTAAGCGTGCGCGCTTCGTGCGTCGCGGGCGCACCATCAATGATGATGTTGTGGAAAGAACACTGCAGGAATTAGATGCTGCGTTGAAGAATCTGCACGGCAAAGCGTGGATTGTTACTGGCCGCCGCCAGACCGTGTTGCGTTTGGCGCTAGAAAAGCGCGGATACGTGGTCACCGGCAGCTTTTCTGAAAAGAACCGGGCCGGTAAGCGGGCTTCATCCCAGCGTAAGAAAGATGACCACGCCGCACTGCGTGAAGCTAAAAAGACTGGCGAAGCACCTGAAATCATCAAGTCACAGCCAGTGCCCACCACCCCGGCTCATTGGTGGCCACAATTTTCTACTACCGCGGGTCACCCTGATGCCGATGAACTCGTGCGCATTGCCACCGATGCTTCATCTGACACGGTGTATAAAGGCTCCATGTGTTTTGTCGCCAATAATGGCGACTTCCAGCTGCGAACCAAAAAGACCAAGGCTTCCACCGATGAGCTCGAACTCGAATCCCTCACTTTGGCATTGAAGTACCTGCATAAAGTTGGTGCAACCAAGGCCGTCATTGAGTCAGACTCAGTCGCAGCATTGGAGGCCGTGGACTACATTTTATCCGGTGAAAAGCCTCGTTCACGACGGCAAAATAACAACCGCAATCGCCGCCGCAACCCCCGCGGTCGAGCCTGGCGGGGGTTAAGCCCGGGCTCCCGCAGTCGCTTTGACCAAGCCTGGAAAGACCTCAGCGGTCAATGCGAGGTGAAAATTCAACGCGTGCTTGGCCATGCCGGTGACCCACTGAATCAGGCCGCCGATCAAATCGCTTACATGGGGCTGCGTGCCATCGCCCACCCGCTCAACCAGGCGCGGCCAACGCTCAAGCAAGGCATCAATAAAGCCCTCAAGAAAGCCACTATGCCGGCTGCCGATGGTTCTGCCTAGCTTGCCTCAGTGCTTCGGCGAATAGCTGCTGTTATTCGTAGTTTAGATTGGAAAAAGGCAGGCCCCACGTGCATGGGACCTGCCTCGGCACAGTTATTCGAACCGCGCGTTAATTTATGAGCGAAGGTACTACCGCTTAAGAGCGTGCTTTAACATCCTCACGTTCGGCAGCAGCCTCATTAATGTTCTGAACTTCTAGCTGCTCGGTAGGGAAACGACGAGCAACAGCTGAGAAGATGGCACCGGTGATGTTGTGAAGCACAGCAGCACACGCACCAGGCAATGCTGCTTCTGGGGCGAAGAATTTTGCCGACATGCCGGAGGCCAGTCCGGCCGACTGGGTACCAATCTCCACCGCCATGGTGCGGTTATAGGACTCAGGCATCTTCAGTGCCTTTCCAGTGAAGTAGCCCAAGGCATAGCCCAAGATATTGTGCAGCAAGACCGCGACGAAGACGATTGCGCCCATTTCGATGAGCAAGTCCGCATTATTGGCCACGGTTGGGAATACAACGCCGCCGATGCCCAAGATAGAAATCCATGGCAGGACTGGTGCAATGTAGCCAATCCACTTGTCCAAGAGGTAGCGAAGAACCAGACCGCCAACGACTGGGACCAAGACGGTCTGAACCAAAGTCAACGCCATTCCAGCACCATCGACTTCAGTCTCAGCGCCAGCAAGAACCAGCATGAGCATTGGAGTGGCAATGGGCGAAAGCAACGTCGATACAGACGTCATCGCAACAGACAGAGCAACATCGCCTCGTGCCAAGTAGGTAATCACATTCGATGATGTACCACCCGGGACGGAACCTAGCATGAGCAGACCGACCGCCAACATCGGATTGAGCCCAAGCACCTTGGCTACCATGATGGCGCACAAAGGCATGATGACAAATTGCGCGATCACACCAATAAGAATGGGCAAGGGACGCTTAGCAATTTCCTTGAAATCAGGAATAGTCAGCGTCAAACCCATGCCGAACATGATGATCATGAGGAATTGAGTGATGTACTGCCCCATGGGCACAAACGGAGCGGGGAAAATCCATGCAAGCGCAGTTCCCACCAGGATGAACGCAGGAAAGGCAGTCACGGCGATGGTGGCAGACCGGTCCTCACGCGCACGCTCTTTCTTGGTCATGGATGCATTTAAGAGCTCGTCCTTGTCAGACACAATAATTCCTCCCAGAAAATCCGTATTCTTGCAGTGCTGAAAGCGCGCGGAATCATGCGGGCGCAGCAATGCAAGAGAATCAAATATTGTCTTTCACCAAAACCACGATTGTGTGGTTTCTGCCTTCTGGGTGGAGGCGTTGTGCAGCGATAGTGTGCAATGGTGATGCAGCTATCGGCGTGTGGCTTGATAGAAATATTAGCCCTCGAAACCTGATAACCAAGTTTCGGTATGAACTAGCACACTAATCTGGGGTCAAATCTTTGCTAATCAGCGTGAGAAGAAAATTAGCAAAACCTAGAATTTAGCTCGAATCTTGCGCCAAATAATCCGCGTTGCGGAATGCGGAGTGGCCAGGATTTCCCGGGAGTAATTTCGGAGACGATGACTGCGCGGAGTCAGCGCTGGGTGCACAGTGATGGGGATCTTCAAGTGCCATGCCCACAGCTTGGTGCGGATAGCATGGAAATCATTAGTCACCACGTGATAGAATTCCGCATCGGGTGCCAATGCATGACTTCGTTCCAAATTCTCATTGGTGCTGGTGGCCTCATGTTCTTCCACAACACGCTGCGGGTCTAATCCATGCTGGAGGAGATAGCGCGCCATCACAGGCGCTTCCCCATCCCCTGAAACGATGACCTGTACTTGTGGATAGCGCTGAGCAATCTGCAAGGCCTTCTTCAAACGCGACACCAACAAGGCCCCAGGCTGACCATCGGTCACCCGGGAACCTAATACCACGATCGGCGCATTGCTCGCGTCCGACTTACTGTGCTGGCGCTTCATAAATTGATGCTTTGGGTTTACTCACCCATAAGCTGAGCACGGAGATTGGCGTCTTTTTGCTCAACTTCCTTCGCCATATTTTCCTGGTATGCGGCCATGCGCTCAACCAGTTCAGGGTGCCCAGCGCCCAAAATGCGTGCAGCCAATAGACCGGCATTCTTCGCACCACCGATGGATACCGTTGCAACCGGCACACCGCTAGGCATCTGCACGATAGACAGCAGAGAGTCCAAACCGTCTAGGTCCTTCAATGCACGTGGGATACCGATAACCGGTAGTGGCGTTGCCGCAGCAACCATACCCGGCAAATGCGCGGCACCGCCCGCACAAGCAATGATGGTTTTAATGCCCCGAGAATGCGCCTGCTTTGCGTAGTTCAGCATCTTTTCCGGAGTGCGGTGAGCTGAGACCACACCTACCTCAAAAGGAATCCCGAATTCAGCCAGAATCTCGGCGGCTGGCTCAACAGTTGGCCAATCTGAATCTGAACCCATGATGAGCCCAACGAGCGGTGCAGTCATATTCTCCCCTTGAAAAGTATCGGTGGCGGTATCGCTATAAATCTATGACGTCTGAGTATCCGACCACGTGGCGTTGACCAAGAAATCCGCCGCCAGGCGGGCATCTCGGCGAGTTGCATCAACGTCGTCGCCGGTCAGGTTCACGTGCCCAATCTTACGGCCCGGACGGTGCCCCTTGCCGTAAAGATGAACCTTGGCACGTGGGAATCGGCGCGATACTTCGGTAACACGCTGCGCCATTGGCATAGTCGGATCCTCATCAGCGCCCAGAACATTAGCCATCACGGTAACCGGAGCCAGCGTGGAAGTATCGCCCAAAGGCTCATCCATAACTGCGCGAAGGTGCTGTTCAAATTGCGAAGTCACAGAGCCGTCCTGCGTCCAGTGACCGGTGTTATGTGGACGCATTGCCAACTCATTAACCGCAATGTCTTCTTCACCCTGGTCATTGGTGAATGCGAAAAGCTCAACCGCTAGAACGCCAGTGACGCCCAGCTCAGTGGCAATCTTTTCACCAAGCTCTTCCGCTCGCGCCTTCAGCTCTGGATTCACATTCGGTGCAGGCGCGACAGCCTCCGCGCACACGCCATTGCGCTGTACAGACTCAGTCAATGGCCACGCTGCCACCTCACCCGATGGCGTACGCGCCACCAGAACCGAAAGCTCACGAGTCAACGCAACTTTTTCTTCGGCCATCAATGGAACGCCGCGGCGAATCAGATCAGAGACCAATGCGGTCAGCTGGGATTCATCCGCGGAGAACCAGACACCCTTACCGTCATAGCCACCCCGGCGCGCCTTCAAGCACACCTGACCACCGGTGAGGGACCAGAATTCAAAGGCATCTTGCGCGGACTCAATAGGTGCAAAGCGTGGCAGTGGTGCCCCCAGCTCCGAAAGGCGCTCACGCATAATGAGCTTGTCCTGGGCATTAATCAGAGCAGAAGGCTGCGGTTGCACGTTATATCCTGCATCAATCAATGCAGTGAGATGCTCATTTGGAACATGCTCATGATCAAAGGTGACAGCAGTGGAACCTTGCACGGCTTTCAGCAAATCCTCGTACTTTGTGTAGTCACCGAGCACGACATCAGCACACACTTGAGCTGCCGATGCATCCCGTGCGCCTGCTAGAAGTCGCAATGATTGACCTAATTCAATGGCAGCGGTCTGCATCATGCGTGCTAGCTGACCATCACCGATCACAGCGATAAGCGGCATGCCGGCAACATGTGCTTGAGGGTTTCCTTCTGGGGTTCCTGCTTGTTCACTCACGCGTTCAATACTAGCGCCACTGACGCCTGCAGCCTTACTTGGCTAACCCTGCCTTACTCTTAACGCCAGATGGGAGATCGAAGTTCAGCAATTTGCTGGTTCAAAATCTTTTCAATCCGCTTGGTTTTGGGCACGTCAGGGAAATGGATGGCACGCTCATAGCCCCGAATAGCAAGCGAGATTCCACCGCGTCGGCGACGAACACCAACGATATCGCCCAGGGGAATCGAATCCGTCTGGCCTTTCATCGTCGGAGCACGCGCGATCACTCGCCGGTTGGTCACGATGAAACGCTTGCGGCGTTGCCGAAAGACAGGCAAAACAAATCGCCACAGAGCAAGACATGACCACAACAACACCACGCCATTGCGCAGCGCCAAGTCAATCGCGCCTTGGTTGACTTGCACATCAAGCCAACCGATGAGAATCCACAAAACACCAGTGATGAGGACGAGCTCTAAGATTGGGAATAAATGAGCACGAAAAGGTGAGGTGACGTCAACATGTTTGACCTCACCTTGTCCCATCTTTTGAATGCTCATGGGTTCCAATCCTACTAGTTAGCCTTGGCGGGACGAAGATGGATGACGTCGCCAGCGGAGTAATACTCACCACCCACGTTGATTCGCCCGTCATCAGCAACACCTTCAACAACGCCGTAAATGTCTCCACCTGGGGCTTCCAGACGAACGTCCATACCGATGGTGGAACAAACCTGGCGGTAGTCCTTCATCATGGTGGGGTCCTGGTTCTTCCACTGCTCAAGGCGATTATTCAATGCTTTCATCAGACCAATGGTCAGTTCTGTGCGGTCGGTATCTAGGCCTTCAATCAACAAAGACGTTGCGGTTTCGACTGGTCGTTCTTCCTTAGTTAAGGAGACATTGATCCCCATTCCCAAGACCACGCGTGCAACTGGCTCGCCTTCGGCAAGGTTTCCAAAGTGAGTAGAGATCGGACCAGCTTCAGCCAAAATTCCACACAGTTTCTGTCCATCAATCTGCACATCATTAGGCCACTTCAGGGATGCTTTATCCACCACATCAGTCACGGCGAGGCCTGCAGCCAATGGCAGCGTACCCAGGTGCTCGAGGGACATCGGCAGCAAAGCAACAGACATAATAACCTGTGCTTTGGCTGGTGCTGACCAGGACCTACCAAGCCGGCCCTTGGCCGCAAGCTGCTCATCCGCTAAGAGCGCCTGCTTATCAACAACATAATCGGCTTTCATCAAATCCGCGTTCGTGGAACCGGTTTGCGCAGTGTGGTCTACTTTTGCGTACAGGCCGCTATCCACCAGTTCTGCTCTAATTCGAGCCAGATCCAGTTCTTTACGGTCATCTGTGCCATGCGCGGCGCTGGAATTACTCATGGGCTAAATCATACGCGGGGAACATTCGGGACGTATTTGATTATAATCCCAGGAATTCTACCCCCGTGGCGGGGGAAATTTCCCAAAAGCTACCGCAGGACAGTGCCCATATCTTAGGGTAAATCCAATTGGTCCTCCCGCACAGAAAAGGTAGCAACCATTATGAAGAAGTCCCTCTTCCGCTCAACTCGCACTGGTGTTGTAGTCACCACTGCCGTTGCAGCACTGGCCCTATCCGCATGTTCTTCTGACTCTGCTTCCGAGTCTGAGACTGACAGCACCGACGCTGCTTCTGATGAAGCAACCACCGATGATGGTGATTCTGAAGGTCGCGGCCCTATCACCTTTGCCATGGGCAAAAATGACACCGATAAGCTCATTCCCATCATTGAGAAGTGGAATGAGGAGCACCCAGATGAGGAAGTAACCCTTTCTGAGCTCGCTGGTGAAGCCGACGCACAGCGCGAAACCCTCGTACAGTCTTTGCAGGCTGGCAACTCCGATTATGACGTCATGGCACTGGACGTAATCTGGACTGCTGACTTCGCCGCAAACCAGTGGTTGGCACCGCTGGAGGGTGACTTGGAAGTAGATACCTCCAATCTCTTGGAAGCCACCGTTGAGTCGGCGACTTACAACGACACCTTGTACGCACTCCCGCAAAACACCAATGGCCAGCTGCTCTTCCGCAACACTGACCTTGCCCCAGATGAGGTGTCTACCTTTGATGAGCTCGCATCCGCGTGTGAGGCTCTTGAAGAGGGCACTGCGTGTTTGACCACTCAGCTCAAGCAGTACGAGGGCCTGACCGTGAACACCGTGGGCTTCATGGAAGGCTGGGGCGGCAAGGTTCTTGATGAAGACGGAAACGTCACCGTTGACTCCGATGAGTCCAAGGAAGGCCTACAGGCACTCGTTGACGCATATGAGGATGGCACCATTTCCGCTGAGTCCACCGCAGCGACCGAGGAAGAAACCAACCTCACCTTCACCGAAGGTGACTCTGCATTCGCTATCAACTGGCCTTACATGTACACCAATGCTGAGGAATCAGAAGCAACCGCAGGCAAGGTTGAGGTTCAGCCACTCGTTGCTAAGGACGGCGTCGGTGTTTCCACCCTCGGTGGCTACAACAACGGCATCAACGTGAACTCTGAGAATAAGGCCACCGCGCGTGACTTTATCGAGTTCATCATCAATGAGGAAAACCAGACCTCCTTCGCAGAGGCATCCTTCCCACCAGTTCTGGCATCCATCTACGATGATGAGGCTCTCATCGAAGAATTCCCATACCTGCCGGCGCTGAAGGAATCTCTGGAAGCAGCATCTCCGCGACCAGTTTCCCCGTTCTACCCAGCAATTTCCAAGGCCATCCAGGATAATGCTTACGCAGCGCTTACCGATGGCAAGTCAGTCGACGACGCCACCGCCGACATGAAGGCCGCTATCGAATCCGCGTCCTAAACCTTGCGGATTTCGGACGTCCGATGACGCACGAATGTGTGAAGTAGGTAAGCCGGAAAGGCTTTCCTCGCGTAGTCACAATCAAAGGCGCTGCCTCCCCCAACAATCTGGGGAGGCAGCGCCTTCTCCTATCTATCGGCACTAACTACGTAACTTCTCCCTCTACGTAGTAACTGCATAAGTAGTTACTACCTCTTGAAGGGGTTGGCAGAAGTCAGGTTCTTACGCAGCGGGTTCATTGGCTTGATGATGTCATTGGTGACACCGGTATCAATAAGCTCGGCTAGGTACTTACCCGTTGCGGGGCCTAAGACAATGCCCCACATGCCGTGTCCACCAGCGACGAAGACATTCTTCGACTTGGTCTCACCAATCAAAGGCAATCCGTCTGGGGTGACTGGACGGGAACCTACCCACTCATCCTGGCGGTCATCAAGATCCACATCGCGGAAAGCCACGCGGGAGTTATTGACGATGGATTCAATGCGGCGTGGAATCAATGGGTCATCGGGGTCACGGAATTCCATGGTGCCCGCGATACGGAAGCGGCCCTGATAAGGGGTACACGCAATACGCTGCTGCGGCAGGTAAACCGAATGCTTGACGGGCTCAGGCGTTTCTACAGAGAAGGAGTATCCGCGGCCAGCCTGGACAGGTACGTTCACGCCGTGATCGCGAACCAGATCATTGAGCCACGCACCAGAGGCGACAATGACCTTATCGGTTTCTTCACGCGTGCCGTCATCGTAGATAACGGCGGCCTTCGTTCCGCCCTCAACGGATGCAACGGTCTTGCCGGACACTACTTCCCCACCGCGGTCCTCAACTGCTTTAGCGATCGCTTCGACGTAAGGACCTGGTTCAATGAAGCGCTGACCTTCGAGCCGGTAAACAGCACGAATCTCATCAGAGAGAATCGGAACCATCGACTGAGGATCATCGACACGGTTGATGTCCACATCCTGGCCATAGCGGATAACGCCGGCGATTTCCTTGAAGAAGCCGCGGGAATCAGCCTCAGATTTGAAACCGATAACAAAAGGACCTTCGTGGGACTTTGCCTCCACGCCACCCAGTTCTAGTTCATCAAAAGCAGCAAGAGCGACTTTGTCGATTGGCGTGAGCTTCTCCATGGTCTTATCCCATGCAGAGTTAGAAGCATGCGCCATAAATTGTGCCAAGAACTTCCACAGGCGAACATCCACCTTGAAAGGCATGGACAATGCTGCATCAGGATCGAGCAGCAAGGATGGTCCCTGCTTCCACAGACCACTTTCAGCCAATGGAATGGTCTTCGCTGGAGCTAGCCATCCGGCATTGCCCCACGATGAGCCAGCCGCGACGCCTTCGCGGTCTACAACTTTGACGTCATAACCGCGTTCCTGCAAGTGCCAAGCAGTTGCCAAACCGACCATGCCCGCGCCCACGATAATCGCTCGTGCCACGTATCCTCCTCGATAGGTATCCATACGAATGAGAGGTATTATTTTTCAATACCTCAATAGAAATGTGAAGTAGAACTCACTCCGACAATTATGACCTCAGGCGTCACTAAATTCCTAGTTTGCTTCTCGCATTAAAGAAAAATAGCCCTTTCGGGGTGTGGTCGCTGTGCGAACAACCGCCCTGGAAGTAACTCCCACCAAGAGTCCTCGGCCACCCATCCCATAAGTGGGTGTAAAACAAACAGGCTTTACTCTAAATTTGCCCATATCGGGTGCTAGTGTCATTAGTTACATAAACCAAGTGGCAGAACACGCTCTGGTTCGCTGACAGTGTCTGAACGCACTTTCATCCATATCCAGTGCACGAGCAAAAGAAGGAATGACACTATTACTGTGAAAAATTCCCGTGCCAAGCGGTACCTTCCAGCGGCGTTATTGATTACGCCGGCGCTAGTAACCTTGGCCATCGTCATTGGCTACCCGGTCATACGCGCCATCATGCTGTCATTCCAGGGCAATCGCCGCCTGGACCCTGAAACAGGTACCTTCGTCGAAGGCGGGTTTGCCGGGCTAGAGAACTACCTTTACTGGATCACCAATCGCTGTATGTCCCCCAGCGGTGAAGTTTCTGTCTGCCCACCCGGTGTGATCGCCACCGATTTCTGGCCAGCAGTAAAAATCACCCTCTTCTTCGCCGTCACGACCGTGCTTCTGGAAACCATCCTGGGCCTGATGATGGCACTGATCATGAATGGTAATTACCGCGGCCGCGGCCTGGTACGCGCTGCCGTGCTGATTCCTTGGGCAATTCCTACCGCAGTCACCGCGAAGCTTTGGCAATTCATGTTTGCCCCACAGGGAATCGTCAATTCATTACTTGACCAACAGATTGCCTGGACCACTGACCCGTGGGCTGCACGTCTCGCGGTGATCATCGCCGATGTCTGGAAGACCGCACCATTTATGGCGCTGCTCATCTTGGCCGGATTGCAGATGATCCCGAAGGAAGTTTATGAAGCATCCCGCATTGACGGCGCTTCCCGCTGGCAAACCTTCATCCACATCACGCTTCCGCTGGTCAAACCAGCCCTGATGGTTGCAATCCTCTTCCGCACCTTGGACGCGCTGCGCATGTACGACCTGCCAGTAATTATGATTTCCGGCTCTTCCAATTCCCCTACTGCAACTATCTCGCAGCTGGTGGTGGAAGATATGCGCCAAGGCAATTTCAACTCGGCGTCTGCTATGTCAACGCTGATCTTCCTGCTGATCTTCGCAGTAGCGTTCATCCTCATTAAATTCCTCGGCGCTGACATCGCGGGCGGAACGGGAATGCAAAAGCGCAAGCTTATTAAGAAACGCGACGAGGCCACCGATGTCGACCAAGCCGTGGCACCGCCCGAGAAAGTTGGCGCCGGAATCCGAACAGGCGGTGGCGCAGCCGGTGGCGCAGCCGGTGGCGCAGCCGGTGGCAGCACAGCTAAGGAAGTAAAAGATAATGCGAAGGAGGCGCGCTCATGAAACAGTCGAAGCTGTCCTTGATTGGCCACTACGCGGGCATTATCTTCATCATGTTCTGGGGCCTGGCACCGTTTTATTGGATGGTTGTCACCGCACTGCGCGACTCGAATCACACCTTTGACACCACGCCGTGGCCAACGCACGTTACCTTGGATAATTTCCGTGATGCGCTGGCAACAGATAAAGGCAATGATTTTCTCGGAGCGATTGGTAACTCGCTCATCATCTCGCTGATCACCACGGCACTCGCCGTTGCCATTGGCGTGTTTACCGCTTATGTCCTGGCACGCATGGATTTTCCTGGCAAAGGCATTGTCACGGGCATCATCCTGGCGGCGTCTATGTTCCCGGGCATCGCGCTGGTCACTCCACTCTTCCAGCTCTTTGGTGACTTGGGGTGGATTGGCACTTACCGCGCGATGATCATCCCGAATATTTCCTTCGCGCTTCCACTCACCATCTACACCTTGGTGAGCTTCTTCCGTCAGCTTCCCTGGGAGCTGGAAGAAGCTGCCCGCGTGGATGGCGCGACGAAGGCTCAAGCATTCCGCCTCATCCTGTTACCGCTCGCGGCACCAGCATTGTTTACCACCGCGATCATCGCATTCATCACCACGTGGAATGAGTTCATGCTGGCCCGTCAGCTCTCCACCACAGATACCGAACCAGTGACTGTGGCAATTGCACGATTCTCTGGCCCATCTGCCTTCGAATATCCATATGCCGCAACCATGGCTGCCGGCGCGCTGGTGACCATTCCGCTCATCATCATGGTGCTCATTTTCCAGCACCGAATCGTTGCCGGACTGACTGCCGGCGGCGTCAAGGGTTAGGTTAAGGAGGCCTGCGACACATGCCACCGAACTATCACCCCGAACAAGCCAAACTGCTATGGGACACCGCCCTCGGATTTGTGGGATTCATGGCCGCGGTATCGATGCTGCAGGCCATCATGAATGTCTTTGCTGAATCACCAGCAATCTGGCCAGGTTTCGTGGCAGCCGGGCTCATCGGAAGTACTTGGCTTATATACCGCGCTAAGAAGAAGTACTTTCAGCGCTATCAGCGCCCCTATGACACAGAAAGCTCTGAGCAATCATGATGAACATGCAACCTCACCGCCGTTGGTATGAAAATTCTGTGTTCTACCAAATCCTCGTAGGCGTATTCAACGACACGACCGGAGACGGTATCGGCACGCTCAAAGGCTTGGAAGAAAAGCTGGACTACCTGCAGTGGCTCGGCGTGGATTGCGTGTGGCTTTCACCTTTCTACGCATCTCCCCTACGCGATGATGGCTACGACATCTCGGACTACCGCAGCATTCACCCGGACTACGGTACGATGGAAGATTTCGAGTCTTTAGTCGCTGCCATCCACAGCCGCGGCATGAAGATTATTACGGACCTCGCGCTTAATCACACATCTATGGAGCACCACTGGTTCCAAGAATCCCGTAAAGACCCACATGGGCCTTATGGCGATTATTATGTGTGGGGCGATGACCCCAACCGTTATCCAGAAATCCGCGTCATCTTCACTGATGTGGAGTCCGGAAATTGGAGCTTTGATGAAGTCCGCGGGCAGTATTATTTCCACCGCTTCTACAAAGAACAGCCGGATCTCAACTATGACAATCCAGCGGTTCACCAGGAAGTGCTGGATCTCATTGATTTCTGGATGGACAAAGGCCTAGATGGTTTCCGCCTTGACGCTATTCCTTATTTATATGAGCGTGATGGCGAAGGCGGTGAGTCTCTACCGGAGACACTGGAGTTCATCGGCAAACTTCGAGCCCATGTAGATGAGCACTATCCGGATGCATTCATGATTGCGGAAGCCAATCAACCGCCACAGCAAACCCGCGAATTCTTTGGCGCAGGCGACCGCGTGCACATGGTGTTTAATTTCCCACTCATGCCGAGGCTCTACCAGGCGATTGCCACGAGCCAGGCCAGCCCGATCGATGAAATCATGCCGGAACTCCTGCACCTTCCGCCCACTGCGCAATGGGGAAATTTCCTCCGTAACCATGATGAATTAACGCTGGAGATGGTCTCTGGTCCGGAGCGTGAGCTGATGTATTCGGCCTATCTGCCGGATGATTCCATGCGAGCACATTTAGGTATCGCGCGCCGCCTAGCACCATTGATGGATAATGACCGCGCGAAAATTGAGCTGATGTTCGCGCTGCTATTTAGCCTTCCGGGCGCTCCATTTTTGTATTACGGCGAAGAGATCGGCATGAATGATGACCCCTCATTGCCAGACCGTTATGCGGTACGCACGCCGATGCAGTGGGATGCCAGCCCTGGTGCCGGGTTTAGTACATCGGAGAATCCGAAGCGTCCCATTGTTGGCGGCAAAGGTTTATCGGTACAAGAGCAGCAAAATGACCCGGATTCCCTCCTCAACTTTGTCCGCTCCCTCATCGCTGCACGCAAGGCCCACCCAGAACTGGGTATTGGCCACTACGAGTCTTTCGCGGTAGCAGAGCCATCGCTCTTGGCTGTCGCGCGCACGCTCGATGCTCAGGATCGACTGATCCCAGCGGATGCGATGAGCTCCGATGTGATGCTTTGCTTATTTAACTTCGCTCCGCACCCCATCGCGCTTCCTCCACAAGCCTTGGCTGCAGTTGGCGGTGTGGGCAAGGTTAGTTTCGGTTCCGTGGCGCATGGCAGTGAGCTTCATGTCGGCGATGCCCTTCCGGGCTTTGGGTTTGCGTGGATTTCTGCAGGCTAATGAACCTGCCGTGTGCCAAGCATCATTGGCACACAATCCTGAGAGCAAAATTAAGGTTTTGGCATTGAAAACAAGTGACCTTCGTCAAAACGCGAGGAAATTCTCATATTTTTTCGACCCGACCCAGGGCTATAACCTGCACGTATTGGTTTTGTGATGGAAATCACCGGGATTCAATGGTGGAAACTGACATCAATAGAGTCTAGGATTTCGAAACATGACCATTTCCTCACCTTTCACGGATCTTGACAGCTTGGAAGACGACAACACCACCGCAGGCAAACTTGCCGAGCTTAAGCGTCGCCGCGCTGAAGCGACCTTGCCTATGGGTGAGCCTGCAGTAGAAAAGGTTCACGCACAGGAGCGCCTCACCGCCCGCGAGCGCCTGGACTACTTGCTGGATGAAGGTTCCTTCGTAGAAACCGACATGCTGGCAAAGCACCGCACCACCGACTTCGGCATGTCTAAGAAGAAGATTGTCACCGACGGTATCGTTACCGGCTGGGGCACCATCGACGGACGCGAAGTCTGCATCTTCTCCCAGGACGGCACCGTCTTCGGCGGCGCACTCGGCGAAGTTTATGGCGAAAAGATGATTAAGATCATGGAACTCGCCGTTACCACCGGCCGCCCACTCATCGGCCTCTACGAAGGCGCTGGCGCACGCATCCAGGAAGGCTCTGTCTCCCTGGACTGGATTGCACAGACCTTCTACCAAAACATCAATGCCTCTGGCGTTGTGCCACAGATTTCCGTCATCATGGGCGCCTGCGCCGGCGGTAACGCATACTCCCCTGCACTGACTGACTTCGTGGTCATGGTGGACAAGAAGTCCAAGATGTTCGTCACCGGCCCAGACGTGATTAAGACCGTCACCGGCGAAGAAGTCACCCAGGAAGAACTGGGCGGCGCATCTGCACACATGCAAAACGCTGGTAACTCCCACTACACCGCAGAATCTGATGAAGAAGCACTGGACTGGGTACATGACCTGGTTGGCTACCTGCCTTCCAACAACCGCCAGCAAGCACCACTCGAGCTGACCGAGTTCACCGATGAAATCACCGAAGACGACCTCAAGCTCGACGAAATCATCCCAGACTCCCCAACCCAGCCTTATGATGTGCGCGAAGTTATCGAGTCTTTGACCGATGACGGCGAGTTCATGGAAATCCAGGCTGAACGCGCTGAAAACGTCGTGATTGCATTTGGCCGTATTGAGGGCCAAACCGTTGGTTTCGTTGCTAACCAGCCAACCGTCTTCGCCGGTTGCTTGGACATTGACTCCTCCGAAAAGGCAGCACGCTTTGTCCGCACCTGTGACTCCTTCAACATCCCACTAGTACTGCTCGTCGACGTACCAGGCTTCCTGCCTGGTATCGACCAGGAGCACAACGGTATTCTGCGTCGCGGCGCGAAGCTGCTTTACGCATACGGTGAAGCAACCGTTCCAAAGATCACCGTCACCATGCGCAAGGCCTACGGCGGCGCATACTGCGTGATGGGCTCCAAGGGTCTGGGCGCTGACGTCAACTTGGCATGGCCTACCGCACAGATCGCAGTGATGGGTGCATCCGGCGCAGTCGGATTCATCTACCGCAAGGAACTAAAGCAGGCACACGAAAAGGGCCTGGACGTAGCCGAGCTGGCGAAGTCCTTCGAGCGCGAATACGAAGACCACATGCTCAACCCATACAAGGCAGCAGAACGTGGCCTGATTGACGCAGTCATCCTGCCATCCGAAACCCGCCAAATGGTTGCCCGCAACCTCCGCCTCTACGCCGACAAGAACGTTGCCCGTCCAGCACGCAAGCACGGCAACATCCCGCTGTAAATCGCCTACGCGATTTACAGCGTATGAAGAGGACGCGAATTGCAGCGTAAGAAGCGGGAACCGTATTTTCTTCAGGAAGACGGTTCCCCGCATGCATCAAGTGAAATGAAGAAATAGCCCCATAGTTTTCTGCTATGAAAAGCCGCGCTTGGCCAAGGTATTGCCTTCGCTGAGTGCGGCTGGCTATGTCGAAGCTGATATGGGGTTGTAAACTAGCTGATTATGACTAATAAACCGGATCTGAAAACGACTGCCGGCAAGATCGAAGACTTGGATCAACGTCTTTCCAATTCCCGCCACCCCCTTGGTAAGGAAGCGGCAGCAGGTCAGGCAGAAAGCCAGCTCACTGCCCGAAAGCGCATTGATGTTTTGCTCGATGCCGGTTCCTTCGTTGAAACTGATGCACTAGCACGCCACCGCTCCGTGGACTTCAACCGTGAGCACGATAAGCCACTCACTGATGGCATCATCACCGGCTACGGCACTCTTGATGGCCGCAAGGTCTGCGTCTTTAGCTATGACGAGTCCATCTTTGAGGGCACACTCGGTGAGGTCAACGGCGAAAAACTCATCAAGATCTACGACCTCGCAATCAAGACGGGCGTACCAATCGTTGGCATCCATGCATCGCGTGGACCACGTGTCCAAGAAGGCATCGTCGCACTTGGTATGTACGGCCGCATCATGGCACGTGCAACCAAAGCATCCGGTTTGATCCCACAAGTTTCTGTTGTCGTTGGTGACACCGAAGGCCTGGCATCCTTCGCGGCAGGCTTTGCTGATGTCATCATCATGACCACCAACGGTGCCCTGCACCAGGCGCGCCCAAGCGCAGTTGCACAGGTCTTTAGTGAAGACGTCACGGTTGCTGATCTGGGTGGCGCTGCAGTGACGTCAGAAAATGGCACCACGCAGCTCATCGCTGATACTGATGAAGCCGCATTAGGTATCGCACGTGATGTGTTGAGCTACCTGCCGGTCAATAACCGTGCGGAAGCCCCACGCACCGAAGAAGAGATCATGTCTGGCGCGATTGCGGAGAATATCTCTGAGCGCGATAAGACTCTGCAGTCCGTCATCCCGGATGAGGCATCTACTGCTTATGACATGCGTACCGTCATTGACACCGTGGTGGATGAAGCGACCTTCTATGAACTCGGCGGTGCACATGCTGCCAATGTGCTGACCGGTTTTGCACGTATTGAGGGCCGCAGCGTGGGCATAGTGGCGAACCAGCCCACGGTTAATGCTGGTGCTTTGGATGCAGCTGCTGCTGAAAAGGCAGCCCGTTTCATCCGTACCTGCGATGCCTTCAACACCCCAGTGGTGACTTTCGTAGATTCGCCGGGCTTTGTGCCATCGGCAAGCGAAGAAAAAGCAGGCCTGGTGCGTCGTTCGACCAAGCTGGCTTATGCCTACGCCGAAACCACCGTGGGCACCATGACGGTTATTACCCGCAAGGCACTGGGCCCCGCATATGTGTTCATGGGTTCCAAGGACTTAGGCGTAGACCTGGCATATAGCTGGCCAACCGCAGAAATCGCGGTCACCCAGACTTCCCAGGCAGCAGAAGATATCTACGGCGCAGATGCGACCGAAGAACAGCATGCTGAGCTGGACAAGAAATTTATGGGCCCCTACCAAGCTGCAGAGCGTGGCATGGTGGATGGCGTCATCGACCCAGCGGCAACCCGCGGACACCTCATTGAAGGCCTGCGCCTGCTTGAGCGCAAGGTTGTGTCCTCGCCGCTGAAGAAGCACGGAAATATCACGCTCTAGAAATTATTTAATTAGCTCTAGACCCCGGGTTACTTGTGTGGCACTCTAAGTGCAGCACACGGTGCTCCCAGACTGTTAAGGAAGAGAAGACATGACCACTTCAACTGACACTGATACCGCCACTAAGGCCACCTCAGCACCACTGTTTAGCGTGGTTAAAGGCAACCCTTCCGAAAGCGAGATTGCCGCTCTCACCGCTGTCTTCGCACAGCTATCCAATCAAGCACGCCGTGATGCGGCTGGCGCTGGTGTATCCAAGCATGGTGAGCGCAACCTATGGGGCCGCCCAGAGGACCGTTTCAAATCGCAGCTGAACTTCAACCCAGCAGCGTTTAGAAACGTGCGTTTCTACTAGATTTTCCTCCCCTAGCGGGGGTGGGGACCCTTCTCGTTAGGGGTGTAGTACCTATCCTTTTTCCTTTTCTTGGTGCTGCACACCTTCTTGGTGAAGTGTGCAGCACCGCTACTTTTTATGTTCATGGCTGCTATGTGATCTAGAATCCCTGCATGCAAATTATTCTCGCTTCTCAATCCCCTTCGCGCGCATCTATTCTGCGCGGCGCCGGCGTGGACCCTGTTCTGCGCCCTGCGCATGTGGATGAAGCCGCCATCATTGATGGCCTTTATGATGCGGCACCCGCTGAGGTGGTTTCCCGCCTAGCTGTTGCTAAGGCACAAAAGATCGCTCCTGAGTTCCCCGAAGATGTCATCATCGGTGGCGATTCCATGCTGCTGCTGGATGGCGAATTGCAAGGAAAGCCACACACTGTCGAAGCCACCATGGAACGTTGGCGCAGCCAGGCCGGCAAGACTGCTGAGCTATTGACCGGGCACTGCGTGCTGTGGGGCGATCAGAAACATGTGGAAACCTCCCGCACCACCGTGCGTTTCGCGCAGGCCACCACCGCAGATATCCGCGCCTACGCCAACACGGGCGAGCCGCTGGAGTGCGCCGGCGCTTTCACCCTGGAGGCAATTGGCGGTTGGTTCATTGACCGCATCGAAGGTGATCCTTCCTCAGTTATTGGCCTTTCCCTTCCTGTCGTGCGCCGGGCGCTGTATTCCTTCGGCCTATCCGTCAGTGAGTTCTGGCCTCCTGCGAAGACCGCGGCTGCAACCGATGACTCTTTGGCAACTGTCACCAATTAACGCTTATAGGTAGATTGGTGGGCATGGAAATTAATGACATGCTTGCCCCACCACCAGTAAAGCTACCCGAGGACCCGGCTCAGGCCGAGGCCGCAAACCACTCCCCGCATGAGTTGGCAGCGAAGTTTCCTGCCAGCCCTTTCGCGTGGGCTGAGTTGGCTGAAGCGGAATTAGCGCAAGCACAAAAGCAAGATGCGGAAGCATCCGAATTCATTACTGCTTATGCATTTGCGCGTACCGGCTACCACCGTGGCTTGGACCGCCTGCGTGGCAATGGCTGGAAGGGATGGGGGCCGGTTCCTTTCTCCCATGAGCCAAACCAGGGTGTGCTGCGCGCTATCGCTGCTTTGGGTCACGCGTCCCAGGCAATCGGTGAGACCGAAGAGTATGACCGTCTGCGCCAAATGCTTTCCGATGCCGACCCTGACTCCGTAGCCACCCTTTTGGATGGTAAATAAACTTTCACTTATTTAATCCTATGGCCTGCTCTTTCATTCATTTCGGAACATAAAGAGCAGGCCTTTGGCTACCCTGAGGCGTGTGACTTCCACAATCCAGAACCCACGCATTGAGCTTCCGCCCATCGGATTTGGCACCGTCCACTTAGATGGTGCTGCCGGTGTAGAAGCAATGACCTCTGCTATTTCCACTGGCTATCGCCTCATTGATACCGCGTACAACTATGAAAATGAAGGCGCTGTGGGCGTTGCCCTCCAAAAATCAGGCGTGCCCCGTGAAGAGCTCATTGTCACTTCCAAGCTGCCTGGCCGTTTTCACGAGTTTGAGAAAGCCCGCCCACGCATTGAGGAAAGCCTCTTCCGCCTCAGCGTTGACTACTTGGATCTGCTGCTGATCCACTGGCCGAATCCTGCCCAGGATCTCTATGTCGAGGCGTGGCAGGCGCTCATTGATGCCCGCGACCGCGGCCTAGTCCGACACATCGGCGTATCCAATTTCCTCCCTGAGCACATGGAACGCTTAGAACAAGAAACCGGTGAGCTGCCCGCCGTTAACCAGGTGGAGCTGCACCCCTACTTTCCACAAGTCGACCTGGTGGAGTGGCACAATGAGCGCGGCATTGTCACTGAAGCATGGAGCCCGCTCAGCAACGGCCGCGGCCTAGTGGAGGAACCAGTCCTGAAGGAAATCGGCCAGCGCCACGGCGCTGGTGGCGGCGAGGCCGCCCTAGCGTGGCATGCCGCGCGCGGCATTGTCCCCATTCCACGTTCCACCAACCCCGGACGTCAAAAATCAAACCTGGAAGCCGTCAACATCACCCTTGATCATGACGACATCCAGGTCATTAGCGCCCTAGGCCGCCCCGATGGACGCATCAAAGACCAGGACCCACGGACCTACGAAGAGTTTTAGCCCTTCATTGAGCCGGTCGCATCAAAGTTTTGATGAAAGCTCAGCGCAGTGCGTAGGTCATGCGGGGTGTGCTGGAACTTATTCTTCTTTGCGCGCTCGAAGTACTCCTCCAGAAGTGGACAGTATTCTGGGTGAGCACTAGAAATCATCTTCGGCACGCGTTCGCGTGGTGCAAGACCGCGAAGGTCGGCGTAGCCGTATTCGGTGATAATGACCATCGCATCATGTTCGGTGTGGTCAATGTGGGATGCGAAAGGAACGGCTGAGGAAATGGCATCACCCTTCGCCACCGATGGTGAGATAAACGTGGAAGCGAAAGCAGTACGGGTGGAATCGCCCGATCCGCCAATGCCGTTCATAATGCGGGTGCCGGAGACGTATGTGGAATTCACATTGCCATAGATGTCGGCCTCAATCATGCCATTGAAAGAAATCAGGCCCCTGCGGCGGATGACTTCCGGGCTATTGGAAATCTGTGGTGGCCGCAGCACCAGGTGGCTGCGGTACTTGGATGCCTCGCGGTTCATCTTCTCCGCGTATTCAGGAGAGAGTGCGAAAGAGGTTGCTGAAGCGACAGTCATCTTGCCCGCGTCAATCAGATCCAGCATGCCGTCTTGAACAGCCTCGTGTGGGCCTGGATGTTTTCAAACTTAGAATCCAGCAGGCCAGCCATCACAGCAATCGGCACATTTCCCACACGAGACTGCATGATGTAGCCGTCATAGGTCAGGCGGCCAGCTTGAACTTCACCTTCGAGGAAGTCGAGGAAGTGGCCTGCAATCTGCTTGGAGGTTTCATGGAAAGGCTTGAAAGGGCTATTGCGGTCCGGTGCACCCGTTTCAACCACGGCGACGACCTTTTCCGTATCAATCTGGATGAAGGTTTCACCAATCCGGTCACCCACATTATTGATTGGAATTGGGGTTCGGTTTGGTAGACGCGGCACGCGGTAAACATCAGCCATGCCCTCAAGCTCCAGCGACTGCCAGGAGTTCACTTCAATGATGAACTTCTTTGCGGAATCAATGCACTCGAGATTATTGCCCACCCCGGAAGAAGGAACCAAATGGCCTTCCTCAGTAATGCGAGTGACTTCAACGACGGTGACATCCAGCTCACCGAAAAATCCTTGTTCCACCTGTAGCCCGGAGTGGGATAGATGAATGTCCTGGTACTTCATCGCAGCGGAGTTAATCTTGCCGCGCATTTCCGGATCAGACTGGTATGGCATGCGATAGTTAATCGAGTCGGCTTCCGCCAAGACACCATCGCAGTCCGGCGCGGTGGAAGCGCCAGTGATCAGGTTGATGGTGAATTCATCGCCCTTTTTCGTGCGCTTCTCTAGCGCGATTGGCAATAGCCGTTGGCAGCGCCTTCGGGTAGGCGGCCACGGTAAAACCGGACATGCCAACGGTGTCACCATGATGAATGAACTCGGCTGCTTCATCAGCCGACATTACTTTTGAAGCAAGCGCACTGCTGGCGATTCTTTCAGACATAGCTATCGCTTTTCTTGCCTAGCTCTTGGTGGGCTTATTCTGGCCACTGGTTATTGCGAATGACCTCTACGAAGTCGCCGCGTTTGAAGCCAGGGACGAAGTGCTCGAGGACATCAGCTTTAACATTGCCGAAGGTGGTTTCTGGGCGGTCTTTGATGCCATCCGTGAACGCGGCCAGAATTTGGTTCTTAAAATCAGGACGTGGGTGCGCAGCGGTGATTTCCGCGCGCTGCTCTTCTGTGATGGTGTTGTATCCGAGTCCCAACACATCGTGTTCCACGCCGCGGGTCACCAGGGCAACCTCAGCTGCCATGTGTAGTGGAATCTCAGGGGTAGTGTGCAGGGCAATCGCGGTCCAAACGGTTTCAGCAGCGTCCTTGGTGATGCCATGCTCAACGAGGAAGCGGCGAGCTTCATCAGCGCCATCAATCTCAAAGCGCTGGTCAGTGCGGCGGTATTTCTGTGTTAGGCCCAAGTCGTGGAACATTGCGCCGACGTACAGCAGTTCTGGGTCATAGGACAGACCATCTTGTTCACCGCGCAGTGCACCAAAAATGAATACGCGGCGGGAGTGGTCGAAGATGAGCTCGGAGGCGTGCTCACGAACGAGTTCGGTTGCTTCTTGTGCCAGCTTGGAATCGGGGATCGTGATACCGGAAATTATCTCAGGCATGTGATGCTCCTTAGAAAGCTAGTTGTGGGTGTTCGCTAACACTTCCCCAGTGTGCCGGAAGACGTAGACTCAATCCATGTCGATCCGGCCATATAAACCACAAAAAGCGACACAAGATCGTTGAGTACCCCAATGCGCAAAGTAGGATTTCTCGTCTTTGATGGGGTCACCCTCATGGATGTCTCAGGCCCCGCTGAGGTATTAAGCCGCGCGCCCGGCTATGAGATTGTGCGCTTCTCCCCGCATGGAGGAACCGTGGAATCCACCAGTGGAATTCCAGTGGCGGATACTTTAAATCCATCACCAGAGTTAGCCGCCACCTTGGACACACTCATCATCGCTGGCGCAGATCGCCTCCCCTATGAATCCTGGCCAGAAGGTTTATTAGAGGCCGCTAACATTTTGATTTCGCACATGGGCGATGCCCGGCGCGTGGCAAGCGTGTGCACAGGCGCATTCGTGTTGGCCGAACTGGGACTTCTTGATGGCCGTCATGCCACCACCCATTGGAAGAATGCTCGCGATCTGGCCACCCGGTACCCGCAAATCAAAGTCAACCCCGATATCTTGCACGTCCATGATGGTCGCTTCATTACATCGGCCGGCATTACCGCGGGCATTGATTTGGCACTATCACTGGTGGAAGAAGACCACGGCGCGGCAGCCGCTAGGTCAATTGCCCAAGACATGGTGATGTTCATGCACCGCCCCGGCGGGCAATCACAATTCGTGGGCTACGCAATCCCACTCAATATCATCAACCCAGTGGTCAAAAATGCCATTGAGGTATTCAAAGCCGATCCCCAAGGCGATCATTCCTTGACTTCCCTGGCACGTGCTGTCGCCGTGAGCCCACGCCATTTGGGTAGGCTCTTCACCAAAGAAGTGGGAATTACTCCCGCCAAATGGATTGAAAAGATGCGGCTGCATACCGCCCAAGAACTCATCCTGGATGGTTATAGCGTCACTGCCGCTGCACAGCGGTCGGGATTTGGAAATGATGAGAACCTCCGCCGGGTATTTGGGCGTCGGCTCAAGATGTCGCCCTCGGAATACCGCGCACGGTTCAGCACAACATTTCGCTAAATTTCAACGCTCACGATGCGCAAATCGATAGTCCGATCGAAATACGCCAATGTTTGAAATAATGCCCGAGAATCGCCATCTGTTTTTGATATTTCAGTATTAGCTTCATTCTAAAAATGCTGGATGCACGCTTAAGGGAACCTTATAATTGCTGTTCTCGCAGAATTCTCCTACGGTAGATCCGGCTTCTGTGCACGTATTTTAAATGTAGATGGATTACGGAGGAAAGATGGCAAATCTTGCCAAGTCTCACCTACGAGACACTTCGAAGGATCCAGAAAGCACTGATTCTTCAGACGAGCAAAATCAAAAACATTCTGCTGTTAACAAACCAGTGTTTTACACGGCCGCTGGTCTAATTATCGCTTTCGTACTGTGGGCGTGGCTCGCCCCTGCGCAAGCTGAAGCCGTAATTTTCGGGTCGATGAATTGGATAGCCGCCAACCTCGGCTGGTACTACATCCTCACCGCAGGAATCATCGTGGTCTTTGTTGTCGCTATCGCACTCACACGCGTCGGCAACACTCGACTGGGACCTGATCATTCTCGACCTAAATACCGCTTATTTACTTGGGCTTCCATGCTCTTTGCGGCTGGCATCGGCGTTGACCTGATGTTCTTCTCCATTGCTGGTCCCGCAACTAATTTCCTTACCCCACCAGAGTCCGTTGAGCTTTCTGATGAAGCTGCCCGCATGGCGCCAATTTGGACCATGTTCCACTACGGAATCCCTGGTTGGGCTATGTATGCACTCATGGGCACGGCCCTGGGACTATTCGCATATCGTTATCACTTGCCACTGAGTATCCGCTCGGCGCTCGCGCCAATTTTCGGCAAGCGCATTCATGGCGCTGCCGGCAATGCAGTCGACGTCACCGCAACTCTCGGCACTATCTTCGGTATCGCTACCTCGCTGGGTATCGGCGTTGTCTTCCTGAACTACGGCCTGTCGGAACTCTTTGGACTTCCTACCAACGCCGCTGTTCAGGTAGCGCTTATCGCCCTTGCAGTATTAATTACTGTCATTTCCACGGTATCCGGCGTGGATAAGGGCATTCGTCGACTGTCAGAACTCAACGTTCTGCTCGCTGTTGGTTTGCTGCTGTGGATTTTGGTGACTGGCAAGACGGCTGAATTGCTCAGCCAGCTGGTCCAAAACGTTGGCGATTTCTTCAGCCGCTTCCCCGGCATGCTGCTCAATAACTTTGCCTACACCGATGGATCCGCCGCCTACCCTGCTGAACAGTGGTTGGGCGATTGGACACTCTTCTTCTGGGCATGGTGGATGGCATGGGCACCATTTGTTGGACTCTTCCTGGCACGTATCTCTAAGGGCCGTACTCTGCGTGAGTTCATCTTCGGTGTTCTGCTGATTCCATTCGGCTTCATCCTGCTTTTCGTATCCATCTTCGGCAACGCGGCACTGTCTTTCTTCCGCGCTGGCGATGATGCCTTCCTGCAGGAAGCTGTTGAGCTGCCAGAATCGGGCTTCTTCAACCTGCTTTCGCAATACCCTGGCGGCATGGTGCTCATCGCTGTCGCTGTATTCGTCGGCATGCTGTTCTACATCACCTCAGCTGACTCCGGCTCCCTGGTGATGGCGAATATGACCTCCAAGGCATCACTACAGGATTCTGATGGTGCACCATGGCTGCGTATTGTCTGGGCAGTGATCACCGGTGCGCTCACGCTGGTCATGTTGTTTATTGACGGTGTTTATACGCTTCAAGCCGCAGCCGTGCTGATCGGCTTGCCGTTCTCGGTCGTGATGTACCTGCTGATGGCCAGCGTGCTCAAGGCCTTGCGCGCCGAACAACGCAGTCTGGATTCCAGGCTCTATTCAGTAGCCCGCGCTTCTCGCGGCACAGCCGGTGGAGCCGAGCAAGCACCATGGCAAGACCGACTGGCAGGCCGAATGGCATTCCCTGGACCTAATCAGGCAAAGCACTTCATGGAGAAAACCGGCATACCGGCCGTTGAAACCGTGGCGCTGGAGCTTCGTGAATTGGGTATGGATGTCTCCCACTCCAAGGGAGAGAACGCCGAAGACGACATGCCATTCGTGGACCTTGTTGTTCGCTTCCCTGAACAAGAGGAATTTAAGTATCAGCTCTCTCCAGTCATGTACTCCACCCCAACGTGGGCGCCGGATGATGGCGAGGAGCACAAAACCTACTTCACCGTCGAGGTTTTCACAGCTCGTGGTACTCGCGGCATCAATGTTATGGGTCTGACCAAGGACCAGGTCATTGAAGATGTGGTGAGCTCTTATGAAACTCACCTCACCTATATGGAGATGGGCGGCGAAGAAGGCACATCCTTTACTGGCGTGGAAACCACCGCCCCCACCGATTGGGACGGAACCGGTACCGTCGACAGCGACGAGACCAACAGCGACTCTCAATCAAACTAAGAAAGTGAGGACTTTTATGTCTTTAACCAAGCATTTCATTAATGGTGAATGGGTCGACTCCACCTCCGGAGCTACCCGCACTATCATCTGCCCTGCTAATGGCGAGGTCGTTGCCGAGGTCGCTGAAGGTGGCAAGGAAGATGTTGAAAAGGCAATCGCGGCTGCCCGCGAAGCCTTCGAGACAGGCGTGTGGTCTGGTGTTCCTGCGGCCAAGCGTGGCGATTTCCTGATTAAGGTCGCTGAAGAAATTGAGCGCCGCAAGGACGAGTTCGCACGCGCCGAAGCACTTGATACCGGCAAGCGTCTGGTTGAAGCAGAAGGTGACATGGATGATATCGCCAACTGCTTCCGCTATTACGGCAAGATTGCTGACTCGAACCCAGGCCGACTCGTTGATGCGGGAGACCCCACCGTGCTCTCCCGCGTGAAATATGAGCCAATGGGCGTCTGCGGCATGATTACGCCATGGAATTTCCCACTGCTGCAGGCTTCTTGGAAGATTGCACCTGCACTGGCAACCGGTAATTCTTTTGTCATTAAGCCATCGGAGCTGACTCCATCCACCACCCTTCTAATTGCGGATGTCCTGGATTCCCTGGGCCTTCCAGCTGGCGTGGCAAACGTAGTTATGGGTGATGGCATAAATGTTGGTGCCGTACTGTCCTCCCACCCAGAGATCGATCTCATCTCCTTTACCGGCGGTCTAGCCACCGGTAAAAAGATTGCTGAATCAGCAGCGCGCGGTGTAAAGAAGGTCGCGCTTGAGCTTGGTGGCAAGAACCCCAACATCGTCTTCGCTGATGCAGATTTCGATGCCGCAGTTGATAACGCACTCAACGCTGGTTTCATGGATTCTGGTCTGGTGTGCTCTGCGGGCACCCGCCTGATTGTCGAGGAATCCATTGCCGAGAAGTTTGTTGATGAGCTGGTTCGCCGCGCCGAGGGCATCGTCATGGGCGGACCATTTGATGAAAAGGCAGAAACTGGTCCTCTGATCTCAAAGGAACACCGCGATAAGGTCACCGATTACGTTAATCGTGGCATCGAAGCAGGCGGCCGCCTGCGCTGCGGCGGACACTGGGGTGGCGACGAGCTAGCAAATGGCTGCTTCTACGCACCAACGGTCATTGACCAGGTCGCTTCTGACAACCCAGCTGTTCAGGAAGAAGGCTTCGGCCCCGTCATTACCGTCGAGACTTTCAAGACTGAAGAAGAAGCCATCGCTATTGGCAATGACACCGACTACGGCCTGGCTGGTGGCGTGTGGTCCTCCAACCAGGGCACCGCACATCGCGTTTCCACCGCGCTGCGTCACGGCACCATCTGGATCAATGACTACCACCCATACATGCCACAGGCAGAGTGGGGCGGATTCAAGATGTCCGGTGTCGGCCGCGAACTGGGCCCATCGGGTCTTGAGGAATACCAGCAGGCAAAGCACATCTACCAGAACACCGAGCCTGCAGTCACCGGTTGGTTCCCAGATAAGACCAAATAAGACTTGCTGCGTGCAAAGCCTGAGCTGGTGCGTCGCGAACTGACACACCAGTAAAAAACAAAGATAGAAACTGAGCAAGGAGATATCAATGGCTGATCAGGCCAATCAGAAGGAATATGACTACATCATCGTGGGCGGCGGCTCGAGTGGCTCGGCTCTCGCTGCACGTTTGAGCGAAAACCCAGACGTGACCGTAGCTCTCATTGAGGCTGGACCTCATGATTCCAAGCATGATGAGGTACTGACGCTCAATCGCTGGCCAGAACTACTGGAATCTGGACTCGACTGGGACTACCCAATTGAGCAGCAGGAAAACGGCAACTCCTTCATGCGCCACTCCCGCGCAAAGGTGCTGGGTGGTTGCTCCTCCCACAACTCTTGCATCGCATTCCACACCCCAGCAGAAGACTTGGATCTGTGGGAAAAGCTCGGTGCTACCGGCTGGAACCGCGAGAATATTCTTCCACTGTTGAAGAAGCTGGAAACCAATGACCACGAGGGCGACCAGAATGGCCATGATGGTCCGGTTAACCTCATGTCCGTTCCGGCCCAGGATCCAGTCGGCGTTGCTGTGCTTGATGCTTGTGAAGAAGTAGGTATTCCACGCAAGGAATTCAACAAGGGTGAGACCGTCAAGCACGGTGCGAACTTCTTCCAGATCAACTCCAAGGAAGACGGCACTCGTTCTTCCTCTTCGGTGTCCTACCTCCACCCAATCGAAGGCCGTGAGAACCTGGATGTCCTCACCGATATGTGGGTTTCCCGCATCGTCTTCGATAAGGACAACAATGCCACCGGCGTTGAATACCAGCGTGACGTTTTTGGCCGCCGCGCAGAGCTGAAAGCTAACCGCGAGGTCATCATTTCCGCAGGCGCCATCAACACCCCGCAGCTGCTGATGCTTTCCGGCATTGGCCCAGCTGAGCACCTGAAGGAAGTCGGCGTTGATGTCCGCGTTGATTCCCCTGGTGTTGGCTCCAACTTGCAGGACCACCCTGAGGCAGTCATCAACTTTGAAACCAAGGTGGATATGGTTGATGACTCCACTCAGTGGTGGGAAATCGGTATCTTCACCCAGATCGATGAAGACACCGACCTACCTGATCTGATGATGCACTATGGTTCTGTGCCATTTGATATGCACACCCTGCGTCAGGGCTACCCAACTGCGGAGAATTCTTTCGCGTTGACCCCTAATATCACGCATGCTCGTTCCCGCGGTACGGTTCGTCTGCGATCCAGCGATTTCCGCGATAAGCCAGCTGTTGATCCTCGTTACTTCACCGACGAGGAAGGCTATGACATGCGCATCGCCGTTGAGGGCATCAAGTTGGCCCGCAAGATTGCGTCCCAGCCAGCGCTTGCCGATATCGTCGAGCGTGAGCTCTCCCCTGGCCCTGAGACACAGACTGATGAGCAGATCGCTGAGTACGTCTCCAAGACACACAACACCGTCTACCACCCAGCTGGCTCCTGCCGCATGGGTTCTGCTGATGATGACATGTCACCACTGGATCCGGAACTCCGTGTCAAGGGCGTCAATCGTCTGCGCGTAGCGGATGCTTCTGTCATGCCACAGCTGGTTGCTGTGAACCCAAATATCACCTGCATGATGATTGGTGAGCGCGCAGCTCAGCTCATCGCTGAAAGCTAAACGCAGGCTGTGCATGCACAGCCTGCGTGCACAAGTTAGTGCGTGCATCATTCACTTTTGAGAAGTAGCTCCCGAAGGCTTGAGACCTTGATGGTCGAAAGCACTCGGGAGTTAATTTTTGTAGCTGATTAGGCCTCGGCAGCTGCCTTTGCCTCAACGCGAGCGATGGCAACTTCCGCCACCTTCTGCTGGATGCCCATGTCGAGCTCAGAAGTAAAGCCCACGCAGGAGCAGTTGATTTCGCCTAGGACATAGGTGTCGGAACCATCTTTTGCATCGGCAAGCATGAAGTCAGCCGTCCAGATGAGCGGGATATTATCGCCGCCGAGCTTTTCAGCGATCACGGGGCGAGCTTCAGCAAACATATCCACCAAATCCTGCCACGCTTCTGGGGTGTCATAGCTGTACTTCGCACCAGAGAAGAGCGTTGCGGAGAAATTATCGCCGCCTTCAGCAGGCTGCTTATGCACCACAAAGACTGGATCTTCACCGACGAGCAGGATCCGGATTTCGCCCTCGACGATGCGAGGCATGAAACGCATGTCCACGAGCATGCCGTTATCGCCGATGATGTAGCGGTCACAGAAGTCCATGAAGTCACCCAACTCATGGATTTCAGTGTGATTATCAACCGCTTCGGTGCACTTCAGCTTCGTATCCAGCGGCAGCGGTGTACCTGGGGCAATCGATGCCGCCAGGCCTTTGTCATCTAGCTGCACACGCCAAATGCCGGTGCCCGTGGATCCACGGTTCTGCTTCAACACGCGCTCGCCATAAGACAGCGAGGTTGGGAAGGTCTCGTGGAAAGTTTCCACGTCATAGTATGCGGCGGTATCTGATGGCACGAGGTCGGTGTCATTAAACTTGACCAAGGCATCTTTCGCGCCATAGGCCATCATCTCTTCCGGCGTAGACATGCCCACCAAGCCCGCTTCAGTCAGCTGTGTGAGAAGTTCAAAATAGCCTTTCTCGCCACCTGGGACATTTCCTGGATTGACGCGGGAGATGAATGCGTCAAAATTCTCAGAAACATAGGTGAAGATATCTTCGCGCCATTCTGGGCGGAAGTAGACAACCTCAGAGTGCCAGCCTGCATCCAAAATGGAATTCACAATCGGCATAGTGTCTTTACGGTGACCATCAAAATACTTGTCAGAGCCGCCTTCGACTTCGAAGACCACAATTACTTTGTGCATGGAGGACTCTCCCCTTTCATGGGTAATTAAGAAACAAGAGGATTGAGGGCACCGCTAGAAACGACTAAATGAAGCGTTCCCCCACTTGAAAAATAGCGCATCCACCCCAATTCAGCGTGGTTGAAAAGAGCACTAATTTCACGGGGGTAACCTGCGTCTTTGCACGGAATAAAATTACTTAAATGCAAGGTCAAGTGACCTATTTTGAGCGTGAGATTCTCTAAGTGAAACTGTGACGAGAATTTTATGTAGTCAATACCACATTTGGCTATCTCAAGTGACCATTTATGAGATGGCACGGTAAGGTTGAGGAGACGCATTACAACCGATAAATAGTTATCGAAATAAAGAAAGGCCGCCGACGTGACTGAATTCGATCCGCACCCACCCTTTCAGGATTACGCGCAACCCGGTCGCCTCGTATCGGCGCCGTGGCTATCCGCACGCTTAGGTATTAAAGGTCTGCGTGTTATTGAGGTAGATGAAGATTCTTTGCTCTACGACATTGGGCACATCCCTACCGCAACGCGCATTAACTTCCACACCGAGTTGCTGGACCAAAACACCCGCGACGTTATTGATTCGGCAGGCTTTGCCGCGTTGATGCGCGATAAGGGCATCAAGCCTGATGACACGATTGTCATCTATGGCGATAAGTCCAACTGGTGGGCAGCTTTCGCCCTGTGGATTTTTGAGCTTTATGGCCACGAGGACGTCCGTTTGTTGGATGGTGGCCGTGATTCTTGGATGGCTGAAGAGCGCGATACCTCTTATATGGTCCCCGACTTCCCAGTTTCTGAGTATCCAGAGTCCCCACGCGCGGATGAGAAGCACCGTGCTTTCGTGGGTGATTTGCTGCAGGAAGATCCACAGCGCGTACTCATTGATACCCGCAGCGTTGAGGAATACAACGGTGAGCCAACCTCGCATTCCGCTAGCGGCGATTCCCAGTATGGCACTACGTTCCGCCACGGCCACATCCCTGGCGCAACCCATATCAAGTGGGCCGCAGCAACCTACCCGAACGCCACTTTCCGTCCATACAAGGATTTGGAATCTACCTATGGCGAGCTGCGTTCAGCATCTGAGGTCATTCTCTACTCACACCTCGGTGCGCAAGGCGCGCACACGTGGTTCGTACTGAAGTACCTCTTGGGTTTTGAGAACGTTCGCAACTATGACGGAGCTTGGGCTGAGTGGGGCAATATGGTCCGCATGCCAATTGAGAAATAAACCGATCCCGTAGTTAGAAGCACCCAAGAATTGCCTCGCTGAGGACTCTGATTTTTGAGATGAGATCAAAGACACGCCCGCACCCGCAGACATTTGCGCAGGTACGGGCATTTTCTTTATTGTTTGTTGCGAAAAAGCAAAATATGACGGTATTCTCATGTTTCTGTGTGCAAGAATAGTTGCAGTTCAAAGTTATTCATTTTTAGGAAGGTCAAATAGCCGTGGCAGTTGAATCCAAGAAGATCACCAAGGTTCTGATCGCGAACCGCGGCGAAATCGCGGTTCGCGTTATTCGCGCAGCTCGTGATGCGGGCATTGCCTCTGTGGCTGTGTACGCAGAACCAGACGCAGATGCTCCATTCGTTCAGTTGGCTGACGAAGCATTTGCCCTTGGCGGTCAAACTTCAGCAGAGTCTTACCTTGTCATTGACAAGATCCTGGACGCTGCGAAGAAGTCCGGGGCTAACGCTATCCACCCGGGCTACGGTTTCTTATCTGAGAACGCTGAGTTCGCACAAGCAGTCATTGACGCTGGCATCATCTGGATTGGTCCTTCCCCGAAGTCCATCGCTGACTTAGGCGATAAGGTCACCGCACGCCACATCGCTGAGCGCGCCGATGCACCAATGACCCCTGGCACCAAGGACCCAGTGGCGGACGCTGCCGAGGTTGAAGCTTTCGCTGAGCAAAATGGTCTGCCTATCGCTATTAAGGCAGCTTTCGGCGGCGGCGGTCGCGGCATGAAGGTCGCATATGAAAAGTCTGAGGTTGCAGAGCTCTTTGAGTCCGCAACCCGTGAGGCTGTTACCGCATTCGGCCGTGGTGAGTGCTTCGTTGAGCGTTACCTAGATAAGGCTCGCCACGTGGAGGCACAGGTCCTGGCGGACCAGCACGGCAACGTCATCGTTGTTGGTACCCGCGACTGCTCCTTGCAGCGTCGTTTCCAGAAACTGGTTGAGGAAGCCCCTGCCCCATTCTTGACCGATGAACAGCGTGCTTCTATCCACGAGTCCGCTAAGCGTATTTGCCGCGAGGCTGGCTACTACGGTGCCGGCACCGTTGAGTACCTGGTTGGCTCCGATGGCCTCATCTCCTTCCTTGAGGTCAACACCCGTCTGCAGGTTGAGCACCCAGTGACCGAGGAAACCACGGGTCTGGACCTGGTTCGTGAGCAGTTCCGTATTGCTGAAGGCCAGGAACTGCGTATCAAGGAAGACTCAACCCCACGTGGTCACGCGTTTGAGTTCCGCATCAACGGTGAAGACGCTGCTGCTGGCTTCATGCCTGCACCAGGCACCGTAACCCGCTACTCCGAGCCATCCGGCCCTGGCGTTCGCGTTGACTCCGGTATGCGCGAGGGTTCCGTCATTGGTGGACAGTTCGACTCCATGCTGGGCAAGCTGATTGTTTGGGGCGAGACCCGTGATGAGGCTCTGGCTCGCTCCCGTCGTGCGCTGTCTGAGTACAAGGTTGAAGGCCTTCCAACCGTTATTCCTTTCCACCAGGCGATTACCGCTGACCCAGCTTTCATCGGCAATGGAGACGGCTTCGACGTCTACACCAAGTGGATTGAAGAAGAGTGGGTCAATGAGCTGCCTGCATACGTCGATCCAGCTGAAGCTGCGGAAGAGTCCGACGAGCTGCCAGCACAGAAGTACGTTGTTGAAGTTGATGGCCGCCGCGTAGAGGTCGCATTGCCTGGCAACCTAGTTGTCGGCGGTGGCGCTGCCCCACGCAAGAAGTCCAAGAAGCGTCGTGGCGCTGGCTCCAAGGCTGCCGTGTCCGGTGACGCAGTGGTTGCACCAATGCAGGGCACCGTCATCAAGGTCAACGTTGAAAACGGCCAGGAAGTTGCCGAAGGCGACGTCATCGTCGTTCTGGAAGCCATGAAGATGGAAAACCCAGTCAAGGCCCACAAGTCCGGTATTGTCTCCGACTTGGCTGTCGAGACCGGTTCCCAGATCAACAAGGGCAACCCAATCCTCGAGATTAAGTAAGCTCAAGAGGCTTCAACGCTCTAGCGATAGAGCCCTCAAAGGCCGCAGGTACCAGTTGGTACCTGCGGCCTTCATCATTTCAGCGGCGTGCTTTACCAGTGCTTATTCCATGTAGCCGATGTCTTCGACGCCGACGTTGGCGAATGAATACGCGCCGTAATTGGCAAGGGTTGGGTCGGCTACTGCAACCATGCCAGGGCCATTAGCGAATGGCATGATGCCGTAGGTTCCCAGTGCTTCTTTCTCCAGCTCATTGGCGCGCGCAATTTGCTCATCGCCATCACCAATTTGCTGTAGTTCTTCAATCTTGGCATCTAGTTCTTCCGTGCCGGTGCCGGACCGGTTCAGCTCGGAATCAGACATGTACATCTGACCAAAGTAGGCAACACCGAATGGGTCGGTAGAAGAAAAGCCCATTGGGAAGACATCGAAAGAACGCTCAAAAGCACTTGACCTCGCCTATCAGTCGGCAAGGTAGGAGTGTGCTGGGATAACGGTCGTGGCGGAATCATTCTTTTCCACACTGAAACTGCATTTACTCTACGAACGCAAACAGTTTCAATCCAAGCTAGAAGCACGGATCGGTGTGGGCGAATGGATCGAGGCCTACTACAACCGGCCTCGCATCCACACCAGCACCGGCAAAATCCCTAAGAAAGCAATGGACGACTTCCTGACCCCACCAACGACTACCGCCGCGCAAGCGGCCTAACCAACAAACCAAAGAGTTTCCCCGTCAACAAAAATTGACACAGCCCAGCCACAACCACAATGTCAGCAAGTACTGCTGAGATTGCGACCATGACAGCGCCGAATGCTGCCACAGCGGTGGTGCCATGCATGTCATTTCGGCTGATGGTTTCGATGAAGTACTGTCCCATGCCATTCCATGCGAAAATCTGCTCAGTCATGATTGCGCCGGTAAAAATACCCGGCACGGAGAATGCCACCGACGTGGCCACAAAAATGATGGATGTGCGCAATGCGTGTTTGCGAATAGCGTGTGCACGGGTTAAGCCCCTGAGCACGGGCTGTTCGCACATAGTCTGCATTGAGGTTATCCAGCAGCAGGGTGCGCTGCATCATGTGATAGCCCGCGTAGGAAATGATGACCAGAGAAATAGTCGGAAGAATCAAGTGCTGGGCGGTATCAATCAGAGAAGGAAAGAAGCCCTCCACGTTCTGGCTCGATGCACCAGTGACATAAACAATGCGACGTCCAGCGATGTCCTTAATCCACAGTCCGCAGGCAACAACCAGCAGCGAGGCAACTGCCACGTGCACGTTCATGGTCACAATCGATGCTGCCTGCCAGAAACGGTCAGCTGCCTTATATTGACGGGATGCGGTGTACACGCCCAATCCGACACCAATGATGACGGAGAGAACGGTGGCTAGTAGAAGTAGCTGCGCAGAAACTAGTGCGCGATGACCAATCTGATCAATTACTTCCTCGCCGATGGGAGAAGTTCCCCACTCCCACCGGAAGAGAATTCCAGATAGCCAGGTCCACCAGCGCTCGATAAGCGGAGTAGTTTCACTCAAATTGAGTGGGGTAAGAATTCGGTCAGTTTGATCTTGAGAAAGTGGGGGTCGTCGAGCCGCATAATTGGATTTCGGGTCGAGGAACGAAGCCGCGAGAAGGTAGGCAATGTTGGTGGCTAGGAATACAATCAACATCCAGCTCGCGGTCTTTTTGATGATGTCTTTGAACATCCTCATCCATTCCGTTTGAGATTTACACAATAGTCCTTAAAGTGTCCCACACCTCAATCATTCCAATAATGAGATGCTATTCACATTTAAATGAGCTTTATACCAGGTAGCCCCACAGGGGATATAAGCCACTTTCCCGAAACAAAAAGAAGTTAGGGGTGAAAATTACCCCCGAAGTGAATAATCAAATCCCATACGCAAGTTATGCAATCTCGACATTTGTGCAGCTCAATCAGTTAAGAATTCGAGAACAAATGTTCCTTGAATGCAATCCACAGGACTACCACAGCCCGAATCAGGATAAATCCCGCACGTCAATAAGCTTGAAGTACCGGAACATAAATTAATCAATTGCCTAGTGAAATTTACTGCACTTAACGCTGATTTAAATTCACAATTGAGCCAATCTCAGTGGATGAAACCGAACATCGGACGGTCTTCCCAGCATTTCGAAATTAAGGATGCACGGACTTCCCTAGTCTGGTTAAGCTCGGAAGGCATGGACTTAAGCAACGTAAACGACACGCAGCTTCGCGTGCGACTTGCCCTTGAAGAAGACCGCACCTACTTGCTCCGATTGCTGTATCTCACTTCTGTTTTCGGAGACGAATCTGCCAAACTTCCGGAGTCACACACCCCGGATGTGGAACGCTATGTTGGTGATTGGTCACCGTTGGTGGATGGCGGTGTGATTGCAGTTTCTGATTTCGAGGTACCGGCTGGTGGTGCTTGGCTGCGCTACTTCACCGGAGATAACAAAGGTGCGGCATACATGGGCCCACAGTCCCCTGATGCGGACCCGCATGATGAATCACTCTGGGCTACCGAATTCGACCCAGAGTCCATTCCTGAGTTGTGCATCGCAGTAGAGCGCCGTTATGCCGGCCAGGGATTAGGTGAGATTCTTCTGAAGAATGTCGTAGACCTGGCACGCGAGCAAGACGCCCCAGCTGCTGCACTGTGGGTGGACTCTGAGAATTCTCGCGCGCGGAGGCTGTATGAACGCTTCGGATTTGAAGACATCACCATTCCCAATGAGAAACCAGGCGCGATGATCAAGTACTTCTGATAAATCGCTAATCTCCCCTTCTTCACCCTTCATAATTTTGTTGAAGGGGCGAAAACCGGTGGAGATTTATGCAGCAAAAGACCCTCGTCTCACCTATTGGGAGACGAGGGCCTTGAGGTTTTAGCATCACCGTGGCGAGCTAAATCCTACGGTGCTAGCTAATGACAGCGATGAGGTCGCCGCCTTCTACCTTGGTGGCCTGAGCGATAGCTACACGCTCAACCTTGCCGTCTTTGGTCGCAGAGATGGATGCTTCCATCTTCATTGCCTCGATAACAGCAACCTGGTCACCGGCCTTGACTTCATCACCAGCCTGAACAGTCGGGTTCACAACACCGGAGAATGGTGCAGCCACGTGGCCTTCCTGGTTCGGATCTGCCTTCTCCACGGTGGAGGTGACGGACTCAGCAGACTGGTCACGAACCTTCAATGGACGAATCTGGCCATTGACGTTCAAGATGACAGAGCGCATACCCTTCTCATCGGGCTCACCCACAGCATCCAGGCGCACAACCATCTGCTTCAAATCAGCACGGTCATTGGAGCCTTCTGGGAAGATGTGGATGATGCGCTCTTCGCCCTCATTAAGACCATAGAAGAAGTCCGCGTCATTGAGCGCCTCAGTGTTGCCGTAGTGGCGACGGAACTCATTGAACTCACCCCACTGCTTCGGGAAAAGCAGCCGGTTCAACGCTGGACGGCGCTCCGAAGAATCATCCGAATCCAGGTGAGGAGCTTCTTCTTCTGGGACCTCGCTGACCTTCAGCTCACCGGTACGTCCAGTCAGAATCTTGTCGCGCAATGGTGGCCAGCCACCTGGAGGGGTACCCAGCTCACCGCGCAAGAAGGAAATGACAGAATCTGGAATGTCGTACTTCGTTGGGCTTTCTTCAAAGTCCGCTGGATCTACACCGGCACCGACCAGGTGCAGCGCCAAGTCACCAACCACCTTGGAAGATGGAGTCACCTTGGTTGGGCGGCCCAGCATCTCATTGACAGCTGCGTAGTTATCCTCGATGACCTCGAAACGGTCAGCTAGGCCCAACGCTGACGCCTGCGCGCGCAGGTTGGAGAGCTGGCCGCCTGGAATCTCGTGCTTGTACACACGACCAGTAGGGCCAGGAATACCATTTTCGAATGGAGCATAGAGCTGGCGCACAGCCTCCCAGTATGGCTCCATGTTGGAGATGGAATCCAGGTCAATCTTGGTATCGCGGGAAGTATTCGCGAAGGCACCAACAATTGCGGATAGCGAAGGCTGTGAGGTGGTGCCCGCCAGCGGTGCGGATGCACCGTCAACAGCATCAGCGCCAGCCATCGCTGCCGCGTAGTAGGTAGCCAACTGGCCACCCGCGGTGTCGTGGGTGTGCACGTGGATAGGCAGGTCAAAGTTCTTGCGCAGCTCAGTCACCAAGGTGACAGCGGATTCTGGACGCAGCAGGCCAGCCATGTCCTTAATCGCCAGAACGTGCGCACCGGACTTCACAATCTCTTCCGCCAGTTTGAGGTAGTAATCCAGCGTATAAAGCTTCTCATTCGGATCACTCAAGTTGCCGGAGTATGCCATGGCAACCTCAGCCACGGTGGTGTTGGTTTCCAGAACGGCCTCAATCGCTGGACGCATCTGGGAAACGTCATTCAGCGCGTCGAAGATGCGGAATACGTCCACACCAGACTTTGCTGCCTCCTGCACGAATCCGCGGCAAACGCTGTCTGGGTACGGGGTGTAGCCGACAGTATTGCGGCCACGCAGCAACATCTGGATGTTGACGTTTGGCATTGCCTCACGCAGCAGATCCAGGCGCTGCCATGGATCTTCGAAGAGGAAGCGCATGGCAACGTCATAGGTTGCACCGCCCCAAGCCTCTACCGAGTAGAGGTTTGGCGTCAGACGAGCAACGTGCTCAGCGGCAGTAACCAGTGCAGTACCGCGCACACGGGTAGCAAGCAGCGACTGGTGCGCATCACGGAAGGTGGTATCCGTTACCGCCAAAGCATCCTGGTTACGCAATTTCTCAGCAAAAGCCTGTGGGCCCAGCTCCAGTAGCTCATCACGGGAACCACGTGGCAGCTGCACATTATCGCGGTCGATCTTTGGCAGCTTATCGAATGGACGCAGATCCGTTGGGCGCTCGCCATTAGGACGGTTGACGGTAACATCAGCCAGGTACTCCAAGATTCGGTCCTGCTCATTGGAAGCAGGAGGAGCCTTCAGAAGATCTGGGTGGTTATTGATGAAGCCGGTATCAATACGCTTGGTGATGAAATCTGGCTCGCGCAGCAATGCACGCAGGAAGCCAATGTTGGTCGCTACACCAGCGATGTTGAATTCCTTCAAAGCACGGCGAGAACGAGCCACTGCCTGCTGAAAGTCCTTGCCACGGCAGGTCATCTTCACCAGCAAAGAGTCAAAGTTTGGTGAGATTTCCGCACCTACAGAGGTCGCGCCGTCCAAGCGGACACCCGCGCCACCAGGTGAGCGGTAAGCAGTCAATGTACCGGTATCTGGGCGGAAACCGTTATTAGGATCCTCAGTGGTGATACGGCACTGCAGTGCGAAGCCGTTGAGGCGCACTTCTTCCTGGCTCAGACCCAGGTCTTCCAGGGTCGCGCCAGCAGCAATCTGCATCTGGGACTTTACGATGTCGATGCCGGTGACTTCTTCAGTCACCGTGTGCTCCACCTGCACGCGTGGGTTCATCTCGATGAAGACGTGGTTGCCGCGTTCATCAACGAGGAACTCGACGGTGCCAGCACCCTCGTAGTTGATGTGCTTACAGAAGTTGACGGCATCCTGGCAGATACGGTCACGCAATTCTGGGTCCAGGTAAGGTGCTGGAGCAATCTCCACAACCTTCTGGTGACGGCGCTGCACGGAGCAGTCACGCTCAAAGAGGTGCATGACATTGCCCTGGCCATCAGCCAGAATCTGCACCTCAATGTGCTGCGGCTTGATTACCGCAGTCTCCAGGTAAACACGGCCGTCGCCGAATGCTGCTTCTGCCTCACGGGAGGCTTCAGCAACACGCACCTTGAATTCTTCTTCATTCTCAATAAAGCGCATACCACGACCGCCGCCGCCGGCAAGCGCCTTAGCGAACATCGGGTATTCAAAGTCCTTAGATGCTTCAAAAAGCTCTTCCACATCGGTGGACGCTTTCGAGTCATGCAAAGTGGGCAGACCTGCTGCGGTAGCTGCTTCTACTGCCGCTGCCTTATCGCCGGTCAGATCAAGGGTATCCGCAGATGGTCCGATGAACTTAATGCCTTCTGCCGCACATGCGCGAGCCAATTCTGCGCGTTCTGAAAGGAAACCATAGCCGGGGTAAACGGCATCTGCGCCAGTCTTCTTTGCCGCACGAATGACCTCATCAATATTGAGGTAAGACTTGACCGGCTGGCCGTCCACACCAATGCGAACCGCTTCATCAGCGAATGCACGGTGGAAGGAGTTTCTATCCTCACGGGGATAAATGGCAACAGTTTTTGCACCGGTCTCATATGCGGCGCGGAATGCGCGAACTGCGATTTCGCCGCGGTTGGCGACGAGAATCTTCTTAAACGATGGAAGCGCGGAATCTACCACGGTTGCATGTCCTTTCATGGAGACAATAAGCAAACATGCGCGACGACCAGGATTTGATGTCTTGGACTTTCCCGATCTTGACCTGGGGTGGTGGTCCCGAGCATGCTGACATATTGACTTAGGCGAAATGAGTACATCGTCCTGCACGCTATGCGCACAAGAGGTGACGCTGACAACTATACGTGTTCTGGCTAACTCACATAACTTTTTCTTCGAAACGGGTTATGTGCAAAATTAGCCAAGAATCGTTAATTAGAACTTTGCCAACGTAAAACTCGCCGCCTAGTGGCCATTTTTCTGGACCTGGCGGCGAGCTTCGCAAGATGCACGAAAATCTTTGCAAGATTAACGTGAATGTATATTAGTAATCACCCTGCATATTGGGGGTGGGAACCTGAAGCGCTCAGAGCCTTAGAAGGACTTTGGCGGAACTGGACGCTGCTCTTCACCAACGTAGGCAGAAAGTGGACGAATCAGGGAGTTATTCTCATTCTGCTCCACAATGTGCGCGGTCCAGCCGGTGATACGCGACATGACGAAGATTGGTGTGAAGAACTCAATTGGGAAGCCCAGGATGTAGTACGCAGGACCAGCTGGGAAGTCCAGGTTTGGCTTGATCTTGATGGAGGTATTTTCTTCCATGGTCTTAGCCAAGATGTCATAGATTTCTACCCACTTGGTCTGACCGTGATCTTCGGCCAATTCCTTGAAAGCTGCCTCCATGGTTGGAACACGGGAGTCACCCTTCTTGTACACGCGGTGACCAAAGCCCATGACCAGATCCTTATTAGCCAGCTTCTCCTTGGCCCACTCCTCCGCCTTGGATGGGTCATCAATCTCAATCATGTTGTGCATGACGGCCTCATTTGCACCACCGTGCAGTGGGCCCTTGAGGGCACCGATAGCAGCGACCACTGCGGAGTAGGTATCCGACATGGTGGAGGTCACCACGCGACCAGTGAACGTGGAGGCATTGAAGGAGTGCTCCGCGTAAAGAATGAGGGACTTATCAAAGGCCTCAATATCGGAACGGGAGTTCGCAGGAGAACCTTCCTCATCACCGAAGACCATCCAGAGGAAGTTCTCAGCAAATCCCTTCTTACGGGATGGCTCGATGTAGCCCTTACCCTGACGGCGGCGAATGTCGAGCGCAACGATGGTTGGCAGCTTTGCCATCAATTCCAGCGCGGAATGACGGATGTGCTCAGAGTCGCGGGTGTAGGCATCTGGATCCTGTGCGCCGATGAAGGATACCGCGGTGCGCAGTACGTCCATTGGGTGGCAAGACAGTGGCATAGCCAGAATCAAGTCAATGAGGTGGCGGTCTAGGTGGCGCAACGCCTTTTCACGCGCAGAGAAGCGGATGAGGGATTCCTGGCCTGGCAGCTTGCCATTCCACAACAGGTAGGCAACTTCCTCGAAGCTGCAGTAACGTGCCAGCTCCTGAACTGGGTAACCACGGTAGGTCAAAGAGTTGGTCTCTGGGACAACCTTGGACACAGCGGTTTCATCAACGACAACGCCGTAGAGGCCCTTGCGGATTTCTGGGGTTTCAGACATGGTGTTCTCCTTTGAGATTGGGTGGGTTTGAAATTCCTGACGCAGTGGCGCACATTTCCTGAGTACAGAAAGGTAGTGGCCATCACAGCCAAATTTGGGTAAAAGGTGGGTCCTAAAACCGCTGATCGGTTGAAGTGGTTTTAGGACCTCGGGGCACCTTTCAAGAAGGTGCCTACCTAACGGCAACTACTTAAAAAGTAGGCTTGTAGGATTCCTGGGAGTAGGTAAATACTGACTGGTCAAAGTCGTTGTATTCGTTGTAGCGGACCAGCTCGTAGAGCCTGGAGCGGTGCTGCATACGCTCGAGCCATTCCTCGGACTGCAGACCATCGGCATGCATGTCGCGGAGGAATTCTTCGGTCGCACCCATCGCCACGCGGAAGGTGGAGACCGGCCAGATAACCGCGTTATAGCCCAGGTCCTGAATCTGCTTGGCCGAGAGCAATTTGGTTTTGCCAAATTCTGTCATATTCGCCAGCAACGGAATATCCACTGCCTCGCGGAACTTGGCAAAGTCTTCTTCGGTGTACAGCGCCTCAGTAAAGATCATGTCCGCACCAGCATCGGCATAGGCTTTCGCTCGGTCAAGGGCATCTTCAATGCTGTGGACTCCAGCGGCATCGGTACGCGCGCAAATGATGAAATTCTCATCACGACGCTCATTGACCGCTGCTGCGATTCGTCGCACCATCAGGTCCTTGGGTACAACTTCCTTGCCATCCAAGTGGCCACAGCGCTTCGGATTGACTTGGTCCTCAAGGTGACAACCAGCCAGGCCAGCGTCCTCAAGTGCTGCGATGGTACGCGCGGCGGACATTGGTTCGCCGAAGCCGGTATCGGCATCAACGAGCACCGGCAAATCGGTCACGCGGGCAATCTGCCCGGCGCGCTGCGCTACCTCGGTCAAGGTGGTCAGGCCGATATCTGGCAGACCCAGATCGTTGGCGAGCACAGCACCGGAGATGTAGACGCCTTCAAAGCCACCAATATCTTGAATCAGGCGTGCGGTCAGTGGATTGAATGCGCCCGGCAGCTTGGTCAGTTCGTTACTTTCCAGCGAAGCGCGGAACTCGGCACGCTTTTCGGCATTGGTTTTGGTGGAGCCAAATAGTCCAGCCATTTAGAAGATCCCTCCTGGGGTTTGTGGCGCCTGTGCCAAAGCCTCATCGGTCAGGCGCACGTTCAGCTCGCGCAGGTCGGTGAGGTTCTCAACGTTTTCCGCAGCAGCCAGGAAGCGGTCCTGTTCTTCTGGGGATACGAGGCCCTCGGCTAGCGTGCGGAACTTTGCGATGTACTGCTCGCGCGCGAATGGGCGGGCGCCGAATGGGTGAGCATCGGCCACAGCCATTTCATCTTCGATGACGGTGCCATCCTTGAACGTGATAACCGCCTTGGCACCGAACGCCTTTTCATTCGGGTCATGGGAGTGGTAGCGGCGGGTCCACTCTTCATCCTCCACTGTGGAGACCTTGTGCCACAGCTCAACGGTCTCTGCGCGGTTGGCGCGCTCTGGCGCGTAGGAATCCACGTGGTGCCAGGTGCCGTCTTCGAGGGCTACGGCGAAGATGTACATGATGGAGTGGTCCAGGGTTTCACGCGATGCATTCGGGTCCATCTTCTGCGGATCATTCGCACCGGTACCAATCACGTAGTGGGTGTGGTGCGAGGTGTGCAGAACAATTGACTCAATGTCGGCAGTGTTGAGCCCCTTCTCTTCCAGCGTGGACTTCATGCGGCGTGCCAGGTCGATCGGTGCCTGGGACTGGTATTCCGCTGAGTGCTCCTTGGTGTAGGTGTCCAGGATGGCACGCTTTTCTTCGCCCGCTGCTGGCAATGGAACGGTGTAGGTACGCTCTGGGGAATGCAGCATCCACGCGATGAAGCCGTCTTCACCTTCCCAGATTGGTGCAGGTGCGCCCTCACCACGCATAGCGCGGTCGACTGCTTCAATCGCCATCTTGCCAGCGAATGCTGGCGCGTATGCCTTCCAGGAAGAAATCAAGCCCTTGCGGGACTGACGCGTTGCGGTGGTCGTGTGCAGCGCCTGACCAATAGCCTGGTAGATGGTGTCGGTGTCTAAGTCCAGCATGGTACCCAGACCAGCTGCGACGGATGGGCCGAGGTGCGCGACGTGGTCAATCTTCCACTCGTGCAGGCAAATACCCTTCACCAAGTTGACCTGGATTTCATAGCCGGTAGCAATACCGCGCAGCAGCGCCTTGCCGTCCAGGCCCTTGTGCTGGGCGACCGCCAGAATCGGCGGGATATTATCGCCTGGGTGGGAGTATTCCGCGGCCAAGAAGGTGTCGTGGAAGTCCAGTTCACGCACCGCGGTGCCATTAGCCAGCGCTGCCCACTCAGCGGAGTAGTTGCCATCCACACCGAAGATGGTTGCGCCACCTTCATCCACACCGTGGCCTTGCGCAATCACGCGAGCAGAGGTCACCGGGCGGCGAATCACGGACGCTACAGCTACCGATGCATTGTCAATGATGCGGTTGATGATCATGTCCTTGATCTCTTGACCAAGCTCAACCGGATCCGCTGCAACCTGGGCAATCTTATATGCCAGGTGCTCTTCAAGCGGGAAGTCCTCCGCGGACTTATGGGTACGTACTGAATGCTCAATCATGTCTTTTCCGTATAGCCCTTTCTAGAACCATTCACGACTAGTTGCGTTACACATCACACTAGGTAAGATTTCATGCGTTGCGCCATAGGTAGAATTTGTGTAAAAATGTGGCGCAGATTAGTAAAATTAGCAAAACTTGCATAACCCGCAGCTAGTCTAGGGTTTTACGGAAAGGCAAATCATGAGCAAACACTTCGCGGGGGCAAGAATCCACTCATTACGCAAGAGCCATGGCCTGACTCAGGTGGAGATGGCCAAGCAGCTCAACCTTTCCACGAGCTACCTCAACCAGCTGGAAAATGACCAGCGCCCACTCACGGTCACAGTGCTCATGCAGATCTCGCAAGCTTTCAATGTGGACACCACTTACTTCTCCACCGACCGCGACCTGCGCGTAGTCAATGAGCTGCGCTCGCTCTTTCCCAGCGCCGAAGATGACACTTTGCATGATTTAGCCTCCCGCTTCCCGGAGCTTATGCCAAAGCTGGTTTCCGTTGCGCGGGCCAGTCCAGAAGAAGCCACCCCGTCGCCGCAGGAGCTGGTTCAAACCTATTTCTTCGAATCGCATAACTACATCCATGACTTAGATGTGCTGGCGGAAGAACTCTCCCATCGTTTGGGCGATAAAATCTTGCGGCTTAATCACCTGGCCAATCTCTTGGACCGTGACTTTGATGTCCACACCCGTTTCGGTCGCGCCAATCAAACCGAGCGCCGCGTGTTTGAGCCCGCCTCGCGGGAGTTATCGTTGCGCGCCGGGCTTTCGGATGCCCAGCTGACCTTCCAGCTCGCCATGCAATATTGCCTTCTCGCCTACCCTGAGGTGCTAGATAACTTGGTCCATGAGCTTCCGGAGGGCCTCGCCCGCCAAACCGCACGCTATGGACTGGCACAATATTTCGCTGCGGCGGTCACGCTGCCCTATACGGATTTTCTCGAAACAGCTGAGAATACTCGTTATGACATTGACCGAATGGCCGCCATCTTTGGTACCGGTTTTGAGACCACCGCGCAGCGTTTGACCACGTTGCAGCGTCCCGGCGCGCGCGGTGTGCCCTTCGTGTTTATCCGAACTGACCGTGCCGGCAATATTTCCAAACGGCAATCAGCCACGTCTTTTCACTTCTCACGCACCGGCGGCTCCTGCCCGCTGTGGGCCATCCACCGTGCTTTTGAAACCCCTAACCGCATCACTCGTCAGGTTGCCACCATGCCCGATGGTCACACCTATTTGTGGATCGCCCGCCACGTCCAGGGCCAAGTGAAGTCTTTTGGCACTCCCCGCAAGGAATTCGCCGTGGGGTTGGGCTGCAATATCTCCCAAGCCGACAAGCTCATCTATTCCGATGCGCTAAACCTCTCCCCCAGTTCGTCCACTCCAATTGGCCCTGGCTGCACCATCTGCCCGCGCGAAGCCTGCCCCCAGCGCGCATTCCCGCAGGCAGGGCGCGAGCATGCTATCAATCTCAACTCCACCTCAGAAACTCCCTTCGATTTTGCTTAGTGCCACCCCGGCCTTCCTCGCCTAGACTCCGATCTCAAGCGCTCAGCATTTGGCGCAATGAGTTGGCGATACGTCGGAGGGGGACTTCATGCCAAGCACTTCACGCACGCCTGAAGGCGATGATGACGGCACCATCTCTTATACCGACTACCTCGCCCACATCCCCGCGGCTAAAGAACTCACCTCCGTCGAAGCCACCCCGGATGCGGAAACTCTACATGATGAAGCTCCAGACATCGAAGCTCAAAAGCCTCCCCCTGCACTCGTGACCGTTGACCGTTCAAAGCTGCCAAAGATAAGTGAGAATACTCGTGCTTTTGCCCTGGCCACCGGACTTTTCACTCTGGTCTACGGCACCATCAACGGCATAATTCTTTTGGTTTATGCATTTTCTGCTGGAATCATGCCGGATGATGAACCTGTGCAGCCAAGGTTTCTTCCGCTCAACCCTTATGCTTACTTTCCAACTGATTGGACGTTGCCCACGTGGTTGGAAACTCGTTCCACCCGTGATGATGCTTTGATACTCGCACAAGACCATGTTGATACAGAGAATGTCTCTGAAGTAGAACTCGAAACGCTCTTGCGGGACCACGACACCCCAGAGTTCACCAATGGCGCCATCAGACACGCGATGAATAATGTGGCGGCCGACTGGAACGCAGAAGCACTCGCCACCGCCGAGCAATTAATTGAAGAAGCTGCCTACTCCGAAGAAGATATCAAGTACAAACTCCATTACTCACTGAAGTTCACCGAGGAACAAACTGCGTTTGCCCTGGATAATCTCAATGCTGATTGGCATGCTGAAGCAGTTGAACGGGCAGAAAACTTAATTGCGCTCGGAACCGATGCCCCTGACCAAATCCGTTTAGTACTCGAAATGGACTTCAGTGATGAGCAGGTCCAACATGCAATGGACACCTTGGGGCTCGAGTAAGCATCACAATTCTTTTCCGCAACTTTGGGCGGAAAATTCCCCACCAGTATTTATTTCCCAGCCTGGTTCAGTAGACTTCGTGCATAAGAAACTTTCAGCTTGTGATCCCTTGACACTGCCGCGAATTCCGAGGAGCCTTTTATGCCCACGCCCAATTCTCATGACTATGGCGCTTACCCATCAGGGCATGATGGCGGATACTACCCAAGCCATGACAATGACTATCCGACCCAGGGCTACCCAACGCAGAGCTATCCCGAGTACAAGGAATCTCTCAAGCAAAACCGGGTCTTCGCTTCCCAGAAGCCCACGGAACCGCCCAAAGAGCGCAAATCTGGCAAGTTTGGCTGGCCTGCCATTATTGCCGCAGTACTGCTCCTCCTGGTGGGCAGCGGCATCACGCTCACCTCACTGGATCTTGGTTCCGATTCAGATTCAGATACTTTTACCCCTACTAGCTCCAATAATGAGGAAGCCCTGGAATATGCCCAGAAGCAGCTGGAATACACCCACTATTCCTATGCGAAGCTAGAAGAACGGCTCTCCGATGATTTCGAGCCACGGTTTTCTGACGGCGCGGTCCAATACGCAATGGACAACGTCGACGCCGATTGGAATGCAGAAGCAGTAGAAGCACTGGAAAGCTACGTGCGCCACGGACACCTCTCCGAGCTCGGAATGATGCGCCAGCTAACGTCCCCGTCGGGTGAAGCTTTCCCCCAAGATCAGGCTGAGCATGCCCTAGATACTGTGGACGTGGATTGGAATGAAGAGGCAGTAGAAGCCGCAGAAAGCTACTGGAGCCTGCATAATGTTAATACGGCCGAGAAATTGCACGATACGTTGACCTCCGAAAATGTTGCTGGTTTCACCGAAGAACAAGCCGACTATGGAATGCGCCAGATTGGCGTTTCTTAGAACACGTGCACCCATATTGAGCTGGACGTTTTCGAAAAGTTAGTACAAGCATTCTAGCTAAAACTCATGCCGTGTCCGGTTGCCTTGACATGATGAGGAAGTACCAAGCAAGCAGCCCCTAAAACTGCTCTTGGACATTTCATCCCCCTTCCCCATCACTCATAAAGGAATAGCGACTATGTCCAGCCCCTACGGCAACGCCCCACAGTCCCCGCAACAGCCCCAGCAACCAGCACCTGGCACTGATACCCAGAGCTACGCTGAGTTCCAGGCGGGTCAGAATGAGAAACCACAGAAGAAGAAAAAGCGCGGTTTCCTAAAGTGGGGTGTTGGTGCCGTCGCAGTTATTGTCATCGCCAGCGCGTTCACCGGTGGCAATGATGATGACTCCGCCACCACCGCCGATTCCAATGACAGCGCAAACTTCGTCGCCGAAGCAGAAGCCGATGCTGTCCCCGCAGCCAATGATGCCGCACCTGCCGATGTCCCTGCTGCGGATGACAATGTCTCCACCGAGTTCAAAAACGCATTGCGCTCGGCGGAAAGCTACTTGAACTTCAGCTCTTTCTTCTACCAGGGCCTCTACGACCAACTGACGTCTGAATACGCTGACCAATACCCGGCTGAGGCAGCTCAGTACGCGGTCGACAATGTTGACGCTGACTGGAATGCAGAAGCACTCGAAGCAGCTGAAAGCTACCTCGACTTCTCGTCCTTCTCGTACCAAGGTCTCTACGACCAGCTCACCGCTGAGCACGCCGATAAGTACACCGCTGAACAGGCACAGTACGCAGTCGACTCAGTGGATGCCGACTGGAACGCCGAAGCAATCGAAGCTGCCGAAAGCTACCTGGAATTTAGCCCAATGTCCGGTGCCGAACTGCTCAACCAGCTCACCTCGGATTACGCCGATAAATTCCCCCAAGAACAAGCCCAGCAAGCAGTTTCTGCAGTCGGCCTTTAATCCCCCAATCCAACTCAACGCCACGAAATACGCCGCATATTTAGTTGAGACGTCAATCACTTGAATTCAATAAGTATGCACGTATGCCCACCGGTAATATTTAATTTGGCCCAACAACAGTGTAGTTGGGCCTCCCCTATTTCTAACTTCATTCATAAAGGAATACCGATGAAAGCTTCTGTGCCTGATCCATCCAACGGCGCAGGTCGTTCCTCTACAAACGGCCGCTTCTTGGGACTGAAGAAGTCCACTCTTTCAATGCTTGCTGTCATCACAGTCGGCGCCCCTTTGCTTGTCGCATGTGACAATTTTGAAAGCTCAATCCCCGTCAACACAGAAGTCAGCACCACCCCTGTTGCCCCATCCGAGCACACTCCTGCCCCAACGACTTCTGAAGCTCCTGCTGTTGAAACCTCGGCCTCGAAGGCCCCAAAGCCTGAACCAACCAGCGAAGCAAAGCCAACCAGCACCGAGGTACCTACTTCCGCTGAGTCTCCAGAGGCGACGGAGGCACCACAAGCTCCGGATACCAATGAACCAAGCGAAAACATCCCTTCGCACTTAAAAGACGCGATAGCGGAAGCAAAGGACCGCGTCGATAATGGCGCATACTCATACAGACTCATCAAAGACTGGCTCATAAAACGCAAGAATCTGTCAGAAGCAGACGCGGAGCTTGTCCTCGATAGCTCTGATATTGATTGGCATGCCGAGGCTTTAGAGTCTGCACAGAAATCTATTGATGGAAGCGAAGGAATATCTAAGACTAACTTGTTCTCATGGCTTACCTACTACAGCTCGATCAGCTGGATTGGCGGCAATACCGGTTTTAGCGAAGATGAAGCATTCTACGCAGTGGAGAATGCTGAAGCTGACTGGAATAAAGAAGCTGCTGAGTTTGTCAAGAGCAACTTGGAGACTTACTCCCCGATATCAAAGTACTACTTGAATTTCATGGTCTCAGGGGAAGGGTTTAATAGAGAAGAATTAGACTATGGCTTTTCTCAACTTCCAGAAGATACCTGGGAGACACAGGCAGTACTCGAAGCTCGGGTAATCCAACTCTCACAAGATCCCACACGCGATGAACTCATCCGCCACCTAACTAACAGCGAAAAATACACCGACGCTGAAGCAGAATACGCAGCCGATCAGGTTGGACTAACGGAGTAGATTTAGAACATTTGAGCTATAAGCCGGGCGGCGTTGTCTGGTGGGTTTGAGATGATTCATTGGTGCGCGGCTAGAGATTCCGGTTGGTGTGTGGTCTCTTCCCCGGTTGATGGTGACTCTGGCCGCGTGCACTTAATAGCTTTCGACCTGGCGGGGTCGAAAGTACGGGTGGCAGCCCAGAAAGCCCCAACGTGCACTATTTCCCCCTTTGAAAGTGCGCGTTGGGGTTTTCGACTTTTTATAACAAATGCCGCAGCCCCACGCTTGGAACATTGCGTCCTTGGCGCGGGGCTGCGGCTTGCGTATCAGCAATGGGCTGTGGATTTACTCCAAGTCGTCGTGGGCGACTAGGCGGCGGGCGGCCTCGGTGATGGTGCCGGACAGGGATGGGTACACGGCCATGGAGTCAGCAAGCTGATTCACGGTGAGCTGGTTGGTCACGGCGACGGCAACAGGCAGGATGAGCTCAGATGCGGTTGGTGCAACAATGACGCCACCGATGACGCGGCCGGAAGTTGCACGGCAGAACAGCTTCACAAAACCGTGGCGCAAAGAGCGCATCTTCGCACGAGGGTTGGTAGCCAGCGGCATCATGATGGTGCGCGCAGCAACCTCACCTGCCTCGATTTCCTTCTGAGTAAAGCCAACGGCAGCAATCTCAGGACGAGTGAACACGGCGGTGGCAACAGTCTTCAAACGCAGTGGGGATACGCCCTCACCCAAAGAGTGGTACATCGCGATACGGCCCTGCATCGCAGCAACAGAAGCGAGTGGGAACAAGTCAGAACAGTCACCAGCAGCGTAGATGCCAGAGACATTAGTGCGGGACACGCGGTCAACCTTGATGTGTCCAGAAGGAGCGGTTTCCACGCCAACATTTTCCAGGCCAAGGTCAGCGGTAGAAGGAACCGAGCCAATAGACATCAATGCGTGGGAGCCAAAGATTTCACGACCATCGGTCGTCTTTACCTTGACGCCGCCGTCCTCAGTGCGGGTCACGGTGTCAACGCGGCAGTTCTTTTCCAATTCCACGCCGCGCTCAGCCAGAACGGTCTCCAACACGTCAGCGGCATCAGCGTCATCATGAGGCAGAATGCGGTCGCGAGACGCCACCATGGTGACCTTGACACCCAACTCCGCGAAAGCAGAAACGAACTCAGCACCGGTGACACCGGAACCGACAACGATGAGGTGCTCAGGCAGTTCAGTAATGTCATAGACCTGCTGCCAGTTCAAAATGCGCTCACCATCTGGCTTTGCACCCGGCAAGACGCGTGGGGTGGCGCCGGTAGCGATAAGAACCAGATCAGCATCAAGGATTTCCTCGCGACCGTCCTCATTGTGGGTCACAGTCACTTTGTGCCCACCAGCCATAGCTGGGGTCTGATCTTTATCAAAGCGGCCGCGGCCATTAATAATACGAACGCCGAGTTCTTCTGTGCGTGCGCGAACGTCATCAGACTGACGGTTAGCCAGCGAGGTCACACGCTCATTGAGGGCCTGCAGCGCTAGCTCAGTTTTGCCGATGCCTTCGTTCAGGCCCATGTCATCGGCACGGCGAAGGTCGGTCTTAATGTTCGCACCAGCGATGAAGGACTTCGATGGAACACAGTCAAGCAGGATGCTGGCACCGCCCATGCCCTGGTCTTCAATAACGGTAATATCCGCGCCGTACTTCGCGCCGGCCTGCGCGGCCTCGTAGCCACCAGGGCCACCGCCGATAATAACAATGCGCTTTTGGTGCTCAGACATGCTGCAACCGACTCCTTTAAAAGTCATGGGAATTTTATTCCCTTAAAGTCTAACTGTTAAAGGCCGAAAGTTCTTAGCCAGGTAGTCCTGGGTGTGATGGCTGTTATAGCTTTGCAGCTTTAGCGCGTGTTGAGTTCAACATTTGAGGCGAATTGGTTGATGACTGAGCCAAAGAGTTTGATGCCCACGCCCAGCGCGCGTTCATCCACCAACAAATCACCCTGGTGCAGATCGTGCATGTCACCATCACCGGACCAGCAGCCCAGGCGCACCATGGAGCCCGGCACGTGCTCGAGATACCAGGAGAAGTCCTCGCCACCGGAAGATTGCGGTGCTTGGACGATAGATTGCGGGTCAATAGCTTTGGCTGCCGATGCAATCAGCGCCGTCGCCACATCATCATTGAGAACAGGTGGCACGCCGCGGTGATAGGTCAGCTCATGGGTCACGCCGGTCGGTGCCAATACCTGGTCCACGAGTTCGGAAAAGAGCGTGGAAATTTCCCGCCAGATCCCAATATCAGCAGTGCGCAGTGTGCCAGAGATGGAGCCGGTCTGCGGCATTGCATTGGGTGCGTAGCCAGAATTAATGGTGCCGAAAACCAAGACCGTGCCAGTTCGTGGGTCCACCCGGCGCGAAAGCAGCGCGGGTAATTCGGTCACGACCTTAGCCATCGCGTAGACTACATCAGCGGAAAGATGCGGGCGGGAGGTATGGCCGCCGGGACCTTTAATATCCAGCTCAATGACATCAGTCGCAGAAGTAATTGCGCCAGCCCGCAGACCGATGCGCCCCACGCGCAGCTTGGGTTCCACGTGCACAGCGTAGATAGAGTGGACACCTTCGAGTGCGCCCCATTCGATGACATCAGTGGCACCGCCAACCCAGACTTCTTCTGCTGGTTGGAAAATCACGCGCACACCAAAATCGAGTGGGAATTCACGGTGATAGTCCGCCACCGCGCACGCCAAGCCCAGCGAGATGGTGGTGTGAACATCATGCCCGCAGGAATGCGATACACCTGGGGTCTCAGAGCTGAACTCTAACCCGGTTACTTCTTGAACTGGCAGCGCATCAATATCCGCACGGAACGCAATACGTCCTTCTTCAGTATCTGGACCAATGTCCACCATGAGGCCGGTTTCCGGGAAACGCTGTGCCTCTAAGTCATATTCGCTCAGAATCTTGGCGAGGTAATTGGTAGTTTCAAATTCCTGGTTGGATGGCTCTGGGTGACTGTGAATGTGCCGGCGCCAGCCAATGACTTCTGCGCGGTGAGTGTCAAACCAGTCATTGACGAATTCCGAAATAGTCGGCTGCGTCATATTCAGACTCTCCTTGATACTCACGGCGTACCCAATGTGTGGTGCGCAGAAGAAGTTTTCTTCTGGGCGCAATTCTACAACTAGACCGTGCTGTTCATAAATCGAGTCTCGAAGTAATTAGGCTAGCCTGTGGATTTAAGAGAATAAAAGACCACTCAGGCTTCATTAAATAGCTCTACTAGGCCGGCTTCGATGGTTTCTTAGCACGCTCCCGTTTCGCCTCTCGGCGTTTACTTTCGGTGTAATCTCGCGGAAATGGCGCAAGATCCTCAATCGTCATAATCAACGGTTCTTCGACCTCACTCAAACCGACCCCGCCTACAGAAACGTCCATGTTCGCTTCCCCAGGCAACATTGCGGTGCCCTCCCCTATGCCATCCTGTGGTGGTTCACCATCGATATAGATGCTGGCCGCGGTGGTACGTGCAGCTTCCGCTGACTGCTTCTTTTTGATTCTCATCAAAGCCGTGCGCGTACGTGGGGTGGTACAGATTGAGGCCACAACCTGCCCCGACTCCGGTAGCAGCAGAGATGGCGGGACTTCCAAGGCCAACGCCAACTTGTACACCGTCGATAAAGCTGGATCGGCGCTGGTTCCGGAATTATTCTCATTGCGTTCTAGATTGCAGATTTGAGTCCGCGACATCCCAGCGATTTCCGCCAACGCTTGCTGCGTGACCGCACGACGGCGGCGAATCTCTTTCAAGTTTTGCGAGAACGTGAATCCATAACTAGCCCACAGCAGGCGTTCAACACTCACGGCCACAGACCTCACCCCCAAGGTTTGCCGTATTGCTTGCCCGTATTTGTTGTTTAAGCAAGCGCAATCGAAATTAGAAAACTAAGACGCCAATGAATCCCCCGAATCATTGACGCCTGTGAGCTTAACCCAGCGGCGGGAAACTTTCCACGTTTCTACCCCACTACGCTGGTGGTTTAGACCAATTAGAGCTCTATGTTGCGTGGGCCGTAGAGACGGTCACCGGCATCGCCCAAGCCAGGCACGATGTAGGCATTTTCATCGAGTTCAGGGTCAATGCAGGCGGTGACCAAACGGACTGGGTAGCCAGACTCAGCCAGTGCGTCAACGCCTGGCTGTGCAGAAATCAAGCACACGGCAACGATGTCAGTAGCACCACGATCTACCAACAGCTTCAGTGCATGCAGCAAAGAGCCACCGGTTGCCAACATAGGGTCTACCAAGAATACGGTGCGTCCGGTGAGATCTTCAGGCAGCGCTTCCAGATAAGGAACTGGTTCATGGGTTTCTTCATTGCGCGCCATACCGATGAAACCAACCTGTGCATCAGGAATCATCGACAACGCTGGGTCAATCATGCCCAGACCCGCACGGATAATCGGAACGATGATTGGTGGATCCAAAAGGCGGGTGCCATCAGCGATAGCAACTGGGGTCTTGCAATCAAAGTGCTCAACTGGCAGGTCACGGGATGCTTCGTACACCAGCATCGCGCCCAAGTCAGCAAGAGCTGCGCGGAAAGCGGCATTATCGCTGCGCTCATCGCGCATGAGGGTCAGTCGGGAGGATGCGAGTGGGTGGTCTACTACGTGGATGTCCATAAGCTACATCGTAAATGATGGGGAACCATTCTTATATTTGCGCAGTCTTACCTAGGTATGAAACCTTTGAGCACTTTTGTCATTGATCCCGAATACACGCGTGTGTTGGCAAAGGATCTTTCGCAGGCATCGCAATTTTCTCCGCCGGCAGAACAGGCATTACCTACCGATGCCACGATTACAGACTTCATCACCACTCTCACCGCAGCAATCACCAATTTAACCACCCGCGCTGAGCAGCTTCACGCTGACACGAACCACATTGCAGATGCGAGTTTCGCTATGGCTGATGCCGCGGAGGCACAAGATGGCTCCGCGGCATCAGCCTTTCATGAATTTCGGGTGGTTTAGCGATGTTTCTTCTAACTGAAACCCTAAATAGGCTCTCTCAAATGTCACCACCGCAAATCCCGCAATTGCAGCTGGTGAATGCACCCGATATGGCTGCTCTAGCGCCGCTCGCACAGACTGCGGGTGCCGATCCAAGCAAGATACTAGATGCTGTTGGCATTTTTGAAGCAGATCAATCCACCATCTTCACAGTGGCGCAAGAAGCCAGCGGACGCATCTCCGCTTGTGGTTTCGATTTAATCAAGTTGGGTGCAGAGTTTCTCACCATGGCGGCACCGCTGGCAGCGGCCTCCTTACTTCCGCACCCAGCTACCAGGGCATCTTCCCAAGCAGCACTGAAGGCATTGGTGTGGGAGTATCTTGCCCGAGCTGCCTTCCGCTGCACTGAGCTTGCCGGTGAACTCTTAGGCATTGCGAATCCCCTAACAGAGATAGCTGCACGTCCTGTGGTTTCAGCAGTCAGTGCTGGCCTGGATGATTTGGAAACACTCCAAGCCGTTTCCCAACAGGCTGGCACACATATTCCTGGTGCGAAGGAAGTAAGCACGCAATTGGGCAATGTGCGTGGTCTTGCGGAGTCTTCACTCAGTATAACCTCGGACTCAACCAGCTCTGGATCTGCTCCAGCGACTGGAGCAAGCCCGGGTAGCGGCGCTGGTGGAGGTGCTGGTAGCAGTACCGGAGGCGGTACGGGAAGCAGCGTGGACTCAGGAAGTTCGGGTGCAGGAGATATTGAAGATTCCGGTGAAGCTTCAGCGGCCGGAGAAAAGGCAGTCGATACCGCATTGTCCATGGTTGGTACCCCCTACGTATGGGGTGGTACATCTCCACAAGGCTTCGATTGTTCAGGGCTGACGCAATACGCCTATCGCGAGGCCGGCGTGGAGCTTCCTCGTTTGGCTGAGCAACAAACCGTGGGTCAACAAGTATCTGCAGATCAGTTGGTCAAAGGCGATCTAGTGGTCTGGGACGGCCACGTGGCAATGTACGCGGGCGATGGCCAAATAGTAGAAGCAGGCGATCCTGTTCAGGTTAATCCGCTACGAACCAGCAACATGGGAATGGAATTCAAGGGCTTCTGGCGTCCGACAGCATAGCGTTTGGGTAGAATCGTTGGCCATGAGCTCACGCGCGATTGTTCCGATTAAAGTTTCTTTAACTGAAGGCGATTTCTATACCCTGTGGGCGCCAAAGTGGCGCCAGCAAGGTACTGATTGGCAGGCCTTGTTGGGAGATGATGATTCTATCCTTGGTTTCCGCACCGAGGCAGAGCTTCTGACCTTCATTGAGTCAGGAAAGCGCCATGATCTCAGTGATCACCCAGAGTGGGAAGCCTTCAATAAGGGACCAGCCAACCGCGTCAGCCCCGATAAGCGCGATATCTATGACCTCATCGCCGTGCCAGAATTCCTCGCTGGTCGCCCTAGCCATGAGAATGTTTCGGCGGTAGCTCGTAATTTTGAGATGGCCGAAGTTATCTCTTCTGTCACAGGTGCCCAGCACACCACCATCTTCTTCGCCAGCCACTCTATCTTGCGTAATGCTTCCCGCGGCCTTGACCATTTCTCCGGTGAGCAAGGCTTGAAAGAATGGACCGCTATTGGCCGTGTTGTCCTCAATAACTGGAAGGGCGTTATCGAGGACTTGGATGAGCAGGCCCGCATTGTTTCTTCCACCGAGCTCGATGAAAAGAAGGTCACTGAGGCAGCGTCGAAGATTTCTGCGGCTAATCAAGCTGCAGAAGAAAAGCGCAAGAAGCTCGAAGAGCAGCGCAAGGAACAAAAAGAAGCTGCCGATCCTTATGACGGTTCCCCCTGGGCTGCCGCTGGTATCGACCCGGTGAAGATCACCGTCGATTCCAAGTCCGTCTACACCCTGCGCACCTACCTGGGCAGCTCACCAGTGTTCTTGGGCAAGTGGGGCGAAATCTTCACCTTCCCAACTTCCAAGCAGCTGATGCGTTGGATCATGGAAAATGATGACCACGATCTCGCGCGTGTATCTACCTGGGAAGACCTGGTGACCGCAGCAATGGCGGGCGAGCTGGAATTCAGCGTGCACCCAGATAACCAGTACACCTTCAACGGTATCGTTCGTGACATCACCACTGGCCCGGATTCAGTAGATACTGACCAGATGAGCCGTTGCTACGAAGTCTGCGCGGATGCCGCGGACTGGGCTGGGGATGACTCGATCAACTCATTCATGCTCGCAAACCCACGCTTCCAGGACTACCTGGGCTACATGCTCGGTTCCACGGAGACCGCAGGTTATGTCCCTTCCAAGCCATACAATGACCACGCTGAGGCGTGGAAGGGCCTGGAAGAGATGCTTACTAAGCGTTTCTCCAAGTTCTAACTGCGGTTACTCGCGCGAGTAACCGCAGCGGCTAAAAGAAACACACAGGAATGCCCTGATGAAAGCCATTTTCATGGCTATCATCAGGGCATTATGTTGTGAGGACTAAATTCTCAAGGCATTCGCCATCGCGGCGATAAGGTCATCGGACAGCTTCGCAGACGCTTGTGCTTTTGGCACAAGATGGTTGAAGCCGTGATAAGCCCCTTCATAGACATCAACGCTCACCTCAACGCCTGCGCCTTCCAGGTTGTCAGCGAATTCTCGCGCCTCATCATAAAATAGGTCCAGGTCACCAATACCAATCCACGTCGGTGGCATGGTGGAGACATCTTCGCGAAATAACGGTGAGGCATAGTCTGGGAGCTCAGCTTCAAGGTGGTCTGCTCCCAGGTAAAGATTCCACGCGGCAGCGTTGAAATTCGGGGTCCACACAAATTGCCCGCGGGCCGTTGGAATATTCTTCTTCGGTTCAGCTTCTGTACCAGTTCGGTGATCCAGCATCGGATATACCAGGCCCTGGAATGCCACCGGGTGCTGCTCACCAATCGCGCGCTGCACCACGCTTGCTGCCAAGCCACCACCTGCGCTATCACCGCATACTGCAATACGTTCCGGGTCGATGCCTAAGCCCTCGGCGTTATCCTGCACCCAGCGCAGCGCGGCAAAGCAATCATCGACGTCCGCAGGAAAAGGCGCTTCTGAAGCCTTGCGATATGACACGGCAAATACTTTCATGCCCAGTTCATCTGCAACCTGCGCATTCTGCGGGTCATAAAGACCAGGAGTACCCAGCAGGTGCCCACCTCCGTGAATCCACACCATGGCAGGTACTGGACCGTCTAATTTCCTTTTCGGCTCAATCTGGCGCGCACTAAACGGATGGCCATCATCAGGGCTAATGCCCTCAATAACGGAGATGTCCGCGTCATGCTCAGGTGGACGGACGATATCCATCTTGGCACCCATGCCCATGAGCGGGCCAACAATTGATTGTGGAACCAGGGTTTGGGGAAAGTTTAAAAATGGCGTTCGCAACTCATCAGACACCTGCGCAACGAGCGGCTGACGTTTCTTCATGAAAACGCCTAAACCTGCGCCGAGGAGTCCCACAGCAGCTAGTCCTGCCAGAACCTTGGCACGAGATTTACGTTCGGTGCCTTTCTGTTGCGACGCCATAGTTTTAATACTTTCTATTCGGTGTCATCTTCATCATCGTGGTCGGCTTCAGCTGCTTCACGGGCAGCTGCATCCTCCGCGAACTCAGTGGAAGAGAATTCTTCATAAGCCGGCAAGATGATGGTTTCAATGATGTGCTGGCGGTGTTCTTGGTCGCTGAAGCTGTTTTGAATAGCTGCAACGGTTAGCTCAAAGAACTCTTCCAGGCCATATCCCATGTTCTCATTCAAAGAAGTGAATTGATCGGTCAACGATGCCGCTCCCACCGCACACGTAAATCCAAGCTGTTGTAGCAGTGGCAAAGGGTGATCAGCCAGGGTATCGGCGTCGCCATTGGCCACATCATCATCAGGTTGCAGCTCCACGGTGATGTGACGATCACGAATCCACCCAGTTACCACGCCTGGTTGAATACCTTCCACCGTTGCAGAGAAATCATCGATGATATCAATGCCGGCGTTGATGCGAGTGGCTCCGGCTTTCACGCCTGCTTCAATTGCCTGGAAGTCACCTTCCACGACTACGGGCACAAAGTTCTCATTCAGCTTGCGCAGAGTTTCATGATGGGCCGGAATGTCATTTCCGATGAGGGCGTAGCCAGCGATGTCATCGCTATGGATGGCGAACTCAGCGAGTTCGGATACGTTATCTGCATCCGTGGTGGTTTCAAGGATGATGCGCGCGTCCACCTTGTGGTCATCAATGGCGGTCTTGGCATTCGCGAGTAGGTCCACCACGGTGCCATCGCCTAAAGCTTCAGCGAAATCAGCTGGATTGAGGCGAATTTCGGCATAAATCACATTCTCGGATTCCAGTGCATCCAAGGTCTCAGTAAATGCTTTAGCAATGTCTTGCGCTGGCTCAACGGCAGCAGCTAGCTCAATTTTTGGGAGGCTTGCGTAGATCTCGGAATTGGAGTCTTTGTTTTCAGGGCTGATTAAAGGCGCGTCATACATGCCAGCCATAGTAAACCGCACCCTAAGATATTTCACACAATGAATGCCTTTTCCAGTAACTCTAAGCTCACCCTCAGCCGCAGAGTAGTTTCCGCCATGGTGATCACCTCACTCACTGTGGCTCCGCTGTCCTTTTCTGCTCCCGCTTTCGCGCAGGACTCCGAGCCCACCGATATCACTGATACCGATGTGGTGGACCTGTTTGATGATGTCCGCGATGGCGTCGATGATGATCCAAATTCAGAGGATGCCGAAGTATCTTCTACGCGCGAAGCTGCCCCGAATACGGATCAGTGCCCGCAGGCACTCCTGCCTCCGGAGCCAGTAACTACATCGGAGGTTTTAGCCCCAGGGCAGGAATCGCCCGCTCCCCTGCCTGAGGTACCAAGCAACAACTGTGGCATTCAGGCACCTGAGGGTTTCAACGTAGATGATGATGTGCGCGCAGCATCGTGGGCTGTTTCTGATCTGGATACCGGTGAAGTTGTCGCGACCAAAGATCCGCACGGGCGCTACCGTCCAGCATCCATCTTGAAAGTCCTCATTGCACTCGTTGCGATTGAAGAACTGGATTTGGATAAAGAGGTTATCGGCACCGATGAGGACGCAGCGATTGATGGTTCCGCAGTGGGCATTGGCCCTGGCGGGCGATACACCGTAGAACAACTCCTGCAGGGCCTAGTTATGGCTTCCGGCAATGATGCGGCTCATGCGCTGGCACAGCAGCTCGGCGGCGATGAGGAAACACTGAAGAAGATTAATCAGCTCGCCCAAGATTTAGGCGCGCGCTCTACCCATGCCGCCAGCTACTCCGGACTCGATGCCCCGGGTATGTCTACCTCCGCGGCAGATATGGCCCTGTTGTACACCGCAGCATTTGAAAACCCGACCTTTGCGCGGCTCGTGGGTACAGAAAGCGTCGAGTTTCCTGGTTATGGCGATCTCGAAGGCTACGAGCTGTGGAATGACAATAGCCTTTTTATGAATGACCCAGATGGAATTGGTGGCAAGACCGGCTATACCGATGACGCGCACCATACTTTTGTTGGCGCACTCGATCGGGATGGCCGCAGGCTCATGGCTGTTATTCTCGATACCACCGTTGACCACGGGCCACGTGCATGGGAGCAGGCACAACTACTACTCAACGAAGCCTACGACGTCCCAGCAGGCCAAGGAGTTTCATCTTTGGATGAGCTCGAAAGCATCGGATTGGAAGAGGACACCGCAGAAGAAGCATCGGCTGTCGCCGCGAGCGCCCCATCCCCAGAGGACTCCGATGTTCAAGCACAGACAGAAAATACCAGCAGCAATCAACACTCCCCGATCACGGCTTGGCTGATTGTTGCTGGCATTGCAGTACTAGTTCTCGCAGTTATTGCTTCTTTATTACTTCTGCGTCGGCCATCCGGTCGTGGGCGCCACGCAGCCCGTTCTCGGGGGTAATGGTAAAGCTCGTTGCCAGCGCACCAATGAAACCGACAGTTTGTCCAAACCCCGGGACAATCAGGATGGACCTAAACCACTGACGTTTCAGTGACTGCTTCCAACTGAGCTTTTCGTGAGTATTGACATCACGCACGCGGTAACCGAGCATCAGCTTCGCCGGTGAGCCGCCCCAGGTGACCTCGGTTCCCACGAACAGCAATACCGCGATGATGCCCGCGATGAGAGCCCCAAAAATGGATTCATTAGCCACCATGACTGTGGGAATAGCACCAATGATGATCCAGTCCATGAGCGCCATACCAATGCGGGCTCCGGACGATGGCCGCTGCGCTACCGCAGGATCATGTTGAAAAGCCGGTGCTTGCTGTGGCTGCGGCACCATCTGCTGATGCTGATAGTCCTTCTGCTGATAAGGATTAAAAGGCTGTGCATAGGGACTTTGCGCGCTCTGTGGCTGCGCATAAGGCGCCTGGTTGGGCTGCTGGTTAAACTGTGGCTGCTGCTGAGGCTGCGGTTGTGGAGCAAAGTTTTGCGGAGCGAAGTTCTGCGGGGCCTGGCGTTGCGGTCCCTGCTGCGGCACGCCTTGCGGGCTGGACCAGCCGCGCGTCTGAGGCTGCGGCGCAGCCGGATTCACGCGAGTCGCGGGGTCCGGCCAGATTCCAAAATTAGCTAGGTGCTCAATTTCTGGCCATGTGATGCGGCGTCCCGCAGTGATCGCGTCATCATAGTGCTTGCGCACTTCTGGCTTAGACAAGATTGCGTAGCACAGCTGGATTTCCTTACGACGTGGGTCATTGGCCGTAACCCCGTGACTTTCAAAATCGGCATCACGTGCAGCTAATAAAATTCCTAAGGCTGCAGATTCATCATTGCTGTCAAGCTTCATATGCTTGTACAGATCAGGCGCGTAGCTGTGGCTCATGCCCCCAACTATAGCGCGGACACCTGCCAATCAACAGGCAATATATCGCACGCCAGTGCCAATTTCCTGTGCACCGGTGTGTGCAAGTTTCTTACTTCCGGCGCCAAAGGGCCACAGCCCCTGTTGTCACTGCACCAATTGCTGCACCAATACCGAAGGTGGTGCCTGCGGATGGCCCTTCAGAGATCTCCTGACGCACGCGAATCACCGCGGGTTCAGGAACAGCTGGCTCCTCCAGAGCAAGGGCCTCCTCAGTGGTGGCGGTCCACGCGGACACGTACATCACTATGCGCCAGATGAGGTACATCATGACCATCAAAACAATAACCGGCCCAAATACCGCACCGGCGGGATTATTGGTGGCCGAAGAGATAATCACGGTGGAGAGCTGCTTAATCAGCTCGAGCGCGATTGCGCCGAGCAACGCGCCCTTTGCACCGGACTTCAGTGGGACCTTGGTGCGCGGCAAGATAACAATCAGCCACCACATCACTAGGAAGTTGGCCAGCAAACCAACGGCCAGACCAGCTGCGAAAATGACCCAACTCATGCCTGGGAACTGATCGATGCCCATCCAGTCAAAGATTTGCGGAATAATACCTGATGTACCCAAAGCAGTTACCGCAAAAGCTACGATGAACGCGACCAGCAAGCCAATCAAACCAACCAGGTCATTAAGCTTTTTCACCACGAAGTTGCCGCCGCCTTCATTTGCGTCAAGCCCCCACATCGCGGAAATACCAATGCGCAAGTTATTCATCCATCCCAGTCCTGACCACAAGGTGGTCAGACCGGCTACGCCGAACATAGCGCCACGCTGGTCAATGGCAGTGACCAGGATTTCATTAATGGTATTGCCTAACTCGCCATCCACTGCCTCAGTAATGGCGTCTTGGACCTGCTGCATGAGATCTTCGCGATTCGCCAGCACCGTCGCGATAACGGCGACGGTCAGCATGAAGATCGGGAAGATCGCCAATACCGAGTAATAAGTAACACCCGCGGAGAATTGGTTGCCGCCTTGGGCCACATAGCGTTCCTGCATCCGCATGATGTGATCAACAAACCCGGAGCGCTTCCGGATTTTGTCTACTGCGCCAGGGTCGTCCTGGTTTGAACGCTCGATTCCGTAGTTATCGGTCCTTTTATCGTGCGGTTTGGTAGCGGCAACCATATCCAAAGGCCCTTTCTAGAAAGTGTTCAGCTGATTCACATCTACACTAGACGGGAATTAGCGTCGGCGTGCAGGAAGAAACCCAATCTTGTCATAAACGTTTTCAAGAAGAGGTGTGGAAACCTCGATGGCTTTATCGGCGCCATCGGCAAGCAAGCGCTCAATTTCACCGCGATCATCCATCAATTCATCAAAGCGTGCCTTCAGCGGCGTGACAAAAGCTTCCAGGGCATCAGCGGTATCAACCTTCAACTGGCCATAGCCCACGCCGTCATAGCGCTGCACCAGGTCATCGATGCTGTCATTGGTCAACGCCGACTGAATAGCCAGCAAGTTAGTTACGCCTGGCTGGTTCTCGCGGTCAAAGTTAACCACGCCCAAATCATCGGTGACTGCAGAACGAATGCGCTTAGCGGACGTCTTTGGCGCGTCCAGCAGGTTAATCAGGCCCTTCGGATTCTGCCCAGACTTAGACATCTTCGCGGTTGGTTCCTGCAAGTCATAAATCTTTGCAGCACCCTCCGGAATATAAGCATCCGGTACGCGGAAGGTCTCACCATAACGGGAGTTGAAACGCTCCGCTAGGTTGCGGGTCAGCTCCAGGTGCTGACGCTGGTCCTCACCCACTGGCACAAAGTGTGGCGAGTAGAGCAAGATATCTGCCGCCATCAGCACCGGGTAGGTGAAAAGGCCGACCGATGCGCGGTCTTGGCCCTGACGTGCGGACTTATCCTTGAATTGGGTCATGCGCGATGCTTCACCGAAACCGGTCAAGCACTGCAATACCCAAGTCAGTTCAGCGTGCGCTGGCACCTGCGATTGCACGAAGAGGGTGGAACGCTGCGGGTCAATGCCCAGCGCAATCAGCTGTGCCGCACCAGCGACGGTGCGCTCACGCAACTCCTTCGGATCCTGATCCACGGTAATCGCGTGCAGGTCTGGAATGAAGTAGAACGCATCATAGCCATCCTGCAGGTCAATCCACTGCTTGAGCGCACCCAGGTAATTTCCAAGGTGGTAGGAATCAGCAGTTGGCTGAATGCCGGAAAGAATACGATTACCTGGTTGTGGCATAGGAGTTGAATCAGTCATGTTTTTCTACCTTAGTGTGGTGGGTTTTCACCTGCGCACCTGACATAGGTCACAGATACCAAAAAGCGCCTTAGACGGCTGACACAAAAGCTGTGTACTTATCCGACCAAGACGCTTGAAGATGAATTTAAGAAAGCGCGGGGAGCTTTAACTTAAATCTTGCGGCTCGTTGGTGAGTGAACATCGAGTGCAACTGCGATGCCACCAACTACGAATGCGCCGCCCACTGACATAACGATCAATGGAGCAAGGAAAGCGAAGGACGGACCAATGACGGTCCACCACCAGATACCCAGAGCAACCAAAACTGCACCGAGGACAAGGTAAATAAATGCGCGAGACATAGGGTCTACTCCATTGTGTTCTAAACGGTAGCGTGAGTGAAATCAGCGCCGTGCCAGCTTCACCAAATATTGTTCACAGAAAGTTTATCACTTAATCAGCCAAAGACTAAGATTTGCCGGTGCAAACCTCACCCCGCAACCCCCTCTTAGGAGTACTCGACCAGCAGTGGTGAGTGGTCAGACCAACGTTCTTCCACACTTGGAGCCTTCTCCACCCAGCTGCGTTGCGCACGCTGCAGCATGGAGTCAGTCGCTGCCTGGTAGTCAATGCGCCAACCTGCGTCATTATTGAAGGCCTGTCCACGGTAGGTCCACCAGGTATAAGGACCATCTGCTTCTGGGGCAAGACGGCGGGCAACGTCGAACCACTGGGGATCCTCGGTTGCCTCCCATTCGGTCTTGGTCTCATACTCAATCACGCCAAGGTAGTCCCCCAGCCCCTTCTTGACCTGTGGCTCAGCATCAGGGAAAGCACCGAAGACATGATCCATAAAGGCACGCTCTTCCGGTAGGTGGCCGGACTTTTTCTCATTGGACTTATTATTCTTCAAGTCTTGGGCACGATGGCAGATATTCCAGTCTCCGCCAATGACCATCTCAGTGTGTGCCTTCGCGCGCTCCTCCAGAACATCTGCGAATTCATCCAGGAAGGTGTACTTTTCATCCAGCTTCGGGGAATCCACATCACCCGATGGCAGATACAGCGATGCCACGCGAACACCAGCGGTGGTTGCTTCAATCCAGCGACCGGATTCAAGGAAAGAGCCAAAACCGATGGAAACGTCCGTCAGCGGGGTGCGGGATAAGATGCCCACACCAGCGCGGCCTTTCGCGCCAGGAGTCAGTGCATCCGCCATAGCGAGATGCCAACCGGCATCCAAAGCTGGTTTGAGCGCTGCCTCAGTTTGAGCAGGGTTCGCGCGTACTTCCTGCATGAGCACGATATCTGCACTGGTTTCTTCCAACCAGGCATTCATTCCAGGATTGAGTTCATTGCGCTGCTTGCATGCGGCGCGAATGCCATTGACGTTGACTGAAGCAATAGTTAAAGACATGGCCCACAGTCTAGCCATGTCTTTTTCTTTCCCGTCATTCACGTTCCATACGCTCAGTACGCACGGAACGGTTATTTCTTCACGAATTGCGCGCCAATCCAAATCAGGATGGCAGCGGCCGAGAGCGCTGCACCCGCCAGGGCTGGTGAGGCATACCCCATGCCTGCGCCAACGACGACACCGCCGATTGCGGCGCCTGCCGCATTGGCCAGATTCAGTGCTGAGTGATTCAACGAGGCCGCCAGCGTTTGGGCATCACCGGCAACGTCCATGAGGCGAATCTGCAGGCTTGGAGTGAGTGATGCACCGAAGAAACCAATAAGGCCGAAAGTAATCGTGCCCAATATCGGGTTCAATGAAGTAAAGAAGAAGGCGATGAGAATCAATGAGATGCTGACCAGTGAGAAAAGAACTCCCTTTTCCAGGTTCCGGTCAGCGAGCCAACCGCCGAAGTAATTGCCGGCCACGTTGCCGATGCCGTAGACCATCAGCACCAACCACATGAGATTTTCTACCATGCCAGCACGATCGGTCATGGTCCAGGTGATGTAGGTATACACAGCGAACATGCCGCCGAACCCAACGGAACCCATGGCCAAAGATAGCCAGACCTGCGGGCGGCCAAAGGCGCCGAGCTCCGTCTTCACTGAGGTTGGCGGCATCTTAATCATGTGCGGCATAAAGACCCACAGGCCGGCCAGGGTCAAAGCACCTACCGCAACAACCAGCGCATAAGCCGCTTGCCAGCCGAATGCCGAGCCCAAGGCTTGTGCCGCAGGAACACCAGCGACGGTCGCAACGGACAGGCCCATGCCGACCATCGCAACGGCCTTGCCGCGCGCACCGGCCGGCGCCATCGACGCAGCTGAAAGACCGGCGACGGAGAAATACGCACCATGTGGCAGGCCCGCGATGAAACGGGCGATTACGAGCACGGCGTAATTTTCGGCAAAGATGCCTAAGCCATTGCCGATGATGAAGGCCGTCATCAAGATAATCAGCAAACGCCTGCGCGGAATCTTGCCGGTAAACGCCGTAATGAGTGGCGCACCAACCACCACGCCGAGTGCGTAAGCGGAAATAATATGAGAAGCCTGGCCCTCAGAAATACCCAAATCACCAGAAATCATTGGCAACAGTCCCATGGAGACGAACTCCGTGGTACCGATGGCAAACCCACCCATCGCTAATACGATGACCACAAGGATGCGGCGAATATTAGAAATATCCGTCTGCAGCGGACGCGGGTGACGGCGATAGCGCAGTCGGCGTTGCGCCTCATACTCTGAGGCATCCTTCGGGGAAGCATGCGTAGTCACCGATCGCTTCGAATCAATTGGATTAGAAGACTGATCGGTAGTTGATCCTAAAGTTTCACTATTGTGGTTGTTATCACGCTGAAGATTCCGGTCTTTGTCATATTCATTTCCGCGCATCTCATTCACCCGCGCAACCTTACCCAACAGTGGGATAAACCTGCATGTCAAGTGAGAAAACATAAAAAGCTCTTGACACTGTGCACCACACCACGAATGATAGAAAACCGCAGCTATAGGGTATAGCTACCTGAACTGACAGCTAAACCATATTGACAAGGCCACATGCACGAGGATTAACATAGGTTATCCTAAAATCATTTAGGGCAGGCTAGCCTGCCCATTTTCGTGGAGGTCCACACCGTGCATACATCCAAACTTGTTCGCCTCACCGCTGTATCAGCCATCGCAGCTTTGACCTTGGCTGCGTGCTCCGATAGCGCGAGCACCGATTCCGCAGCAGGTTCCGACTCTTCTGCGTCTGAGTCTTCTGAAGGTACCGAAGGTGGAGAAGGCGAGTCCACCAACCCAGCTGATGAAGCGCAATTCCCTGTCACCGTTGAGCATGCGTTGGGCGAGACTGTCATTGAGTCCAAGCCAGAACGCGTTGCCACCGTTGGCTGGGCAAACCACGAGGTTCCATTGGCGTTTGGCATCGTGCCAGTAGGCATGTCCAAGTCCACCTGGGGCGATGATGATGACAATGGCATCATGCCATGGACCGAGGAGAAGCTCGAAGAGCTTGGTGCCGAAGAGCCAGTGCTTTTCGATGAAACCGATGGCATCCCATTCGAGCAGATCGCTGATACCCAGCCAGATGTCATCTTGGCTGCCTACTCTGGTCTGACCCAGGAAGACTACGACACTCTGTCTCAGATTGCGCCTGTGGTTGCCTACCCAGATAAGCCGTGGACCACTTCTGCCTATGACATGGTGTCTTTGGATGCAGCGGGTCTGGGACTGGCCGAAGAAGGCGAGGAGCTCAACGCTGATTTGAAGCAGCAGGTTGCTGATGCCATGGCACAATACCCAGAATTGGAAGGTAAGAAGCCACTGTTTACTTCCTTCGGTGGTGCTTCTTCTGAGTCCATGATTGGCTTCTACACCCTGGATGATCCACGTGCGGGATTCCTGGAAGAAACTGGTTTTGAGACCCCAGAGATCGTGGAAGAATACACCGGCAATTCTGATTCTTTCTGGGAAGAAGTATCTGCTGAAAACCCAGAGCAATTCGAAGATGTGGACTTCTTCATCTCCTACTCTTCTGGTGATGAAGCAGCTGACCAGCAGACCCTAGAGGACATGCAGGCTGATCCACTGATGTCGAAGATTCCAGCTATCGCTGAAGGCCGCGTGGTCTTTTTGGAAGCAGGCCCACTGGGCGCTGCTGCCAACCCATCCCCACTGTCTATACCTTGGGGCATTGATGAGTATTTCGCCGAGCTCAACACAGCTTTTGAATCTGAATAGTTCGGCACATCCATAATTTTTAGTTAGAGGGAACCTTTTCGCAGTGTCTGAAAAGTCCGTGAAACTGCTAGCGCCTGCTGATGACGCCGGCCGCCACGAGTCGCCGACCGCAGGTGACTTGGCTGGTGCCGCGCGGGCATCCCAGGCTGGTGATGCTGGGAAAAAGCGTCCAGTCGGGGTACGCATCGCAGTATTCGTGTTCCTGCTCATCGCTCTAGCCGTCGCATGCGTTGCATCGGTTATGTTTGGCGTGCGCTCAATTTCAATTGAGGACGCCATCGCTGCCATCAGTGGTGCGACCGAGACCGCTGAACAAGCTGCTGCCTCGACCCGTTTGCCGCGCACGGTCATGGCAGTAGTGGTCGGTGCCGCACTCGCACTATCAGGCACAACACTGCAGGGCGTTACCCGCAATCCACTAGCCGATCCCGGCATTTTCGGCGTCCTTTCCGGCGCTTCGCTCGCCGTGGTCACCGGTATCGCCTTCTTTGGGCTCTCGCGTCCCGTCCCCACGATGATTGCCGCCATGTGCGGTTCACTCGCTGCAGCCATCTTCGTCTACTTCGTCGGCTCATTAGGCCGTGGTGGCGCAACGCCATTGAAACTCGCGCTTTCGGGCGCTGCGACCGCAGCGGCCACATCCAGTTTGGTTTCGGCAATCTTGTTGCCGCGCGCTGATGTCATGGACCAATTCCGCTTCTGGCAGATCGGTTCCGTCGGCGGTGCCGAGTGGAATGTATTAGGTCTCTCCCTGCCTTTTCTGGGCATCGGCCTGCTGCTCGTCCTCGGCTGCGCGCCCGGGCTTAATGCCTTGGCACTGGGCGATGACGTCGCCACCGGCTTAGGCGTCAAAGTCATCACCACCCGCCTGGTGGCTACGTTGGGCGCGGTCATGCTCTGCGGTACCGCCACCGCGCTCGCTGGTCCTATTTCTTTCGTGGGTCTTATCGTTCCACACCTGATTCGCCTCATCTGCGGTACGGATCACCGCTGGCTGCTGCCGCTGACCGGACTAGCTGGCGCACTACTGTTGACGGTGGCTGACACCATCGGCCGCGTGGTCACCCGCCCATCAGAATTGGCCGTAGGAATTTTGGTGCCGCTAATTGGCGCACCACTATTTATCTGGATTGTCCGTAATACTAAAGTCAGGGAGCTAGCCTAATGAGCACCACTACCCTGGCAACATCACTGGCGTCCGCGCGCAAGAAGCGCAGCCTGCACTATTGGGCGCTCATCGCGGTCTTAGCCATCGCCGTCATCGCCGTATGGTTTGCTTCCCTCATCATCGGCGAAACTTTCTACTCCCCGTCTGATGTCTTTGCTGTCATCATGGGTGAGCAGGTACCTGGCGCCAGCTTTACCGTCGGCACGCTGCGCCTTCCGCGCGCAACGGTAGCGATCTTTGTGGGCTTGGCATTTGGTATTGCCGGCACGATTTTCCAGACCATGCTGCGCAACCAGCTGGCCTCACCAGACATCATCGGTATTTCTGCCTCCGCATCCGCGGCGGGCGCAACCGGCATCATCATGTTCGGCATGGGACAAACTTCCGTGTCCATCATGTCCACCATTGCCTCACTGACCATCGCGGTCATTATTTATTTGCTGTCTATTAAGTCCGGTTTTACCGGTACGCGCATGATCCTCATCGGCATTGGCTGTGCCGCCATCATGCAGGCGTGGACTTCATATGTGCTCTCCAACGCGGCTGCGTGGGATTTGCCCACCGCTACCCGCTGGATCACCGGATCCCTTAACACCATGAGCTGGGAACGCGGCATGCCCGTCATCATCACGGTCATCATCCTGGCACCGCTCATGATTGCGCTTTCCCACCCGCTGTCGATTTTGCGCCTCGGTGATGACCTTGCCCGCGGTTTGGGCATTCGCTTAACGATGACCCGCGTGATCCTGTTCGTCGGCGCCGTCATACTCATCGCGATTGCTACCGCTGCCACCGGCCCAATTGCTTTCGTCGCCTTTATGGCAGGACCGATTGCGTCTCGCATCTTTAAACCCGGCGTATCCCTTGTGCTCCCCGCGGGCCTGCTCGGCGCACTGTTGGTGCTGGTGGCTGACCTTGCTGGGCAATATCTCTTTAGCACCCGCTACCCCGTCGGTGTGATTACCGGCGCGATTGGCGCACCATTTCTTATTTACTTACTTACTCGATCATCGCGATAGGACTTTCATGACTGCACTTCATACACCCGCAGCGCAAGAAACCGGTAGTGCTGCTTTGCGCGCTACCGATGTCTCCGTCGGTTATGGCGAACGCACCGTGATCGACAAACTCAACGTGGATATCACCCGCGGCACAGTGACCTCTATCGTGGGCCCTAATGGTTGCGGAAAATCAACCTTGCTGCGCGCCATGTCACGGCTATTAAATCCCAGCAGTGGTGAGATTGTCCTGGACGGTAAGTCCATTCATGACATCCCCACCCGCAAACTGGCAACACAGCTAGGCCTGTTGCCACAAACCCCGATTGCACCCGATGGCATCGTGGTCGCTGACCTCGTTGGCCGCGGCCGCACCCCACACCAGGGACTCTTGGGACGCTGGAGCCAGCAGGATTATGACATTGTGGCCGAGGCGCTCGAAGCCACCGGCACCGCCGATTTGGCGGAGCGCTCCATCGATGAGCTTTCCGGCGGTCAGCGCCAACGCGTGTGGATTGCCATGGCTCTGGCACAGCGCACCGATACGTTGCTGCTCGATGAGCCCACCACCTACCTGGACGTCAAGCACCAGTTGGACGTGCTGGATTTGCTCACTGAGCTCAACCGCGACCGCGGGACCACCATTGTAATGGTGCTGCATGATTTGAATCTGGCCGCGCGTTATTCCGATGAACTCGTGGCGGTTGCCGGCGGCAAGGTATTTGCTCACGGTCGTCCACATGAGGTTATTACGAAAGAAAACGTTCAGGAAGTCTTCGGTATTGATTCCATCATTATCAATGACCCTGTCTCTGACCACCCGGCGGTCATGCCCATTGGCCGCCACCACCTAAGGACAAAGTAGATTCATCATGGCCTTCCACCCATTTCTTGCCACCGTCAAAAATTCGAAGAGAATCTCTCCGAATTTCCAGCGCGTCACCTTCACTGGTATCGATGACATGGGCCCCGCCGGTGCCATCATGGACCTGCGCATCAAGCTCGTCATTCCAGGCCCACACGGACTGCCGGAGCTCAAGGGCGAGGGCGATTGGTACGCCGAGTGGAAAGAGCTGGATGCCGAGCACCGCGGGTGGATGCGCACCTACTCCGTTCGTGAGCTCCGACGTGCAGACGCACACGTCGAAGACAAGAGCCTCGACGGCGAGAACAGCGAGGCCGAAATTGATATTGACTTCGCACTGCACGGCGTCGGCACGCCACACAGTGGCCCCGCTGCTACCTTCGCTGTGGAAGCCCAGCCTGGCGACCAGCTGTTTATCATCGCGCCCGAGAAAGATGATGAATCTGGCCCCGGTATCGAATTCCAGCCAGGTGATGCCACCAATGTGGTGATTTTGGGCGATGAGACCGCACTGCCTGCAATGCTGCGCATTGCCGATGAATGGCCCTCACATCTCACTGGCACCATGTACTGCGAACTCGTTGATACTGCAGATACCCCGCAGATTGATTTTCCAGAGAATCTGACCGTGCACTGGGTTCCCCGCGCAGACCACCACACCTATGGTGACATGCTCGTAGAATCAGCAGCACGCCTATTTGAACTCGACAACCCCCGCGGTGAATTCACTCCACCGGAGCCTTCTGGCGCTCAGGAAGCTGAGCCTGCGTCAATGGTGTGGGAGACCCCGGTATATAGCTCTTTCGAGGATGAAAATGAAGCCGGCGAACCCACCTCGACGACTGCGGAACGTTTTGCTGATACTTACTTCTGGATCGCCGGTGAATCATCGATGGTGACCACCATTCGCCGCATGTTGGTTAAGGGCGCGGGAATTTCGCGTCACCAGGTATCTTTCATGGGTTACTGGAAAAATGGGGTCTCGGCTCTAGGCTAAATCCCCCACCTTAACCGTGGCTTAGGCAGCGCTCACTATTTAGAGGGTATCTATCGCACAAAAGAAACGGTAAACCGGTATTCTTGGTAGCTGAACGTTTTCCAAAACTTTTATTTTAGGAGAAACATGGCAAAGATTATCTGGACCCGCACTGACGAAGCGCCATTGCTCGCTTCCTACTCTTTCAAGCCAATCGTTGAAGCTTTCGCTTCCGTTGCTGGCATTGAGGTAGAGACCGCGGATATTTCCCTGGCTGCTCGTATCCTGGCTCAGTTCCCTGAGACCAAGGTTCCAGACGCACTGTCTGAGCTCGGTGAGCTGGCTAAGACTCCAGAAGCAAATATCGTTAAGCTTCCAAATATTTCTGCATCTGAGGTTCAGCTGCGCAAGGCTATTGCTGAGCTGCAGGCAGCTGGCTTTGACCTGCCAGAGTATGAGGACGCTAAGGACAAGTACGACGTAGCTAAGGGTTCCGCTGTGAACCCAGTTCTGCGTGAGGGTAACTCCGACCGTCGTGCACCACAGGCAGTCAAGAACTTTGCCAAGGCAAACCCACACCGCATGGGTGCTTGGACCGCTGATTCCAAGACCAACGTGGCAACCATGGAGGATAACGACTTCCGCCACAACGAAAAGTCCGTCATCATCGATGGTGATGACACCCTGACCATCAAGCACGTTGCAACCGACGGCACCGAGACCGTTCTGCTCGACGGCCTGAAGGTTCTGGACAAGGAAGTTATTGACGGCACCTTCATCTCCTCCAAGGCTTTGGATGAGTTCTTGAAGGCTCAGGTTGCACGCGCGAAGGAGGAGGGCGTTCTCTTCTCCGCTCACCTGAAGGCCACCATGATGAAGGTTTCTGACCCAATCATCTTCGGCCACGTTGTTCGCGCTTTCTTCGCAGACGTCTACGACAAGTACGGCGAGGAGCTGCTCGCAGCTGGCCTGAACGGCGAGAATGGCTTGGGCGCAATCTACACCGGTCTGGAGAAGCTGGACAATGGTGCAGAAATCAAGGCTGCTTTTGATGCTGCTCTGGAAAACGGTCCAGACCTGGCTATGGTTAACTCCCACAAGGGCATCACCAACCTGCACGTTCCATCGGATGTCATCATTGACGCTTCCATGCCAGCAATGATCCGTACCTCCGGCCACATGTGGAATAAGAACGATGAAGAGCAGGACACCCTCGCGGTTATCCCTGACTCCTCCTACGCTGGTGTCTACCAGGCAGTTATTGAGGACTGCAAGGCTAATGGCGCATATGACCCAACCACCATGGGTACCTCCCCTAACGTTGGTCTGATGGCTAAAAAGGCTGAGGAGTACGGCTCCCACAACAAGACCTTCAAGATTGCTGCTGACGGCGAAGTACAGGTTGTTAACACCGCTGGTGACGTTCTGATTTCCCACAACGTTGAGGAAAATGACATCTGGCGCGCATGCCAGACCAAGGATGCCCCAATCCAGGACTGGGTCAAGCTCGCTGTGAACCGCGCTCGCCTGTCCGGTATGAAGACCATCTTCTGGCTAGATTCTGAGCGTGCTCACGACCGCAACCTGATTGACCTGGTCAACAAGTACCTGGGCGATCACGACACCGAGGGCCTGGACATTGAAATCCTGTCCCCAGTTGAGGCAACCAAGGTCACCGTTGAGCGCATCCGCAAGGGTGAGGACACCATCTCCGTTACAGGTAACGTTCTGCGTGACTACAACACCGACCTCTTCCCAATTCTGGAGCTGGGCACCTCTGCAAAGATGCTGTCTGTTGTTCCACTGATGGCTGGCGGCGGCCTCTTTGAGACTGGTGCTGGCGGATCTGCTCCTAAGCACGTTGAGCAGGTTCAGGAAGAAAACCACCTGCGTTGGGACTCCCTCGGTGAGTTCCTGGCTCTGGCTGAGTCCTTCCGCCACGAGCAGCAGAACCACGGCAATGAGCGCGCCGGCGTTCTGGCCGCTGCACTCGACAACGCTACTGAGCGTCTGCTGACTGAAGGCTACTCCCCTTCCCGCAAGGTCAAGGAGATCGACAACCGCGGCTCCCACCTCTACCTGGCTGCATTCTGGGCTGAGGAATTGGCTAAGCAAACCGACGATGCTGAGTTGGCAGAAGGCTTCAAGGCATTCTCCGCGAAGCTCAATGAGAACCTCGACGCTATCGCACAGGAACTCATCGACATCCAGGGCCAGCCTGCTGACTTGGGCGGCTACTACTGGCCAAACGAGGACAAGACCACCGAGGTCATGCGTCCTTCCTCCAAGTACAACGAGATCCTGGAGTCTCTGAAGAAGTAGTTCTTCTTCCCGGCTAGCGCGCACACCGCGTGCTAGCGCGAGTACTTCACGCCCGCTTCATCATCCTTTCCTAGGAGATGAAGCGGGCGTGTTCGTTCTACCCCTCACAATTCGGAGCTCAAATTCAGAGTAGATTAGTCTTCTATGGCTAACCCACTACTTATCCCTTCTCAATTGCCGTACCAGCTGCCACCTTTTGCTGAGATTCGCGTTGAGCATTATCGTCCTGCTTTTGAAGAATCTCTCTCCCGTCACAATGCGGAGATTGCTGCAATTGTTGATAATTCTGAGTCCCCAACCTGGGCTAATACTGTAGAGGCTCTCGAGCGTTCTGGCCGTGATTTGGAACGGGTCATGTCAGTGTTCGGAAACCTATCGGGTACCGATATCACCGATGAGATGGTAGAGATTGGCGCGGAAATTTATCCGCAGCTCTCCACCCACATGGATGCAATTTATCAGAACGCGGCACTCTATGACCGCCTGAAGGCAGTCACTGCACCCGAAGATACTGAGTCCCAGCGCCTGCATGACCATTTGCTGCGTACCTTCGCGCGCAAGGGCGCAGAACTCAGCGATGAAGACAAGCACACGCTATCGGAGATTAACCAGCGCCTGTCCACCTTGTCTGAGGAATTCGGTCGCAATCTCATGACTGATACCAAAGAACGGGCCGTGCATTTTACTTCCGAGGAAGAACTCTCTGGCCTGCCGCAGGACCGCATTGATGCAGCAGCTGCATATGCCAAGGAAATCGGAAAGGAAGGCTACGTCTTCCCGCTCGAGCTGCCTTCCGTGCAATCCGAGCAACAGCGCCTAGCAGACCCATCATCCCGCGCAGCACTGTATGAGGCGGCACGCCTTCGCGGCACCGAATCCAACTCATCCGTACTCCTCGAGATGGCTCAGCTGCGCGCCCAGCGCGCGCAGCTTCTGGGATATGACACCCATGCGGACTACGTTATCGCTGAAGAAACCGCGAAGGAAGCCAGCGCGGTCTCCTCGATGCTGCGCGGCCTCGTCCCCGCGATTAACGCGAATGCGGCTGGTGAGCACAAGATCCTGGCCGAGGAAGCTGAGCTCAACGGCGAATCCTTCGGCCCCGCCGATTGGCCATACTGGGAATCCAAGGTCCGCGAACGCGACTTCGCCGTGGATGACAATGAGCTTCGCAAGTACTTCCCTCTGGATGCCGTGCTGGTTGATGGCGTCTTTGCCGCCGCCAAGCGTCTCTACGGCATCACGGTCATTCCGCGTGATGATTTGGAAGGTTATGCCGAGGGTGTGCGTGTATGGGAGGTCTTCGATGACGGCCAAGAGCAAGAACCCAACACCGGTATTGGGCTTTTCCTCACCGACTATTTCGGCCGCCCCACCAAGCGTGGCGGTGCGTGGATGTCCACGTTCATGGAGCAATCCCATCTACTTGGCACCCGCCCCGTGGTCATCAACGTCATGGGTATCTCACGCCCAGCAGATGGCTCCACGCCGTTGCTGAGCATCGATGAACTACACACCGTATTCCACGAATTTGGCCACGCATTGCATGGCTTGCTCTCAGATGTCCGCTACCCCACCTTCTCCGGCACCAATGTGCCGCGCGACTGGGTGGAATTCCCATCGCAGATCAATGAGAACTGGGCTCTTGACCCAGCGTTGGTCAAGAATTACGCCCGCCACGTGGAGACCGGTGAAGTCATCTCCGATGAACTGCTGGCCGCTGTTACTAAGGCATCTCAGTTCGGGCAGGGCTTTGCCACTGCCGAATATGTCGCGGCGTCCATTATTGACCTCGCGTGGCACTCACTCACGCCCGAAGAAGCAGCTCAGCTTCAGTCAACACCGGAAGCCATTGCGGACTTTGAGCAAGCCGCGCTTGCCGATGCCGGCATGGACATCGATTCCATCGCCCCACGCTATCGCTCAACTTATTTCCAGCACATCTTTGCCGGCGGCTATTCCGCGGGCTACTACTCCTACCTCTGGGCCGAGGCCCTCGACGCCGATGGCTTTGAATGGTTCCGCGAAAACCACGCCGCCACCTCGACCGACTCCCAGTCAGTCGACGATAACGCTGAAGCCACAGACGGTGTCAGTGATGACGCCGCCCGGCGCGCAGGCCAGCGTTTCCGCGACCTCATCCTGTCCACCGGCGCGTCTCGCGATTTCTCCGAGGTTTACTCGGAGCTTCGCGGCCGTGACAAGGACCTCACCCCACTACTAGTTCGCCGCGGCCTTAACACCCCAAGTTCCAACTAGTCCCCAAACACAAACGCCATTCAAGTGATATCAAAGCGAGCGGGAAAGTATCAGTGAAGATGCTTTCCCGCTCGCTTTTATCTCAGGTGATGGCTCTAGAAGGTCACTACCTTAAGTCTGACTCAAAGTAGGTCTTAAGCCTTATCGAGGTGTGCGCGGACGAACCAATGGAACTTCTCCAGCTCAGCGGACTGGCCGATGAGAATGTCCTCGGTGATTGGGTCGATTTCGCCGGAAGCCTTCAGCGAGCTGCGAACATTTTCAATCACGGTGGTGTACAGCTCATCGATTGCTGCCAGGTGGGTTTGGGTGTTAGCGCGGTTGACATCGTAGGTCAAAGAAGTACGGTCCTCAGCCTGCGCCTTTGGCGTACCCAGTGGCTCATAGCCCAAGGTGGATACACGTTCTGCGACTTCGTCTGCATAGCCGCGAACCAAATCAATTTGAGGATCCAGCATCTCGTGAACTGCAATGAAGTTCGGTCCCACAACATTCCAGTGGGCGTGCTTCAAAATCAGGTGCAGGTCATTGTAGTCATTCAGACGAGCCTGCAGCTCTTCCACGAGCTTCTTAGAATCAACATCGGACAATCCAGGAACAGTGTATTGAGTCATAACTTCATTATACGTCCAATTTAGTTTTATTGCATGTAATATCGATCCCATTTCCGCAGGTCAAGCCTTAGGTTAGACTAAGTTTCCCGTCGATGGATTAACCACAGCCTCATGAGTTTTATCTAGACTGGGACTATGAAAATCACACTCCATGGACATTCTTGTGTATCCGTCGCAACCGATGAAGGCGTCTTCGTTATTGACCCGGGCCCGGCATCCGACCTTTCGGTTCTCGCGTCCGCAGACGCAGTCCTTCTTACCCACGCGCATCCCGACCACGTGGATGCAGATACCGTCATCGCGTCTCAGCTTCCAGTCTGGGGCCCAGCCGATGCCGTAGGGCTGATTGGCCAAGGCACCGTTGTACGTCCCGGTGAGTCTTTTAGCTTGCTGGGCACGACCATTAACGCAGTAGGCGGCTTGCACCACGAGATTCATCCACGCCTGCCGCGCCCGGTTAATATCGGCTACTTCTTTAATGGCGTGCTGCACCCAGGTGATCAGTACATCAAGGGCTTGCACAACGTAGATGTGCTGTTGCTGCCCATTTCCGCACCGTGGGTGAAAAACTCTGAGGCGGCCGCCTATGCGCGCACGGTGTCAGCAACTCGCACCATCCCGATTCATGACGGCGTCTTGAGCGATTTCGGTCGCAAACTTTATGACAACGTCATGGTGAAGATGAAAGTCCCAGGCTATGCCCGGTTGCAGCAAGGCACCCCACTGGATCTCACGCAGCCTTTAGAATTGGATGAATGAGCCAAGATTCAAACGGTACATCATCCCGAGAATTCGACGTCGTCGTCTTCGGAGCAACCAGCTTTGTTGGGCGTCTTACTGCGGAGTATCTAGCAGAGAATCATCCGGAACTATCGCTCGCGCTGGCAGGACGCAATGAGACCAAGCTCAGCGCGCTTGGTTTAGGTCTGCCGGTACTACTTGCCGATGCCACCGACACCGCCGCCCTAAGCACCCTAGCGCAGCGCACAAGGGTGCTTATTTCTACCGTCGGTCCGTATACGCATTATGGAGATGAAGTGGTCAAAGCCTGCGTCGAGGCCGGTACCCATTATGTCGATCTGTGCGGTGAAGCGCTCTTCATCCGCCGGAATATCGATGGGCTCCACGAGAAAGCCCGGGCCAACGGTGCGAAGATCGTGCACTCCTGTGGTTTTGATTCGGTCCCTTCGGATATGGGGCTATTCCACCTGCATGAGAAATCGGGCGCCACTTTTACCGATGTCACCATGGCCGTTGAGCACCTTCAAGGTGGATTATCGGGCGGCACGATTGATTCAATGCGCGCGGTCAGTACTGATGCCAAGAAGATGGAAAAAGGCGGTGCCATCTTGCACAGCCCTTATACGCTTTCGCCTGACCACAAAACGGAACCGGACTTAGGCGAACAAAAGGACATGGAGGTCACCTTCGATCCACTCCTTCGGCAGTGGACTGGGCCATTCTTTATGGCCATGTTCAATACCCGCATTGTGCGCCGCACTAATACCTTGCGCGGCTACGCCTATGGCGAGCAGCTACGCTATCGCGAAGCAATCACCACTGGCACTGGCATCGCCGGGCGCATTAAGGCAGGTGCGCTCTTCGCTATCACCGCGCTTGGTTTCGCAGCGGTAATGAATAAACGCCTAGCTCGCTTTCTTCCCCAGCCTGGTGATGGCCCCAAAGACTTGGACAAGGGTGGTTTCACCATCACCCACGTCGGCCGCACCGAATCCGGGGCGTTACATACCGCGACAGTCATCGCCGAAGGAGATCCCGGCTACCGCGTAACGTCCATGATGCTGGGTGAAGCCGCTGCCACGCTTGCCACCAACCCGAAAGGCATGCCCGACGTCCTCGGCGGCATTCTTACTCCTGCAACGGCACTCGGTGCGCCATACCGGGATGCATTGCACGCACATGGAATGAGATTCAAATAGACCGCTTACCCTAGCCAACAATACCGCTTTGTCTATTTTTATTCTTGCACTGCCAGCACGTTCGGGTTTGTGGCTGTAGGACACGCGTTTGCGCGAGTACGGTGCCAAGTATGACTAAATACGACAACAGCAATTTTGAAAACTGGTCCATCGAAACCCGTGCATTGCACGTAGGTCAGGACCTAGACGGCAATGCCAACTCCCGTAATGTGCCGATTCATCAGACCACTTCTTATGTCTTTGATTCCGCGGAGCATGCCGCTAACCGCTTCAATCTGTCCGATGCCGGACCAATTTACACCCGCCTGACCAACCCAACTGTGGACGCATTGGAACAGCGTATCGCTAGCTTGGAAGGCGGCGTTGCCGCTGTAGCTTTTGCATCCGGACAAGCAGCACAAACTGCAGCGATTTTCACCCTGGCATCCGCAGGCGACCACATTGTCTCCTCCCCTCGTCTCTACGGTGGCACCAATACCTTGTTCACCATCACCCTGGCTCGTTTGGGCATTGAGGTCACCCTGGTAGCAAACCCAGATGATCCACAGTCCTGGGCCGACGCGGTCAAGCCAAACACCAAGGCTTTCTATGGTGAAACCTTTGGCAACCCGGTCGCCGATATTCTTGATATCCCAGCTATCGCAGAAGTTGCACACGCGCATCAGGTCCCACTGATCGTGGATAACACCATCGCAACTGCTGCCGTATCTCGCCCACTTGAGCTCGGTGCGGACATCGTCGTGGCATCGACCACCAAGTTCTACTCCGGCAACGGTTCTTCTGTCGGCGGCGTTATTGTCGATGGCGGAAAGTTCGACTGGACTGTTGAGCGTGATGGCCAGGCAGTCTTCCCTTATTTCGTTAACCCGGATCCGGCATACCACGGCTTGAAGTACGCAGACCTTGGCGCACCAGCATTCGCGCTCAAGACGCGCGCTGGCTTGCTGCGTGACACCGGTGCATCATTGTCCCCATTTAATGCGTGGATCACCCTCTCCGGTCTCGAGACTCTGCAGCTGCGTATCGATAAGCATGGAGAAAACGCACAAAAGGTTGCTGAGTACCTCGAAGCACACGATAAGGTCACCAAGGTCAACTATGCCGGCCTGGCGTCCAGCCCATACAAGGACGTTAAAGAACGTTTGGGCTACACCTCCACCGGTTCAGTTCTTTCCTTCGAGATTGACGGCGGTAAGGATGAAGCATGGGCATTCATTGATGCGCTAAAGCTGCACTCCAACCTGGCAAATATCGGTGATACCCGCTCCCTCGTCGTACACCCAGCCACCACCACTCACTCCCAGTCCGATGAAGAAGGCCTGCGCGTAGCTGGTATTACTCAGTCGACTGTTCGCCTGTCCGTTGGTATTGAAAATATCGATGACATCATCGCTGACCTCGAATTGGGATTCGCCGCGCTCTAATGGTTTCACTGCACATTTCGCTTGCCGATGAAGGCGTTCTCACCAAAGTCAACATTGGCTCTTTCACCACCGAAGCAGGGGCTGAGATCCCAGATGTTGATATCGCTTATCAGCGCTGGGGTGAGTACCGTGGCTCCAATGTCTTGCTCATTGAGCATGCATTGACCGGTGATTCAGACGTTGCTACGTGGTGGGGCGATCTCGTTGGACCTGGCAAGGCGCTAGATACCAATACCTGGTGCGTTGTTGCCACCAATGTGCTGGGCGGCTGCACCGGCAGCACCGGACCGAGCTCCGAATACCAGGGTCGGCCTTATGGCTCCCGCTTTCCCGCGATTTCTATCCGTGACCAGGTTGAAGTTGAAAAGCTTTTCTTGGATGCACTGGGAGTTACGGAAGTGCATGCGGTCATCGGTGGATCCATGGGTGGTGCCCGCACTCTCGAGTGGACTTTGCTTTACCCAGAAATGGTGCAAGCAGCGTGCGTGATTGCGGTGTCTGCACGTGCTTCGGCATGGCAGATTGGTATTCAGTCCGCGCAGATTTCTGCCATTGAGCGTGATCCTGATTGGAATGGTGGCGATTATTACGGTTCAACCGGCCCTGCCGAAGGCTTGGCTGCTGCACGCCGTCTTGCGCATCTCACCTATCGCGGTGAAATGGAAATCGATGAGCGCTTTGGCACCTCAGCCCAAGCGGGTGAAAATCCGCTCGGTCCTTATCGCGAGAAGAACCAGCGTTTCGCCGTGAACTCTTATCTGGATTACCAGGGACAGAAACTCACCGAACGCTTCGATGCTGGTTCCTATGTGATTTTGACCGAGTCTCTCAATCGCCACGATATTGGGCGTGGCCGCGGTGGTTTGAATAAAGCACTCGCATCCTCCCAAGTTCCGACCATGGTTGTGGGTGTGGATACCGACATTTTGTACCCATACCACCAGCAGGAACACATCTCCCGCAACCTCGGCAATCTTCTGGCGATGGCGAAGCTCTCCTCCCCCGTCGGCCATGATGCTTTCTTGGTTGAAGGGCGTCAGATGGATAGGATTCTGCGTAATTTCATCAAACAAACGCTGCCTGAAGGCGAAGATGAAGTGGATGGTCGCGAATTTCACTTCGGCGACGAATACGTCATCTAACTGGGGAGCTAGTGTTTTACCACTAACTCCCCAGGAAATCAGCTGCTTTCATTAGCTGCCCAGCGAATCGACTGAGGCCGAAAGCCACAGCAGGGCTGCGCCCATGCATGCGGTGAAAATGGAGTCGAAGCGGCGCGAGCGCACCGCAAAGACTCCGACCCTGCGGGAATCACAGGTTAAACGAACCGCGGTCAGCCACACCATCGCTGCCCCCAGCACGAAGGTGGCACGGCGCCAGTGTTCCATCAGACTCAAAACGCCAGAGACCACCACAGCCGCGCAAAATAGGCCGATGAACGTCCACTGCAGCCAACCTGGAAGCGGCGATGGCTTCAGGTTGACGTCATGTGGATTGGATACTGGCAGCATAGAAATGGCGATTCAGCCCTTAATTTCCAGTTGCTTCCGCAAGCTTTTCAGCGCGCTCAACAATATTGGAGACTAGGAAGGTACGGGTCAAAGGACCAACGCCGCCTGGGTTCGGGGAAATGTATCCGGCCTTCTCCCATACGTCTGGGTGGACGTCACCAGCCAGCTTGCCATCAACGCGGGAAACACCGACGTCGAGGATAGCTGCACCTTCTTTGATCATGTCTGCGGTCAGCATGTGTGGTTGGCCCGCAGCAGCGATGATGATGTCTGCGGCCTGAGTTTCTGCCTTCAAATCCTTAGTGCCGGTGTGGCACAAAGTCACGGTCGCGTTCTCGCTGCGACGGGTCAGCATCAGACCAATTGGGCGACCCACTGTGACACCACGGCCGATGACGACGACTTTCGCGCCGTTGATCTCAATGCCATAGCGGCGCAGCAAAGAAATGCAGCCATTTGGAGTACAAGGCAAAGGCGCGTCTTCATTGAGCACCAGCTTGCCCAGGTTGACTGGGTGCAGGCCATCCGCGTCCTTGTCTGGGTCAATGAGTTCCAGGATGCGGTTTTCATTGAGGTGCTTAGGCAGTGGCAGCTGCACGATGTAACCAGTGACATTCTCATCAGCGTTGAGCTCAGCAATGACTGCTTCGAGCTCTTCTTGGGTGGTGTCTTCTGGCAGGTCCTTGCGGATGGACGCGATACCGAGTTCTTCGCAATCGCGGTGCTTCATCTTCACATAGGAATGTGAGCCTGGATCTTCACCGACCAGGACGGTGGCCAATCCTGGCTTTTTATCTAGCGCGGCAACCCGCTTCTTAAGGTCTTCAAATAGCTCGGCGCGGTACAGTTTTCCATCCAAAGTGGTTGCAGTCATGGACACCATCATAAACTTATCGTTATGCCGTTACACATCGTGTTCGATAATCCTGTCATTCCCACCAATACTGGCAACGCTATTCGCACTGCCGCGGTCACTGGTGCGAAGCTTCATCTAGTGGAACCATTGGGCTTCAATTTCGATGATAAGCATCTCAAACGTGCAGGCCTTGACTATCATGACCTCGCAGATATGCAGATCCATGCCGACTTTGACGCGTGCATGGACGCGCTTCCCGGCGCGCGTGTTTTCGCGTTTACGACGTCTGCAACTAAATGGTTCAGTGATGTCGAATACACCGATGGGGACGTTTTGCTTTTTGGCACCGAACCAACTGGTTTGCCGGCTGAGCACCTGGCGCACCCACGCATCACCGAGGAAGTCCGTATTCCAATGGTGCCCGCACGCCGCTCGATGAATCTCTCTAATGCTGCCTCGACTGCTGTGTACGAGGCCTGGCGCCAGCTCGGCTTCCCCGGCGGGGTCTAACTGTAGCTTTCCGGCAAGCGGTCATAAATGTTGCCTGTGATCCATACGATGATGCAGAATGCGTATCACCTCGAGATGGCTTTCTTGATGGCGGTAGAAGATAATGTGACTGCCTACCGCGTAGCTCATATAGCCTGCGCGGACATCGTCGCGGCGACGACCACGGGCGACAGCTTCCGTGACTCGTTCAAGCGCCCGTTGAATCTCTCGAAGGTATTTCTCTGCTTGCGCTGAACTCCATTGCTCTTCGGTAAAGTTCCAGATTGCTGACAAATCACGCTGCGCTGCTGGAGTTAGTAAATATTTGCTCACAACGTTTTTGAAGCAATGAACGCATCGAAATCAAATTCTTCCGCCGCACCACTCTCTTCACCCGCAATAAGCGCTGTCCGCAGAGCGCTCAGCTGTACTTCACGCTCTTCGAGCAACCTCAGTCCAGCACGAATAGCCTCGCTAACTGACGAATATCTGCCTGATTCCACCTGTTCAGCAAGAAACTGTGCGAAGTGATCATCAAGACTGATGGATGTATTTGTTGCCATAGCGCGAGATTACCAAAATTTGGTACCTCTCAACACCCCTACTCGAGCATCGGCTTTCCTCTACCGTCTACACCAGCTCGGCTCCCTAGGCGGGGCTAATCCGACCTCTATTCGCATTCAAACCTTTCAACCCATCCGACTATCTCGAAACGGTTGAATACGTGGCGACATACCTTGAAGCAACCATCGAAGAATACGGAGATGATTCTGCAGCAATTAAGCGCGCTTTGAATAACATCGCCCGCTCCCGAAACTTCAGCGAAATTGCCCGGCAAGCTGGAATGAGCAGGGAGGGTCTGTACAAGACTCTGTCTGAAGACGGGAATCCGAGTTTAGCCACCGTCATCAAGGTTTCTCACGCTTTAGGCCTCAAGCTTCGATTCGTAGCTGCTTGAAGTTCTTAGTCCTCTTCTTCAGAAACCTCACCGTAGGATTCTTCGACTTCGGCGATGGTGGGTTGACTCGCTGAGGCCATGGCGGGCAGCTTACGTGCGCGCAGCCTATCCATCAATGCAATGCAATCGGGGTATTCCAGGTCTTCGCCGGCTAGTGTTGCTGGTCCTGCGACCATCTCGAATGCGACGGTACCGAGTCCCAATGCCTGGCGAATAGGACCAGCCTTGAAGGTTAGCTCTTGAACGTGCGATGCGGTCACGGCAGTTACGCGTCGATTTATCCGCCCGGCGTGGGTAATGGCGATGGCGTCATCATCAATCAGCGTGACCGCTTGCTTGTTGTGATCCAGTGGTGAGGACCAGAACGCGCGCTTGGGTGAAGTGAACTCCGCATTGTTGAAGCCTTCCGGCTGCGCGTAGGTTTCAATCTGTTCGGCGCTCAAATCGCTGACTCGCTCAAAGAGTTTCATGGCTAGTTCCCTATTGCCTACCGGCAGGATGCGCGTCGAACCGGACTGCGCGCCACCGCTAGCGCGGCCATAGCCGGCCACAGAAACATTGACTTCATACCAACCCAGCATCCGCCACAGCAGTGGCTGGGTGACGCGCACGCCGTGGATGCGCTCGATACGGATGGACTGACGGCGGCGGTCTGCCAAGCCATAGGCAATGTTGAGCGTGTTTTCTTCCTCATTAACTTGAGCATTAAAGCGCCATGAGGAATCCAGCAGACCCCACACACCGGGAACAATACCGACCAAAATCGGGATGACGGTGCTCAGCGGCACTGGGGTCACGATGATGACAATGATGAATGCAAGGGTCAATATCGTTGTAAATCTTAGCGCCGCTGCCGCGAGTGAACGCCGAATGGGAATCTCCGGAACGATTTCCGGGTGTTGCTTTTCCGCACCGAGTACCGCTGTTCGCTGCATACCTGTCGTCCCAGTGACGCCAGATTTTGCCTCATCCGGCGCCACGCCTTCTTCTTCGGCTAGTGCCGCGATGGCTTCTTCTGGCTCGGCACGACCGTCAACCACGCCATGCACATGCGCGAGGACTTCCAGGCGAAGTGCTTCAGCTTCTGCTTTCTTGAGGTAGGCCACCTCAATCACTGAGGAGGTACCGCCGGCGGTTTCCACGCGGACGGATGCGAGCCCGAAGATACGCGCGATGAGGTTTTCCACCACATCCACGGCCTGGGTTCGGTCATAACGAGCAGAGCGTAAAGACTTTGAGAGCACGCCACGGCGAATGGAGATTTCTTCATCATCGAGTTTGAATCCTAAACGCCGCCACCACAGTCCGGAGACTACCCAGATGAGAATGCACAGCACGATGAATCCGCCAAACGCAATCGCGGTGCCGCGCATCGCTTCACCGAGATGACCATCGGTAAAGAAGGTGTAGATATCCCCCAGCATCTCCAGATTGATCTGCAGGATAAAGACAGTCAGGATGGCCAGAATCACCGACCAAAAGCGCAGCAGTGGGGTTAACCGGTGAACGCGGCGATAACCGTCGTCTTCATCGACAATCTCGGTGGTGTCCTCGGCAGTCGTGGTGGGTTCGTCAGGTTCTTCGTGGGCAGCGTGTTTTCCGTATGCTTCGCTCACAGCCCGCTCATCCTCTCGCGTGCCTTTTCGGCCAGGCGCTCACGCAAGGCATCGGCAGTTTCGCTTTCGAGGCCTTTGATGGTGGCATCAGTGCCAGCAGAAGCGGTGTGTAGCTTGACGGTTTTCAGACCGTACATGCGCGCGATGGGACCAGATGAAACATCCACGAATTGGATACGGCCATAAGGGACCACGGTGAATCGGTGCCATAAACGACCCTTGGTAATGAGCAGCTCATCATCGGTTTCTTGCCAGCCCATGAGTTTGACCTGTGATGGGATAAGCCAGAGCAGCCAGAAAATCAGGGCGACGAAAACACCCGCCGCGATGTAGAAAGACCAATGCAGAAAGTAGCCTGCGATGCCAGCGCCAATCGCTAAAATCGCCATCCAGGAAAGGTTGACAATATAGCGGGCTTTGGTGAGATCCGGGGAGACCGGATTCATTCCTTCGGGGACAACATCGCGTGAGCTCATGAGGTTCCACCTTAATGGAAATCTCTACTACCCCGCGATAGGAAACTGCCCACATCAAGTGCTTCTAATTTATCGGCCGTCACGGTCGCTGCCCCATTGGCATTAGAGACAATCCCACGAATCAGCAAAGCCTTCGCCGTGCGCGCCACCACCTTATTGCGCTTCCACAGCCCGGGAGTCACCATCACGTTGATCAGCCCGGTTTCATCCTCCAATCCGAAGAAGGTCACGCCGCTGGCCGTTTGCGGACGCTGACGGTGAGTCACAATACCCGCGACACGAATCCGCGAGCCATCCTCAGCCTTCATCAACTCTTCTGCTTTTAATACACCCGGCGGGCGAATGAGCTGCATCGGCTGCAGGTTATGCGTCACACCGGTGGAAGAAATATCGGTGGCCACCAGCTCCATCAGGCTCATACCGGGCAGCGCCGGTGCTTCCGTAATAGTCAGTCCCGGCAGCATGCCGTCTTTCTCCGTTGCCGCCACGCGCGCATTCCACAACGCCTGACGGCGAGTGAGCCCAAAGCAATCCAACGCCCCGGCTTTAGCGAGTGCTTCCATATTTGCCGTATTCAAATCAGCCCGGCGCGCCAAGTCCGCCATGTCTTTATACGGCGCATTGGCCTCAATGCGGTCGGTGACTTTGCTTAGTCCCTGCACCAGGTTCAGCCCGATCCTGATGGCAAAATCTTCCTTGGGTCCCTCGGCGTTTGTGCCGTCTTGTGGTTGGATTCGCTCGAGGCGGGCTTCGGTGCCGGAGGCGTTGACATCGGCAGGCAAAATGCGCACGCCGTGCCGGCGGGCATCTTGGATAAGCGACTGCGGGGAGTAAAAACCCATCGGTTGCGCGCGCAGCAAACCCACGCAGAATTCTGCTGGATAGTAGTGCTTAAACCAGGCAGAGAAATACACCAGGGACGCAAAAGACTGCGCGTGGGACTCGGGGAAACCATAGGCGGCAAAGGCCACAATCTTATTCCACAAGGTCAAGGCGACCTCGCCCTCAATCTGGTTGGTCTCCCACAAGCCAGTAAAGAAACGCTGGCGCAGGGCTTCCATACGCTCCGGGGAACGTTTAGAACCCATCGCGCGGCGCAGCTCATCCGCCTCAGCGCCGGAAAAGCCCGCGGCGTCCACGGCAATCTGCATCAACTGTTCCTGAAATAACGGAATGCCTAAAGTCTTGCCCAAAGACTTCTCCAACACCGGATGGTCATAGGTAATTTCCTCTTCCCCATTGCGCCGACGCAAATAAGGGTGCACCGAACCACCCTGAATAGGGCCGGGGCGAATGAGTGCGACTTCCACCACCAGGTCAAAGAAGCGGCGCGGCTTAAGCCTCGGCAGGGTGGCTAACTGTGCGCGGGATTCCACCTGGAATACGCCGACGGCATCAGCGCGCGACAGCATGGCATAAACCTCCGGATCAGCTAAATCCAGCTCCCACAGGTTGATGGTCTTATTACGGGTTTCTTGCACCAAATCCACCATGTGGTGAATAGCTTCCAACATGCCCAGACCGAGCAAGTCGAATTTCACCAATCCGGCCGCAGCGCAGTCATCTTTATCCCACTGCAGCACCGAACGGTCTTCCATGCGCGCCCACTCCATGGGCACAACATCAGCAATCGGGCGGTCACATAAGACCATGCCGCCAGAGTGAATGCCTAAGTGCCGTGGCTGCCCACGGAATTTCTCCGCTAGGTGCGAGACGTCCTCGGGTGGATCGGCAATGCCTTTAGACCAGGCATCACCGGCGCCTTGCGGGTAGCCCAAAGCACGCGCCGCATCACGCAATGCACCTTTGCGGCGGTAGGTAATCACATTTGCTACCTGCGCTGCACGGTCGCGGCCATAGTAGTTATAGACATACTGGATAACCTCCTCACGCCGGCCAGATTCAATATCCACGTCAATATCCGGCGGGCCATCACGGTCCGGCGAGAGAAAACGCTCGAATAAAAGCTGCGCGGAAATCGGCTCCGCATTCGTAATCCCCAGCACAAAACACACCACTGAGTTCGCCGCCGAACCACGCCCCTGGCACAAAATATTGGCATCTCGGCAAAAATCCACGATGTCAGTGACAATCAAGAAATAGCCCGGAAAACCAAGCTTCTCAATCACCGCCAGCTCATGCTCAATCTGCGCCTTCGCCTTCGCCCAAGACTTCGGGTGCGCACGATAGCGCTCCGGGGCGCGCCGGGTGACCATCTCGCGCAACCAGCTCATCTCATCAAAACCATCCGGCACATCGCGATTCGGCAGGTTCGGGGCCAACGCGTCCCAGGTAAAAGCGCATTGCTTAGCAAGTGCCACTGAATAAGCAATTTCTTCAACCCGGTTCGGCAACAGCGTTCGCATCTGCTGACCTGAGCGCAGCCACTGCGCGCCCATCGGGTGCTGGGCTGGTTCGGCATTCTCTAAAGACTCACGCCGCGCCAACGCACGTTTGGCCGCTGCCAGGCGCGCATCATTACGGGTAGCAGCGCCGGGCTGAGCGGTAGCGATGGCGCGCAGGCCCATGCGGGCGCGCATCTCATCGAGCGTCTCATGATGATCGGTATCTTCCGGCGTGGATGAGGCAACATATTCCAACACGACGTTGTTGGCCCCGAAATCCGTAACCAGCTGCTCGATGTCATCCGCCCATTCAAAGCCAGCAATAATCACGCACTCATTACCCAATTGCTTAGCAACCTCATGTTGTAGCGGGTACCGCACTTCGTCCTTCTCCCCCGTGGACATGCGGGCTTGTGCCACTAGCCGCGATAGCCGCCGGTACCCTTCCGGCCCACGCGCCAGTGCAAGCAAACCTGGGCCGATGGATAATTCCACGCCATAAACCGTAGGCAGATCCTGCAGCGCAGCGGCCTCCGCGAATTTCATCAGGCCATAAAAGCCATCCCGGTCCACAATCGCCAGCGCATTCAAGCCCAATTCAACAGCACGTTCGACTACCTCCTCCGGCTCAGAAGCTCCAGATAAGAAGGCATAACAAGAACTCGCGTGCAGCTCAGCAAATGGAACCAGAGCGCTCGCGGCTTTCCCGCCAGCACAGCCCGCTTGTCCGCGTTTCTCATCATCCACCGGCACGGGCGCACCATAAACTGGCACGGGAGTAGGTCCTGGCCGTCCGGATAAAATCCTCTCAATCCGGGACCAGGATAGCTGACTTCCGCCATTGAACCTCATGAACAAAACATTACACCAAATACGAAAGCATGTTCTAATTTTTCAGCCAGGGCAAGCATCGGCAAGCAGGCGCTAGCAAAAATCGGCAGGAAACAGTGCGGTCTATTAATATTCAGCAGGACACAGAAGGGTATAAACGCTGGTTGCAGGCAGGGAAAACGCTAAGACGCACGTAGGTGAATAAAACTACAGATAGACAAAGCGGTATAGCAGTTGCTACTTTCGACGCAGCAACAAAGATACAAATCCCTAGATCTTCCGCAAGATCCCCTTAAATAGAAAGACGTCCAAACATGCAGATTCGTCGCGTACTTGCCGCTACCTCGGCAGCAGTTATTGCCGCAACCGGTCTGGTTGCATGCTCCTCTGAGTCCGAAGACACCGCTTCCGGTGATGCTGACTCCGCAGAGCAGGATGGCCCAATCCGCGTTGGCACCACTGATGCTGCGAAGAAGGCTTGGGCAGTATTGGAAGAGCAGGCTGAAGCGGCTGGGCTCGATATCGAGATTGAGAACTTCGCTGATTACTCCACTCCTAACCAGGCACTGGAGCAGGGCCAGCTGGACACCAATAACTTCCAGCACCTGAAGTTCTTGGCTAAGTACAACGTCGGCAACGACTCGGATCTGACCCCAATCGTGGCCACCGAAATCATTCCTTTGGCACTGTTCTGGAAGGACCATGACTCCCTGGATGGCATTGAGGGCGAAAACGTCGCTATCCCTAATGACCCTTCCAACCAGGGCCGCGCTATCAACGTTCTGGTTCAGGCTGACCTGGTCACCCTGAAGGAAGAGGGTCTGGTGACCCCAACCCCGGCAGACATTGATACTGAGGCTTCCAAGGTTGAGGTCACTCCGGTTGATGCAGCGCAGACCCCATCCGCTTATGGCGAGGGCACCCCAGCTATCATCAACAACTCCTTCCTTGACCGCGCAGGAGTCGATCCAAACCTGGCCGTATTCCAGGATGATCCAAACTCCCCAGAGGCTGAGCCATACATCAACGCTTTCGTTGTTCGCGCTGAAGACGCTGACAATGAAACCATCAAGCAGCTGGCCGAGCTGTGGCACACCCCAGAAGTACAGGCAGCTGTAGACGAAGATGCCAAGGGCACCTCTGTTCAGGTTGAGCGCACCCCAGAAGAATTGCAGGAAATCCTGGATCGCCTCGAAGAAGCTGAGCGCAACAGCTAGGCTTTAAAAGCACTACACATCGAATACCCCGTCGGCGGATCACGCCAGACGGGGTTTCCAACTGAAATGAGTAAAGCCATGAGCACTGTTGGAACGCGGGTTGAATTCCGCAATCTCACGAAGGTTTTCAAACAGAAAAAAGATGAGATTAAAGCACTAGATAACGTTTCCCTCACCGTCGAACCGGGTGAGATCATGGGCATCATCGGCTATTCCGGCGCAGGTAAGTCCACGCTGGTCCGCATGATTAATGGCCTAGATCAGCCGACCTCGGGCAGCGTTTTACTCGATGGCACCGATATCGCGCAGATGCCGGAATCGAAGTTGCGCGGTATTCGCAAGAATATCGGCATGATCTTCCAGCAATTCAATCTGTTTACCTCGCGCACCGCGGCAGGCAATATTGAATACCCGCTGAAGCTGCAGGGCGTGGGCAAGGCTGAGCGCAAAAAGCGCGTGGCGGAATTGCTCGAGTTCGTTGGTCTGGCTGACCGCGGCGGCAACTACCCAGAGCAGCTTTCTGGTGGCCAGAAGCAGCGCGTCGGTATCGCGCGTGCGTTGGCGACCAACCCAACGCTTTTGCTTGCCGATGAAGCCACCTCCGCCCTTGACCCCTCCACCACCAAGGAGGTGCTGGAGCTGCTACGCAAGGTCAATCAGGAATTCGGCATCACCATTGTGGTCATTACCCATGAGATGGAAGTTGTTCGTTCCATCGCCGATAAAGTCGCGGTGATGGAAAATGGTGTCGTGGTCGAACAAGGCTCTATCTATGAGGTCTTCTCCAACCCGCAGACTGCAGTCGCGAATTCTTTCGTGGCAACGTCTTTGCGCAATACTCCTGACCATGTTGAGGCAGATGACTTGCTGGCCTATGACGGCCGGCTGTTCACCATCGAGCTGGCCGAAGATTCCGGCTTCTTCGATGCCGCTGCTGTTGCTCGTCAATCGGGCGTGGGCATCTCCATCGTGCACGGTGGTGTTACTACCTTGCAGAAACATTCTTTTGGCAAGATGACTGTTCGTCTTAATGGCCCGGATGCTGCCATCGCACAGTTCTACAACACTTTGAACGCCACCACCGATATTCAGGAGATCACCCGATGAACACACATCTTCTGGCACAAGCAGACTGGGACCGCCTCGGTGGCACACTAGTTACTGCCATCCAAGACACCCTCATCATGGTGATTGTCACCATGCTCATCGCTGGCGTTCTGGGCCTTGCGATTGGCATTTTGCTCTACACCACCCGCCCCTCGGGCATTTTGAAAAACCGCGTTGTATACACGATCCTCAACGTGCTGGTGAACTTCGTTCGCCCGATTCCGTTCATTATTTTGCTGGCCTTTGTCCAGCCCGTCACCGTCGCGGTCATGGGCACCTCCATCGGCCGTAATCCGGCAACCTTTGTGATGGCGATTGCCGCGACCTTCGCCGTGGCGCGCATCGTCGAGCAAAACCTAGTCGCCATCGACCCCGGCGTCACCGAAGCCGCCCGCGCCATGGGTGCCGGTCCGTGGAAGATCATCACCACCGTCATCATCCCCGAAGCACTCGGCCCACTCGTGCTGGGCTACACCTTCCTCTTCATCGGTGTCGTCGATATGTCCGCGATGGCCGGCTACGTCGGCGGCGGCGGCCTCGGCGACTTCGCGATCGTCTACGGCTACCGCGCCTTCGAGTGGCAAGTCACCCTGGTAGCAACGCTCATCATCATCGTCATGGTCCAAGCCGCACAATTCTTCGGCAACTGGCTCTCCGCCAAAATCATGCGGCGCTAAACGCTAAAGCATTTAACGCCGTCAAAAAGGGAAGTAGTTAGCGCCGTGAGGGCAAGGAACTAACGTAGCTGAGGAGACTTAACCTCCGCAGCTACCCAGACAGAGGAAGTCTTTGGTTTATCTCCACAGGAGGAGATAACACCGGAGACTTCCTTTTTCTCTAGCTGCACCTCCCACATGCGCCCATCCACATGAGTGATGCTGACGGGACGGTTCTCCCGACCTTTCGGGTCTTCATCTACCGGTGTGAGCGCGCCATAATGAAGGCGCTCGCCGGCATCGATAAGCTCCCTGGCTACCGCTAGTTCCGCGACCTGCGCCCGGCTCGATAACAAGCCATTACCGCGGTTGCCGGGGAAGAAATACTCACCCCGCATGGCGGTCTCCACCAGCTGCTTGCCGACTTCCGCGTTGAGACGACCAAAGGAATACGCCCACGGCATCAACAGGCTTACCGCAGCAAAGCGGTGGCCTTTCATGTGCGAGGCTTCCCACACTATGTCATCACCGAAATGGGCATTCAGCTCCGCTGCCAGCGGACGGCCTTTCACCGCACAACACACATCGCGTTTGCCGTGCGTGCACACCAACAGCAGGGGTTTATCAATGCTGCGTCCATGATTTTTGCCGGGCCCCGATAAATCCAAGTGAAGAATATCTTCTGGCCCGCGCAGCAGCACCAATTCCATCTTCCGCTCATGCGCCCACACCAAGTAGCAACGGTGAAGCTCACCCACCTTGCGGCCCTCACGGCCAGGGCGGCGAATTAATTGCAGGCCCGTTCCTTTGCCGCCCTCTTTCAATTTGGACTTCAGCTGCTTCGATAGGCTCCTATCAAAGGTGTTCCCATCAAGGACATCACGGGACCAACCAGCAGGCCATTCGAATAAAACATAGGCGTTGCCTTGCTTCGCGCTGCCCGCCAACGGCTCCGCTTTAATATCAGAACAGACAGTCATGGTTCCAGCCTACCCAGCACTTTGGCCTTTAAGGGAAATATTGATATTTAAAAAGTTCGCTATCCTTTGCAATTCCTATTACTCTATTTGACATGAATAAATCTCTCCGTGCCAGCGCAGCACTGCTCGCCGCAACTTCGCTGTGCCTGAGTTCTTGCAGCACGGGAGATAATAACCAGGTCACGATGGCCGCCTCCACCAATTCTGGGATCTCCCCGCTCGGTGAGGCAGACTCCACGATGAAGACGCTACGTCCTACCGCGCCATCCCAATTAGTGGTCACCAATGTGCGCTTGGGCGTGCACGATAGATTTGAGCGCGTTGTCTTCGATCTGGAAGGCGAAGGCGACCCCGGCTGGTTTGTGGATTACACCGATAAGCCCATGCAGCAAGGCTCCGGAAACCTGATCAATCATGCTGGCCGCATTGCGCTCAACGTCAATATTGACGGCACCGTCTACCCACATGAGCTCGGCCGCGAGGACCCCGAGCTCACCTCTGTCCCGGGCCAAGGTGGCTTCGTCTCTGAGGTAGTCAGCGCCGGGACTTATGAAGGCCGTTCGCAGTTTGCCATCGGGCTCGATGAATCCCGCCCTTATTCAATCCAGGTACTCGAAGAGCCTAAGCGCCTCGTCATCGATATCCTCCGCTAAACCACGTGCACTAGGTACACACCGTGCAGGTCGCACCTAGCTATACGTCGCTTCCACGCGCCACTGCCCCGCAACCCACTGCAATAGCCATGCTCTCTCGCAGTCTTCATACTCGGCTTTGCCCACCAATTGCAGCCGAGCCACCCGTCGAGGTTTCTCCGGGTCTTCGCTCGTGGCGGGTTGCCACCACAAGGTATCTACCGGCCACGGTCCTGCCCAGCCCACTACCTTGTAGCGATTTCTACCCCAGCCCACTGCAACAGGCACCGATGACAAAACCGCCTCGGCGGTGACCTGAATGTCTTTCGCTGCGGCATCGATAAGCCGTATACGCGCGGCCGGGTGTTGCGGTCCACCACCACGCCGCGCCGGAAAAGGCCCAGGAATCCGGCCTGGCCATTGTCCTTCCGAAGCTTGTGGAATATCGTCACCATAAGGCACAAAATCCACGCGCTCCGCTACCCCACGCCCGCCAGCAGCCCAAGGCTGCAGCACTTTATCCGTGCCAATGGTGGACTGCACGCGCGAGATTGCTCTTTTGACATGCTCATCGGAACTTCCGCTGCCCCACAGCTGACCTATGAAATCCGGCCGGCTAACTTCTAAAGGCTCGAGCGATAGCTCGATGATGCCCGCGCTTTCAGCTTCTGGATCATAATCGCCCGCATCTGATGCCCGCGCCGTGGTCAACCAGCCATCTAGCTGCCAACGCACACGGTCTGCCGTGGCGTCTTCGCTCAATGCCTCACGGGTTCGCCATACCCGCTCCAGTGCCTGGCTTCGGTTAAATTCCGCGCGGATTTTTAACCGCAGGCACACCACTCCTGCCGCAGCGAGCTTTTCATGTAATTTTGCCGCCAACTGTCGTGCTGCGAATGCTGCCGAGTCCACGCGTGTAATCGGCTCTGCCGGCAACACTGCCGCCGATAAGTCACTACGCGCTTCTTCGGGCGCTACTTTCCTATCCGCGCGCGCCGTCACGATGTCATAGACCCGCGCACCCGGCGGACCGAAGCGGTTAACAATCTGGCGCAGCGGCAATGCTGCTACCTCACCTAAACGTCGCAGCCCCAGCTGCTGGAATTGCTGCACTAACTCATGTGGAATCCCCAGCGCGGTCTCCGCAGATAGCACCGATACCGGCTGCAGCGCCAAGAAATCTTTTGATGCCCCGCGCGCCACCACGTGTCCTGCTTCTTGGTCACGTGCGGCGATAATCGCCGTGGCAATCTCATCAGCCACGCCCACGGTAGAATCCACGCCCTGGCGCGCAACCGAGTCAATGAGCATCTCCATCGCATTTTCACCGTGAAAGCGCTCCGCGGCACCCGCATCCACGATCACCAAACCCGGACGCAGCACCTCCACGGAAGACACCACATCATCCAAGGAACTCGCAATCGCTGCAAAGAGCGCACCATCCCGGTCCTCATTAGCTTCCACCACGGTCGCTTCCGGGCAGATAGCTTGGGCTTGACGCAGCCGCATTCCACGCTTCACGCCCGCCGCACGCGCTGCACGGTTACAGACCTCCACGTGGTGATAGCGCACCAGAATAATGGGTCCCTGCAGTGTTGTATCTTCAATCTGTGCCGCCTGAATAGGCCAGTCCGGAAACCACAGCGCCGCAATCCGCGGGCACGCAATATGCCGCCCCATAATTCGTACCTCAGGCGCACTCATAGCGCTCTCAACCTACGGCCAGTTGCTGTTGGACGCGTCTTCTTTGTCTGCTGTCCACACGTCACAGTGCCCGATTTCGGTCGCATCCCTTTGGCCTCTGTTCGCACTGCGATATCCACGCCACGAATCCGGCCAGTTCCCTGACCTATTCCGTGATAGCGCACCACAGATGCATCCATCTTCATCGCCGTGCCCGGCAGCCGTGCATCCACCGTCACCAATGCCGCTTGCCCGGCGCGCACCCGCGCTAAAATCGGCCGCGCCCGGGCAGGGCTCAGTTCCACCGGTGGGCCATGATGAAAGACCACGTCCATGCCTTCCACCAGCACGCCAGTCACACCCCATGGGTCAGCGCCTGGGTCCGGGACGGTCACCACACGTGATAAATCACCATGTTCGACTACCTGTGCGAGCAATAACTCCGTCCAGCCCACGACTGCCACATGTCCGCCAGCTGCAGTCACGTGCGAAATCATCTCTACCGCCAGCGCCGGCGAATTAGACAATGACATCACCTGCCGCCGGGGCAATCCGCCACCAGGCAGTAGCGCTCCAAGCTCTGATGATAGCTCTACCACGCCTTCATCAGCGGTGACTTCTACTTCCGAAGCCTGCCCAGATCCAAGTGCAGCCATGCGAGAGCGCAGCGCCGCAACACGCTCACTCCGACTCAGGCCTTCTAGGTCAACGGCAGCAGATCCATCCACTCCACCGTAACGAACACTTGTTTGATTCACGGTTATAGTATGCAATCCAAGCCAGACAGATTGCAACTGTATGTTCGAAAACGCAGGTAGGCTTTTCGAACACTTCTAGCCAGTGCCGAAAAGTCCTAAAATACGTACGAAAAATAGCCTATGATTGTCCGCTAATTTCACGATAAGGGCAGATCACAGGCTTATTTCCCGGATAAAACTTAGGCTGAACTGGGAGTTAATCCAAGTCCCTATCAGCTGCCCAGCGGGTGAGCTGGTAGCGGTTCGACTGCTGGGTTTTACGCAAGATGTTCGATGCGTGTGTTTCCACCGTCTTAATCGAAATAAAGAGCTCTTGACCAATTTCACGGTAGGTATAGCCGCGCGCCAAGAGTCTCAGCACTTCCAACTCGCGGCGCGTCAGCGCATCCACCACCGGGTCTGAAATCGGTTCCGGTTCTGAATCTGGCCCACCAGCTGGGTCCGGGGCAGGATCGCCAGAGGCAAAAGCGTCCAGCACAAAACCTGCCAAACGCGGGGAGAAATACGCATCGCCGCTATGCACGCGGTTAATCGCTTCCGCCAGTTCCGTACCGCCAATATTCTTGGTGACATATCCGCGCGCCCCCGCGCGAATCAACGCAATCACGTCTTCCGCCGCATCAGAAACCGATAGCGCCAAGAACTTCGGGCCATCATCTCCTGGGTGCGCCTGGGTGATGTGCTTAAGCACTGCCAGTCCCCCGCCGTCCGGCATGTGCACATCCAACAGCACCACGTCTGGGCTGGTTTCTGTAATTCCACTGGTTGCCTCAGCAACCGTGCCCGCATCCCCCACAATAGAAATGCCTTCAGCACTGCTGAGCTCAGCTCGAACACCAGCACGGAATACAGAATGGTCATCAACCAGAAAGACGTTCACCATGTTCACAAGGCTACACGGCTACATCCGGTTGAACCTTGCAAACTACGGTTTCCAGTTCGTGCCAAAGTAGATAACCGATAGCGCTGCAGCGAATAGCGGCACGCATGCCACCACGACTGAGCGCCAATCGAGTATCCCAGTAAAGCGGCACGCTACCAAGATAACCGCGTACAACGCGAGCAGAACTAGGACATTTTTTTGGCTTTTAAACATCAACGCAATCCTCTTGAGAAACAAACTTCATGAGGGTTTAATCCTAAGCACTCATTTTCTTAGGTCAAGGGTTTGGAAAGCTCGGAACGTTCGTACACACCTAATGAGGATCATCCGACGAAGCGCATCCGATCAAGCTCGGAGTAGTTAGTAGCTCGCGATGACGAGCGTAACCTCGGTGCCTTCGCCGGGGGCGGATTTAATCTTGGCGCTGCCGCCAATGCGGTTCATTCGCTCCACGATGGAATCACGGATACCATGACGGTCTTCTGGAATAGCTTCAGAGTCAAAGCCATCGCCGCGGTCGCGAACGAAGATGGATAGCTCACCGGCGAGGTGCTCCGCATAGACATCCACGGAATCTACACCGGCATGTTTACCAGCATTGACCATGGCTTCGCGCGCGGCCATGACGGTCAGCTTGGTGTCCTCAGTCAAAGCGATATCCTCACCTACGGTGACGGGGCGAATGGTGATGCCAAAGAGGTCTTCAACCTCACCGCAGGCACTATCCAGTGCAGAGAAAACTGATTGCGAGGTCTTTTCTTCAGAATAAAAGAGCCAGGCGCGCAGCTCACGTTCCTGGCCGCGGGCCAAACGTGCAACTTCTTGAGGGTCTTCGGCGCGCTTTTGTATCAGTGCCAGGGTCTGCAGCACCGAGTCATGCAGGCGTGATGCAATTTCCGCACGTTCATCAGAGACTGCTTTGGCTGCTTGCTGTTCCGTCAACTGATTCCACATGCGAATGCCCAGCGGCACCACCAGCGCGCCAATGCCGCCCAAGGTCAACACGACGGCCAAAAGTGCTGCACCGAAAGAGTCATTGCCTTGCCAGCTCAAGCTCATAAAGAGCACACCAGCCAACACCAACACCGCACCGGAAACCACGCTGATAATGCCCGTTGTGCCACTCAGTCCCCGGTCATAGGCACGCCATGCAAGGAATGCGCCAACAGCCACGATAATCAGTGGCAGCAGCGCCACCAGGGATAATCCTGCGCCCAGTGTGGCAAAAAGAATCGGCGCAACAATGGCAAAAGCAATGATAAAGCCGTTGGTGCCGCGCGGCAGCTTGCCAGCAAAACGCTCACTAAAGCTGCCAGTAACCGGTTGCACTTCCGCCGGTTTGGTCAACATCCACAGACCGGCATAAACCAACAGACCCGCACCAGAGACCAAGGAACTTAAAGCAAAGACCACGCGGACAAGAAGCACGTCCACGTTGAGGTGAGCTGAGACTCCTGATGCCACGCCAGCAACCACGCTGCCGTTCGATGCACGGCTTAAGCGTGGATACGGCGCGGGCCGCTCAGCGGTGGAATAAGGCGCGGGTGTGGTCATGGCTTTAATTGTGGCATGACGCCTTCCCTGAGGGTATCGGGGAGAACCCTGAACCTGAAAGATCAGGGCAGTCCCCTATGGTTATTTGAGGCTGTGGCTTTGATAATTGAGTCATGACTTCCTACGAACCCTCCCCATACGGCCCAGGTTCTCGCCCATCCGGCAAGAACGAGCCTGGCGCCCACAGCGGAGCTACCCCACCGTCCAATCCGTACCAGAAACCATCCAGCCTCTCTGACAACACGAATAACGCGGATGCTGGCAACCAGAAGCCACCACGCAGCTTCATGGATGAAGTAAGTGATGCGTGGAAAGAGACCAAAGAGTCCGTCTCCCAAGCCTTCGATGAGATGCGCACGGAAACTACACCCAAGCACGCAAAGCCTTCCGATGCCTCCGCTACCACTGGTACCGGCGCTACGGGAGCTGGATCCCAGGCTGGCGCAAGCGATAAGCCCCACTCTGAGGACTCGGGCTTTGAAGATATCAAGGCGCAGTTTAAAGAAATGTGGGCATCACGACCAGTGCGTTTGCCTTCTGACCAAGGTGGCGGTGGCAAGATTGCCGGCGTTGCTGAGGGCATCGCTGTCCGCTACCAGGTAGACCCAATCCTGGTTCGCACCATCTTCGTTGTCACAGCATTCTGCTGGGGCGGATCCATCGCTCTGTACTTGCTGGCGTGGATGATTATGCCGCGCTACTCCAAGACCACATCCCCAATTGAGGATGCTTTCGGTTCACCAAAGGACCTGCCTGTTGATTCAGAAGGTAAGTCCACCTCTGAAAAGAGCTTGGGCACCACGTTGGCGGTCATCTTCGCCATCGGTTTCATCATCCCGCTCATCTTCTCTTCCAGCTCAGTAACCATGTTGCTGCCAATCCTTGCTGGTGTCGGTGGCTGGTACTTGCTGCACAAGCGCCGTCCAGTTGCACCAACTGGTTTGCTGGCCACGCCACAAACCCCACGCGGCGATAACAAGCAGGATGCGCAGAATGACGACCACATTGACCTGTCGATGTTCGAGCCCGTCGACGGCTACCCCTTCCCCGAAGGCCGCACCACCCCACCAAGCTGGGACCCACTTGGTGCCGCGCCAGATACCTGGCACCTGCCTGACCCAGACCCGGTCATGGAAGAGCCAAAGAAGGAAAAGAAAGGACGCCGCTGGGGACGCATCATCGTCATCACCACCGCAGTCATTGCGTTCTGGGCAGCTATTATTACCGCAGCTACCATCTTCGCAGCATCCCACTTCAATGAGGACTCCACCTGGGGCACCGTCAATGAAGCACCAGTCAGCGCTGCGGATGTCTCCAGCACCTATGATGTCGGCGTAGGAACCTTTGACCTGGATCTTTCCGAAACCACGGGTATCGATGACCTGGCTGAACCACGCACCGTCACCATCGACGGCGGCATCGGAGAGATGACCATCAAGCTCCCAGAAGATACCCCAGTCAACGTTCGCTGCGATGACGGCATCGGCGACAGCAACTGCCAGAACATCACTGTCGAAGACGCCATGATGACCATTGATATCGACAGCGGAATCGGCTCCACCATCATCGACTATGGCTTCATGGAGTCCCAGCTCCAGAGCTAAGAAAGCTTCAATCAGCTCCGCGCGGAACCGCTCACAGGAAGTCAGTGAGAATCTCCTCCAGTAGCTGACCAGGCTATCAGGGATATATTGTCCTTCCGGTTCACCCAAGAATCGGAGGGACATTTTCATGCGTTCAGCTAGAGCTGAGTGCTGAAATACCGACATGTGACCTCCCAACATACCCAGCTCGCCTGATAAGCTTCGTGCGGATAAATAGCCATGAGGGCACAGCCCCAGATTTAAGGGGATTTAAATGATTGATGCCAGCGTTTCGCTTATGGGACTGGCTGATTCATTTAATCTCCTGTTGTGGATTGTCATTTTCCTCGGCAAATTCCAAGGCGCGCGGAGTAGAACGCTAATGCTCGCGGTCATTGGAGATTGGATCGGAATCTGCGTTGCGGCCCTCGCCGTGACATTGATTGTTCGTCTCTCCGGCTGGACCCCACCGCACCTGGGTGAGAACCCGCTCTTGGGCATCCTGCTGTGTGTCCTCGCGGTATTCGCGTTCGTTACTCGCAATAAGGGCACGTCAGTGTGGGGATTAGCCAATCGAATCACGAAGTTCTGCTTTAGCTCATCCACCGCAGCCATCGGCACAGGCATTGTCTTAGGTGTTGTTCAATCTGTCACCTCAATACCTTTTGTCGGCGCCGTCCTCACGCTGCTTTCTCAAAGCAATGGCCTGGTGCTCATCACGTCCATGGGGCTGTTCTCGCTGATTGCTATTTCTTCATCATGTCTGGTCTTGTTGCTGCTCTCGATGAAGAAAGGCATTTCTGACATCGGCGCCATCTCGATGGAGAAGATAAATCTGCTATTGTCCATTGCGCTTTTTATCATCGGCGCTCTGCTCGTCTACGGTACCCTCACGTAATTTGTCGCACGCAGACGCGCAAAAGCCCCAGCCAATTCACTAACTGGCCGGGGCTAACGCGGTTCTGGGGAACAATATATCCCAGTCTCCCAGTAAAACCTGTTCCAGAAAAACTGCTCAGTAGAACTCGTGATGAAGCAACGCTTCTAGAGTTCTACTCCCACTCGATGGTTCCTGGTGGCTTGGAGGTCACGTCAAGCACGACGCGGTTGACGTCTTTGACTTCATTGGTGATGCGGGTGGAGATCTTCTCCAGCACCTCATAAGGGATGCGGGTCCAGTCGGCAGTCATGGCATCCTCAGAAGAAACTGGGCGCAGCACGATCGGGTGGCCATAGGTGCGGCCATCGCCTTGGACGCCGACGGAGCGGACATCAGCCAAAAGTACAACTGGGCACTGCCAGATCTCGTTGTCGAGGCCAGCGTTGGTCAGCTCAGTACGGGCAATCAGGTCGGCTTCGCGCAGGGTATCCAGGCGCTCCTGGGTGACTTCACCGATGATGCGGATGCCCAGGCCAGGACCAGGGAAAGGCTGGCGGGCAACGATTTCCTCAGGCAGGCCCAGCTCACGGCCCACGGCACGGACTTCGTCCTTAAAGAGCAGACGCAGTGGCTCAACCAGTTCGAATTCCACGTCATCAGGCAGACCACCGACGTTGTGGTGGGACTTAATGTTTGCGGTTCCGTCACCGCCGCCGGACTCAACCACGTCCGGGTACAAGGTGCCCTGAACCAGGAAGTCCACGGTCGCCCCTGCGGGCGCTGCTTCTAGCACGCCCGCCACAGCACGTTCGAAGGAACGGATGAATTCCGCGCCGATTGCTTTGCGCTTAGCTTCAGGGTCGGTGACGCCGGACAGCTTGGCCAAGAAAGCATCAGCCTCATGCGCGGTGACCAACTTTGCGCCAGTCGATGCCACGAAGTCTTTTTCGACCTGCTCACGCTCACCAGCGCGCAGCAGACCATGGTCCACGAACACACAGGTCAAACGGTCACCAATGGCGCGCTGCACGAGCGCTGCCGCCACAGCTGAATCCACGCCGCCGGACAGACCACAAATCGCCTGGCCTTCTGGGCCAATCTGGGCACGGACGTCATCGATAAGCTGCTGCGCGATATTCGCCGAAGTCCAGGACTGCTCAAGGCCTGCGACCTCAGTGAGGAAGCGGGTAAGCACTTCCTGGCCATGTGGGGAGTGCATGACCTCAGGGTGGTACTGCACGCCAGCCATCTGCTTTGCCATGCATTCCATCGCAGCAACCGGTGCGCCCGCAGAAGATGCGGTCACGGTAAAGCCCTCAGGAGCTTCAGCCACAGCATCTCCGTGGGACATCCAAACCTTGTGGTTTGCTTCCAGACCATCATGCAGCACACCACCGGTATGGGTGATTTCCGTACGGCCGTATTCACGGTCGCCGGTTTGTGCAACACGGCCGCCCAAAGCGTGGTTCATAGCCTGGAAACCATAGCAAATACCAAAGACCGGAACACCAAGTTCCAGCAGCTCAGGCTTAAGCTGCGGGGCACCATCGGCATAAACAGAAGATGGGCCACCGGAGAGAATCAATGCGGCCGGATTCTTGGCCTTAATCTCTTCCACGGTAGCGGAATGTGGGACTACCTCGGAGTACATCGATGCCTCGCGCACGCGACGAGCAATCAGCTGTGCGTACTGGGCACCAAAGTCCACCACGAGGACTGGGCGCGGAGTTGTTGCAGGTTGAGTCACGCACGCTAGTTTATCCCAACCCACCCTTGCGGCGGTAAACAGAGAACATCCCTACCGCAACGAGTATTCCAATGCCGGCGCCAGCCAACACATCACTGGGCCAATGCACCCCCAGATAGATCCGCATTGCAGCGCTTGCCGATGCCCCCACCACCAACCCAGCAATAATCCATGAGGGGTATCGCGTTTGGATATTTTTGCTGAGTATGAGGATGATCAGCGCCGTAGCAATAGAGAATGCAGCGGTGGCATGGCCGGAAGGAAATGCCGGGTCATAGGTGTAGACCAGCTGCCCTTCCAGCGGCGGGCGCTCACGGTTGATGGTGTATTTCAGCACGGTGGTAATACTTTGCGCGATGAGAAAGACCACGGGCACATAGCTAACCAGCCAGGGGGATGCTTTGCGCAGCAGCGCAATACCTGCCGCAATCAGCACCAGCACGCCCAGATAACGCGGACTCATTGCTGTGCTGATGATGGCGATAGCTTCGGCCAAGGGATTAATCATCAAGCAGTGCCCTCGCCTCTTTCGCGGTGTTCTCCACCGACTGCACAAGCGCCTCTCTGAAGGCCCGCAGCGCTGGATGATTTTCACGACCCGCGCGCACGGCCGTATACAACGTGCGGTGTGGACGGTCCGGCAGGTGCACAAACCGCACACCCGGCTGCAGTGGACCAAAAAGTGCCGAGGTCACCGAACATGCATGGCCGGTGCGCGTGAGGTGGGTTTGTAGAAACGGATCTGGGGTTTCAAAAAGCACATTCGGCTCAATCCCGTGCTGGCGGCAAAATGCGTGGAAGAACTTACCCAAAGAATAATCCACCGAGTCCAGCGCGAATACCACCGCGCCCACGCCATTGCCGCGGGCAATCACTTCTTCAAAAGTCAGGGTGGACTCTGCCGGGGTAATCAGCACCAATTCATCATCGATGAGGTGCTCCCTGTGCACCGTATTATCCGTCAGTGGCACCACGCCCGGATAATCCTCACCCAGAATCAAGTCCACTGTGCCATTGGCTAACGCCGGCACGGCATTTTCAATTTCCAGCTGAGTAATCTCCACTTTCAAATCCGGGTATTGCTCACTGAGATTATCCAATGCATTCGGCAGAATCGATGCCAGGACTGTTTGGAAACTGGCCACGCGGATGCGCCCGCGGACCTGGGAGGTGGAGTCCAGGACGGCGGACAGGGCGGAATCGGCAAGCGCTAAAAGCTCATTGGCGTAATCAGCCAGCAACTCGCCTTGCTCAGTCAACACGATACGTCGCCCGGCGCGCTCATAAAGTTTGACGCCCGCATCCTTTTCGCACTGGGCGAGCTGCTGCGAAATCGCCGAATGCGTGTAATTCATCAGCTCCGCCACGGCGGTGACCGTTCCCAAGCGGCGCAATTCGCGCAAAATGCGCAGCCTATGCAAATCCAGCACATCGCCTCCTATGTTTAAGAAAATCTTACATATTAAGTCCATTAAATATAGCTAGACTGACAGAAGTTTCTCGCGCAGAATACGAGTCATGACCAACCCCTATGCAGTTCTGTGCATCATCGGCTCCTGTATTTCCTTGCAGCTCGGTGCGGCTTTAGCAATTGAGCTCTTCCCCCACGCTGGTACGTGGGGTACTGCTGCCGTGCGTTTGCTCATGGCTGGGCTAATTCTGCTGCTGCTTGTGCGCCCCAAGTTTCATACGTGGACGAAACAGCAGTGGCTCGGCGTGGCACTGTTTGGCGCATCATTGGGCCTGATGAATGGCTTCTTCTATAACGCCATTAGCCTGATTCCACTGGGCACAGCGGTGACCATTGAGTTCCTAGGCCCCTTGGCACTCGCGGCAGTGCTCTCGCGCTCGGTGCGTGATGCCGCCTGCGTTGGCCTAGCAATAGTAGGCATGGCGCTCTTAGGCCTAGATTCTTTCACCGGTGAGTCACTCAGCGTCCTCGGTGTCATCTTCGTGCTCATCGCCGGATTCTTTTGGGCCTGCTACATCCTGGCGTCGAAGAACGTAGGCAAGCTTGTGCCCGGCCAAGGTGGTCTGGCGGTGGCGCTGATTTTCGGCGGGTTATTGATAGCCCCGCTTTCTGGGACCAAGCCGCTGGTGGTCTTCACCGATACCCACCTCTTCGTTTTAGCCGTGGGCACCGCCGTGCTCGCATCACTTATCCCCTACTCTTTGGAACTTATCGCCCTGCGCCGACTAGACCCAAAGGTCTTCTCCATCCTGATCTCACTTGAGCCCGTCTTCGCAGGGCTTTTCGGCTGGTTGCTGCTCTCCCAGGGCCTCAGCGCGCTGAAGATCACCGCCATCATCCTGGTTGTTGCCGCATCCATCATTCAAACGGCAGCGAAACCTCGGGCTAAGGTTTCGTCCAAAGCTTCCTCACAACCGGTTTCGTCGAGGCACCGCAGACTCCGCAGGCTCCGGCGGGTAAGCAAAATACGCTCTTAGATCGCGAAAATCCGCTAGGAACAAAGATGTCACCTAGCGGATTTTGTTGTCATTCTTAGCGAACAGCCAGTCCGACTTTCTGGAAAGACTTCAGATCGGTGTAGCCACACTTAGCCATCGCGCGGCGCAAACCGCCGACCAAGTTCAGCTGGCCAAAAGGCTCATTGGATGGACCATGCAAGACGGTCTCCAAGCTGGGAGCGCTGTCATCATCTAGCGCCTCGACGTCAAAGTCCAGCACGCCTGCGTATTCCACGACACCACGTGGGAAACGAGGGTGCCCGGCGGTTGCTGGCCAGTAGAAGCCATTCGCGCCAGCTTCCTTCGCCTGCGCCAGAAGTGGTCCCAAGACCACGGCATCCGCACCACAAGCAATGGCCTTAGCCATATCTGCGGAGGACTCCAGGTCATCATCAGCCAAGATGTGCACGTAGCGGCCACCGGTCTCATCCAGGTAATCGCGGCGTGCAGCCGAGACATCCGCAATCGCGGTAGCCAGTGGAATATCAATGCCCACGGTCTCCGCGTTGGTATTGACACCGCCGCCAACAATCACGCCAGCAGCGCCGGTGCGCATCAGGTGCAGCGCGGTGGTGTAATCTGCCACGCCACCAGCGATGACAGGAATCTCCAGCTTGCCAATAAACTCCTTCAAGTTCAAAGGCTCACCACCGGTAGAGACATGCTCCGCCGAAATCAACGTGCCTTGAATAAAGAGCAGCTCCGCACCAGCAGCGATGACCACTGGAGCAAGCTCACGCGCATTCTGCGGGGAAACGCGAACAGCGACGGTCACGCCGGACTCACGGACTTCCCGAATGCGCTCTGAAAGCAGCTCCGTGTTCACAGGTGCAGCATGCAGACGCTGCAGCACGCTCAAGTCCGAAGCATTCTGGGTGACTTCCGCAATCGCTGCATCCAGGTCCTCATGACGGCCCCACAGGCCTTCTGCGTTGATAACACCCAGACCGCCCTGCTTGCCCATCTCAATGACGAACTCAGGGGTTGTCAAAGCATCCGTCGGATGAGCGACCACGGGGATATCAAACGTGTAGGCATCGATATGCCACTGCGTGCTCACATCTTTCGAGGAGCGGGTGCGGCGGTTTGACACCAAAGAGATATCAGCCAGGTCATAGGTACGGCGCGCTTCGCGGCCAATACCAATTTCAACGTAGTCACGCATGAATCTACTTATTTCCTTAACGGTAGTTCGGAGCTTCGACAGTCTGCTGCAGGTGGTGAGGGTGCGACTCAGTCAGACCTGCGGTGGTAATGCGCACGAATTGCTTGGTCTTGAGCTCAGCCAAATTAGCGGAACCAGTGTAACCCATCGATGCGCGCAAACCGCCCACAATCTGGTGGGTAATCGCACCGATTTCGCCGCGGTAAGGAACCTTGCCTTCCACGCCTTCTGGAACCAGCTTGTCTTCGCTGCGCACATCTGCTTGGAAGTAGCGGTCCTTGGAGTAAGAACGCTTCTCACCGGACAAGCCGCGGCCCTGCATAGCGCCCATGGAGCCCATGCCGCGGTAGCGCTTGTACTGCTTGCCACCAACAACCGCGATGTCACCAGGTGCCTCGAGGGTGCCCGCGAACATCGAACCAAGCATGACGCTGTCTGCGCCGGCAGCCAGTGCCTTAGCGACGTCGCCGGAGTACTGCATGCCGCCATCAGCAATCACTGGCACGCCAGCCTTGGATGCGACAGCCGCAGCTTCCATGATTGCAGTGATCTGTGGTGCACCCACACCAGCAACCACGCGGGTGGTGCAGATAGAACCAGGACCAATACCAACCTTGATGGCGTCTGCACCGGCATCAATCATGGCCTGCGCCGCCGAACGGGTGGCCAAGTTGCCGCCGATAACGTCAATCTTGGAACCAAAGTCCTTCTTAACGCGAGAAACCATCTCGAGCACACGGTTATTGTGCGCGTGAGCTGAGTCAACAACCAGGACGTCCACGCCAGCATCAACCAGCATGGCTGCGCGCTCATAGGACTCTTCGCCAGTACCGATACCTGCTGCGACCAGCAAACGGCCTGATTCATCCTTCGCCGAATTTGGGAACTGCTCAGTCTTGACAAAGTCCTTAACCGTAATCAGGCCAACCAGCTTATTATCGCCATCGACGATAGGCAGCTTCTCCACCTTATTGGCGGACAGCAGCTCAAGCGCTTCTTCCTTGGTCACACCCTGCTTTGCCACCACCAGTGGCATCGCGGTCATAATGTCAGAGACCTTACGGGAGTAGTCGCGTTCAAAACGCATATCGCGGTTGGTGCAGATGCCCAGCAGAATACCCTTGTCATCCACTACTGGCAGACCAGAAATGCGGAAACGCGCGCACAGGTCATCAACTTCCTGGATGGTCATATCTGGGCTCGCGGTTACTGGGTCGGTCACCATGCCAGACTCAGAACGCTTCACAATTTCAACCTGCTCCGCCTGCTCTTCCGAGCTCAAGTTGCGGTGCAGCACACCGATACCGCCCTGACGCGCCATCGCAATGGCCATGCGCGCCTCAGTCACGGTGTCCATCGCTGCGGAAGCCAAAGGGATTCCGAGGCGAATATTGCGGGTAAATTGCGCCGAAGTGTCTACTTCCGACGGAACAATGTTGGATTCAGCAGGCAGCAACAGCACGTCATCAAACGTCAAGCCATGCAATGCAACCTTATTTGGGTCATCTCCACCGGTCGAAACACGATTATCGGACATTAAAGGTCTTCTCCTTCGCACACGCCATTTCTTTTTCTTTACTCTAATCCCTTTCTCCCCGTTATACCTATCCGCGTATCTAACACCTAAAATAATTGCCTAATCGATAAGTATTACCTAGGCTTCGAGGTGTGAACTTTTTCGCCAATATGCCCAAAGATCCCTTTGCTGATGATCCAAATGATCCAGCGTCTTTCATTGAGGATGATGATCACAATGAGCATGTAGAGCCGATTACGGCAGAAGAACGTTTCGCTCTCAACCGCGATCTCGAGATGGTCCAGGAGTTTGCCAAGCATCTCACCCCACGCGGGATTGATGGAATTTTCATGTTCTGCGAGGACTGCGAAGAACCTCACTTTTATGAGTGGGACATCATGGCATCCAATATGAAGAGCATGCTTAATGATGAACTCTCGGCCGTCCATGAACCCGGCCCCGAACCGGACCCCAACCGCTACGTGCCATGGGAGTACGCCGTCGGTTTCCTCGACGGACTCAACGCTTTTCGCTTCGGCTAACTCGCTGCGCTTTCAACGCTGCTGCGCACACGACAAAGCCTCTGACCTCACTTTCCAGTGAGGTCAGAGGCTTTTCTTCTGCGTTAATTCTGAACCTGCGGTGGTGCCAACTCGCCACCACCGTTACCGCCCTGGTTGCCACCTGGGTTAGTGGGGTCCTCGGTTGGTTCCGGGTTATTGGTTGGCTCCGGCAGCGGGTTTGGAACCGTATTGTCATAGACCGTGGTGGTCTCCACAACAGTTTCCGTCTGCTGCTCAACCACCGTGGTGGTTGTGGTTTCAGGGGCCGGCTGCTCTGTCTGTTGCGGCGTTTCCGCCTCTACAGTCTCAGTCACAGTCGTCGTGCGCGGAGTGGTGCGATTAGCACGTGATGCCTCATTTGCTTCGCTTTCCGCAACGCGCCTATCGCCACGGGCCTGGGCAGCGAGACCGCGTGCCTCTTCCAGAAGCTCACGCGTGCTATCCATGTCGCCCGAAGCTGCTGCCGCATCCATCTCTTCCAGCGTTCCAGCCAGTTCTACGAATGCGGAGTCATCAGAATCAAACATGGTCTGATTCACGCCATATAGCGGCGAGCCTGGGCCCGAGTTATAAATCGCGGCACCCGAACCAGCAATCAGTACCGTGGCGGCTGCCGCACCGATCAGACCATTCAAAATCGGACGGCCTTTACGGCGACGCTTACGTGCATCCGCCAAAGAAATTACCTCTGGCTCCAGCTCCGCACCTTCAATCAAAGGTGCTGCAGGCATCTGACGCTCAACGTCTTCCCGCAACTCCAAAAACAGTGCGGCAAGCTCATCTTCACCATCAGAAGGATCATTACCTAAGGAAAGCTCGGTCAGGAAAGCATCATCGTCGATAAGCGGCTGAAGCTGCTCAGCCATGGACTCGCGTGACTCGAGTCCATCATCTTTCTTCTTACCCATGTCTACTCCCCCTTTCCCTGGCGATTATTCATTATTTTTAATTCACTATCGGTTTGTAGTTGAACATGTGAAGGTTTTAGGTCTCCGTCAGCCCTCGGTGGCTGTATCAACCATCTTCCGCAACTGCGCCAATGCCCTATGTTGGGCCACGCGCACAGCACCCGGAGTGGAATCAACAACTTCCGCGGTCTCCTCCGCAGACAGCCCAACAAACACTCTCAAAATAACAATGTCGCGGGCCTTGTCACTTAATATATCGAGCATCGCGCGCACTCTGTTACTACCATCTTCAACCAGCGCAAAGTCTTCTGGATTATCACTTTGCTCGACTGAATCTGGCACTTCTTCCGTGGGCAGAGTCTGGTCCCTACCCATCGCGCGATGAGCATCGGTGACCTTGTTAAATGCAATGCCATACACATAGGCCATGAATGGGCGACCCTTATCAACATAAGAGCCCACCGATGTCGCAACCGCCAAACAGATCTCTTGCGTCACATCCTCCGGCGTGGGCTGGCGCCCACCACCAATTCGGGCGCGACAATACCGCAAGACCTGCGGGTAAATAATCCGCATGATGTCTTGGATCGCACGACGACTGCCGTCAACAGCCAACGGAACCAGGTCCGCCAACTCCTTTTCGGTATCGCTCACGTCTTCAAATGCCCTTCATCATGTCAACAGCCATAAATCACCCACGTCGAGTTTTTCCCAAAGGGATTTCATCTTCGTGAGTGCAATAAGTGTGCGTCAATACGGCGCGTCGTGCCAAACCCGACACGTGAATTCGCCACCATCACTATTTCACAATAGCACCACTGGAAACATCAGCCACACGCCCATCGCGGAAAGTATCAGCATTATTGCAGGAATTCGCCCCCGCGCAACTCGAAAAACCTGCAAACTAAAAAGTTCACCTACCTTTAACCTTCAGCAATATCGCAGGTCAAACGCCTCGAAATTCCATTCGCAATGGTCAGCCAACTTAATTGACACCATTTGGCTACTTTTTGTTCACCAAATCGCGACACACTACGTCTTGGCCATTTTCACGGTGTCCGATTCGCCGCCGCCGAAAGTGGTCAGAATTTTGAAGTCTTTCAATTACTTGGATAATTCCCTCACAAAGGAGTCTTAACCGTGTCACAGCCGCACCTGCTTCCAGGACCAAACGCTGATTTCTGGGAATGGCAGCTGCACGGCGCTTGCCGTGGAGAAAATTCGGATGTGTTTTACCACCCAGACGGCGAACGTGGACGTGCACGTGCGCAGCGCGAGAACCGCGCCAAGGCCATTTGCTCAGATTGCCCAGTACTCGAGCTCTGCCGCGATCACGCGCTACAGTCCGCAGAGCCATATGGCGTCTGGGGTGGCATGAGCGAATCAGAGCGCTCGGTTGCTCTGCGCGGTCACCGCAAGCGCAAGGTCTCCGCTTAGATTTCCCTCCCCCTGGGCGTCGTTTCGCTGCCGAAACCACGCCCTTTCTTCATGCACTCCGGGTACGGTGGCGGATATCACTCTTCCCCGAACCAAGGAGTTTCTCATGGCAAGCTTTTCTGGCGTTGATGCGCATAAGCAACTGATCGGTCCAAACTGGCGCGAGGGCTCATCTGAGCGCACCGCCGATGACATCAACCCTTTTGATGATTCCGTACTCACCACCATCAAGCTGGCTTCTGCCGCAGACGTGGATGAAGCCTACTCACAGGCCGCAGCCGGCCAAGCCGAGTGGGCCGCATTGCCGCCAGCCAAGCGTTCCGCCATCATTTACCGCGCGGCCGAGCTGTTGGAGGAAAAGCGCGAAGAGATCGTTGATTGGCTCATCAAGGAATCCGGTTCCACCCGCACCAAGGCCAACCTAGAGGTCACGCTCGCTGCCGGAATCACCCGCGAGTCCGCATCCTTCCCCGCGCGCGTGCATGGCCGCACCAGCCCGTCGAATACCCCGGGCAAGACCAATCGTGTCTACCGCACCGCCAAGGGCGTCATTAGTGTCATCAGCCCGTGGAATTTCCCGCTGCATTTGACCATCCGCTCAGTCGCACCAGCACTGGCACTGGGCAATGCAGTGGTCATCAAGGCCGCTAGTGACACTCCGGTATCCGGCGGCGTCATCCCGGCGCGTATTTTCGAAGAAGCTGGTGTTCCAGCAGGCGTGATTGGCAATATCACCGGCGCTGGCTCTGAAATTGGTGATCATTTTGTCACCCACGGGGTGCCCAAGCTGATTTCTTTCACTGGCTCCACTCCGGTGGGCCGCCGCGTTGGCGAATTGGCGATCAATGGCGGGCCGATGAAGAATGTCGCACTTGAGCTCGGCGGCAATGCGCCTTTGCTTGTGCTTTCCGATGCCAACCTGGACAAAGCCGTCGAACATGCCGCCACCGGTGCTTTCTTGCACCAGGGCCAAATCTGCATGGCAACCAACCGCGTGATTGTCGATGCCTCAATCTATGACGAGTTCGTAGAAAAATACGTCGAGGCCGTAAAGAACTTGCCGGTCGGGGATCCCGGTGATGAGAAGACGCTGGTCGGACCGATCATCAATGACAGCCAGCTCGAAGGGTTGAAGGAAAAGATTGCGCTGGCCAAGCAGGAAGGCGCCACCGTTGCACTCGAAGGAGACATCAACGGCCGCGTCGTACATCCGCATGTATTCACCGATGTCACCCGCGATATGGAGATTGCGCGTGAGGAAATCTTCGGCCCGCTCATTGGCATTCTCAAAGCCGATGATGACGCGCATGCTATCGAGCTTGCCAATGACACCGAATTCGGTCTCTCCGCAGCCGTGCATGGCACCGACCTGGACCGTGCAGAGCAGGTAGCTTTGCAGGTCCAGTCGGGCATGGTTCACATCAATGACATGACGGTCAATGATGAAGCCCATGTCATGTTCGGTGGCGTGAAGAACTCCGGTCTGGGCCGCTTCAACGGCGACTGGGCCATCGAGGAATTCACCATCGACCGCTGGATCGGCGTCTCCCGCGCTTAATATTTCGCCCGTTAAACGTATCTCGCGAGCCTAATGATTCCTTTCGGCTAACGTATCTCGCGAGTCTAATAGCGAGCGAGATACGTGCCCGTCTGGGACTCCTTCACGTTCATCAGGTCTTTGGGCGCGCCGGCGAATACGATGTGTCCGCCTTCGGAGCCGGCGCCGGGGCCCAGGTCAATGACGTGGTCTGAGTGCGCGATAACCGCTAGGTGGTGTTCCACGCAGACTACGGTATTGCCGGATTCCACCAGCGTGTCCAAAAGTCCCAGCAGCATGTCGACGTCGGCTAGGTGCAGGCCGGTGGTGGGCTCATCGAGGATCAAGATGTCTGCTGCTTGTTTTGCACCCAGGTGCACCGCCAGCTTGAGGCGCTGACGCTCGCCACCTGACAGCGTATTCAGCGACTGTCCCAGCGTGATGTACCCCAGGCCAACGGAGACCAAGGTGTCACAAATCTTTGCTGCAGCCGCAACCTTAGATTCTTTTTCTTTGAAATATGCCGCGGCTTGGTCTGCTGGCAGCTCAAGCACATCAGCGATATTCTTTCCGCCGAGTTCATAGCCCAGCACCTCATCATTGAAGCGACGGCCTTCACAGACCTCACACGGTACGTCAGCGCCACTCATCAGACCCAGGTCCACCCACACGACACCGGCACCATTACAGTGCGGGCACGCGCCATCAGAGTTGGCAGAGACCATACCTGGTTTCACGCCATGCGCCTTCGCAAAGGCTTTGCGGATAGAGTCCAGCGCGCCCGTGTAGGTTGCCGGATTCGAGCGCCGTGAACCGCGAATCGCGGTCTGATCCACAAAGAGAATTCTGCCCGAATCCACCAGGTCCTGCGGCAAGCACGACATCAATGACGACTTACCAGAGCCCGCCACACCCGTAATCGCGCTAAGTACGCCCAGTGGAATATCCACATCAACTTCGGCCAGATTATTCTTCTTCGCTCCACGAATTTCCACCACGCCCGTAGCGCTGCGCACGTCATCTTTGACAGGTAGGCGGTCACCCAGGTGCTTGCCTGTGACCGTGTCCGAGGTTTTAAGCTCCTCAAAAGTACCGGTGAACATTACTTCACCACCATGAGAACCCGCGCGCGGGCCCAAGTCAATCACGTGGTCCGCAATCGCAATGGTTTCTGGCTTATGCTCCACCACCAGCACCGTATTGCCCTTATCGCGTAGCTGCAGTAGCGTGCGGTTCATTCGCTCAATATCTGCTGGGTGCAGACCGGCGGTGGGTTCATCGAAGACATAGGTGGCATCGGTCAGCGCCGAGCCCAAGTGCCGCACCATGCGTGCGCGCTGCGCCTCACCTCCCGACAATGTACCCGAAGGCCGCGACAAGGTCAGATAGCCCAGCCCAATATCGACAGCCGTTTCCAGCGAAGAAGACAACACGTCCACCAGCGGCGCCACGCGCTTATCATCTATTCCGCGCAGCCACATCAGCACCTCGCCCAGCTCCACCGCGGAGACATCAGCAATCGACTTGCCATTGATCGTGGAGGTGCGCGCATGCTCCGCCAAACGCGTGCCTTCACAGGATGGACAAGCAATAAACGTCACCGCACGGTCCACGTATTCACGCAGGCTCTTTTGCAAAGAATCCGGGTCTTTAGCCAAAAGGCCGCTCTTAAGACGCGGAATCAGACCGTTATAGGTCATGTTGATACCGCTGGATTTCACCTTCTCATCCTCGGCGTAATACAGCTTGTGCTTTTGCTCCTCAGTAAAATCTTTGACCGGTTTATCGGCCGGATAGAAACCTGATTGAGCATAGGTCTTCCAGCTCCACGTATCCACCTTCAGGCCGGGAACCAGAATCGCGCCATCATTGAGCGAGAGGCTTTCATCCACTACCGCCGCCAGGTCAATGTCGGAGACACGTCCGGTGCCGTCACAGTGCGGGCACATACCGCCGGTGCGCTCAAACTTGGCAACTTCCTTCTTGCCATCATTCACGCTCATTGCGCCTTGCCCGCTCACCGATGGCACGTTAAAAGAAAACGCACCCGGCCCACCCACATGTGGTTCCGCCATACGGGAGAAAAGCACGCGCAACATGCCCGTGATATCCGTAACCGTGCCAAAAGTAGAGCGCGTATTCGCTACTAGTGGATCTTGGCCCACGATGATCGCCGCGGTCAGGCCTTCCAAATGTTCCACATCCGGACGTGCCAAGGACTGCATGAATCCTTGAACGAAACCTGGGTAAGTTTCGTTGATCAGCCGCTGTGATTCCGCCGCAACGGTGTCAAAAACCAAGGATGATTTACCCGATCCAGACACACCGGTAAACACGGTGAGCTTGCGCTTTGGAATGTCAATGCTGACATTCTTCAGATTATTATCATTTGCGCCAACAACGCGGATATATTCTTGTCCAATCACTTAAGCGATCTTAGCTTCGCTCACGCTGTGGCACAGATCGAAAAAGCGCGCGCCCCCGCTAGATGCGTAGGTCGCGCGCTTTAATCATTCGAACTAACGCACGGGTTAATTCGCGTGTGAATTAACCTAGTGCGCGTGGCCGTGGTGTCCACCAGCTGCTTCTTCAGCAGGGGCTGGCTTTTCCACAACGGATGCCTCGGTGGTCAAGACCATGCGGGCAACGGAGGTTGCGTTCACAACCGCCGAGTGGGTGACCTTAACTGGGTCGATGATGCCGTTATCAATCAGATTGCCGTATTCCAGGGTGGCAGCGTTGAAGCCCTCACCGTTAGGAAGTTCAGCAATGCGAGAAACCACAACAGCACCGTCCAGGCCAGCGTTGGATGCAATCCAGTACGCAGGACGGGTCAGGGCACGAGCAACCGAGAGGACGCCGATCTTGGCTTCGCTCTCGAATTCATTCGCGTAAGACTCCAGGCCCTTGGCAATCTGAACCAGTGCGGAGCCGCCGCCAGCGATAACGCCTTCCTCTACTGCCGCGCGGGCAGCATTGATGGCGTCTTCGACGCGCAGCTTGCGCTCATTGACCTCGGTCTCAGTTGCAGCGCCAACGCGGATAACCGCAACGCCGCCAGAGAGCTTAGCCAAGCGCTCCTCGAGCTTTTCCTTATCCCAGGTGGAATCGGTGCGCTCGATTTCGCGACGGATGAATCCGCGGCGCTCTTCAACTGCTTCACCGGTGCCAGCACCATCAACGATGACGGTGTCATCCTTGGTCACGGTCACACGGCGTGCACGTCCCAGAACCTCTAGGCCGGACTCATTCAAGTTCACGCCGACCTCTGGGTCCACAACGGTAGCGTTAGTGACCACTGCCAAGTCATCCATGAATGCGGAGCGACGCTCACCGAAGTAAGGCGACTTCACCGCAGCGACCTTCAGGGTCCTACGGATAGCGTTGACAACCAGTGCCTGCAGAGCTTCGCCCTCGATGTCTTCAGCGACGATCAGGGTTGGCTTATTGGACTCTGCAATCTTTTCCAAAATTGGCAGGAAGTCCGGCAGGGAGGAAATCTTATTGCGCACCAGCAGGATCTGCGCGTCATCCAAGATTGCCTGGGAGGATTCTTCCTCGGTGGCAAAGTATGGAGACAGGTATCCCTTGTCAAAGGAAATACCCTCAGTGATGTCCACGCTGGACTCAATTGACTGGGATTCCTCGACGGTGACAACGCCGTCCTTGCCCACCTTGTCCATGGCACCGGCAACGATGTCGCCGATCTCTGGGTCGCGGGAAGACACGGTCGCAATTTGCGCGATTTCGGTATTGGACTCCACCTGGGTCGCACGGGACTTCAGCTCTTCAATAACCTTTTCAGCTGCCGCCGCAATACCGCGGTTGAGCTCCACTGGGTTTGAACCAGCGGCAACATTGCGCAGACCTTCGAAAATCAGCGCCTGCGCCAGCAAGGTTGCAGTGGTAGTTCCGTCGCCAGCGATGTCGTTGGTCTTGACAGCCACAGACTTCACCAGCTGGGTGCCGAGGTTCTCAAAAGGATCTTCCACATCGATGTCACGCGCGATGGTGACACCGTCATTGGTCACGGTTGGGCCGCCGAAAGACTTCGACAGCACCACGTTGCGGCCGCGTGGGCCGAGCGTGACCTTCACAGCGTCGGCAAGCGTATCGACGCCGCGCTGGATGCCCTCGCGGGCTTCTTGATCAAATGCAATCAGCTTTGCCATGTTTGGCTAAACCGCCCTTACTTACTTTTCGATTACAGCGAGCAGGTCACGTGCAGACAGCAGCAAGAATTCTTCGCCGTCGTACTTCAGCTCGGTGCCGCCGTACTTGGAGAAGATGACAACGTCACCAACGTTGACGCCAACTGGAGTGACTTCGCCCTTGTCATTTGCGCGGCCTGGGCCGACTGCAACAACGGTTGCCTCTTGTGGCTTTTCCTTAGCAGAATCTGGGATGACCAGACCGGATGCGGTGGTGGTTTCAGCTTCTACGATTTGGACGAGTACCTTGTCCTCAAGCGGCTTAATGTTTGCCATGGTGTGATTCCTCCGTATGAAATCAAATTAGTTGCAGGTTTTGTGCCGGTTGCATCAATAGTCCAGCACAGCCGTCGTCGCGGGTGAACAACTGTGGGTCAAACAACCTTGATTAGCACTCTACCCTTGCAAGTGCCAGCTCTCAACCAACACTCGGTACGCCACGGGCGAACAACGTCAAAAGCGCTGCCCTCCCCTTTTAAGAAGGAAGCCAGCGCTTGAGGTTTAATGAATTTTAGTTTTCTTGTGCTGCGTCGCGTTCTTCCGCCTCTTGGCGGCCTGAGTTGAGCACAGCTGCACGCCACAGAATGTATTCTTCCTCATTGTCTTCGCGGTAATTCTTGACCGCGCGCACGGAGTTTTCTACACCGTCAATAATTTCATCAGTAACTTCGCCGCCCTCAGCGTCTACGAAGATGACCGAGCCGCAAATGGCGCGGTATGGGTCCTGCAAGAATGCCGAGTTACCGGTTCCTGCGTGGTTGCGCGCTAAGGAAGCCACTGGGTTTGGCTCGGCACCATCTGCCTTAGCTTCGGCGCTAAACAACGCTGCGTAGAGCGTGCCATCATCCTGGAAGGACACTGCTACGCGGTCTTCGGTTGCGCCGCCCAAAAACTGGTTGGCGTGCTCCAGCTCGAATTCGATCTTGCGGCGGGTCAGGTCAGGGTTGACAAGGAATCCGGTCATCATGGCAAATCCACGCTCCTTTAATACATGTATTCAAGCGGATTAAGGCAATATTCAGTATCAATCTATCTTGCTTTATAGATTGACGCTTGTTTGGTTAAGAAAACAGTTGGTGAATTTAAGCCAAGAGAAGTGGAATTTCAACATCGAGTGTAGTGTCGGTGCCCACTGCTAGCCCGGATTCACCGGCGCCCTCAAAAATGAGCTGCCCGGCAAGGGCCGCAATCATCACGCCATTATCGGTGCACAGTTCAAAGCGTGGGACACGCAGTTCAATGCCTGCATCGGCGCAGCGTTGCCCCGCTAATTCACGAAGCCGCGAGTTTGCTGCCACGCCGCCGCCAAGCAGCAGTACGCGGGCGCCGGTGTCCTCGCAGGCGCGAATCGCCTTCGCCGTCAGCACGTCACATACGGCTTCCTGAAAAGACGCGCAGACGTCTTCCACGGAAATCACGGTGCCTTCGCGCTCGGCTTTTTCCACGTACCGAGCCACCGCAGTTTTCAGACCCGAGAAGGAAAAGTCATGACGGTGTTCCCCGCGCAGGTCTTCGGCACGGTTCAATCCCCGCGGGAACGCGATATTCGCCTCGCCACGCTTGGCCAACTTATCAATGACCGGCCCACCTGGATATCCCAATCCTAAAAGGCGGGAGACTTTGTCATAGGCTTCACCAGCTGCATCATCGAGTGTGGAGCCCAGTTCTTTCATGGGTTTTCCTACCGCCTCGACTTCCAACAGCTGAGTGTGTCCGCCAGAGACCAACAGCGCCACCGAGTACGGCAACTCCTCGCCCTCCAAGTTCGCCACCGCAACGTGGCCGCCGAGGTGGTTAACGCCATAGAAAGGCACGCCCCAGGCTGAGGCATAAGCCTTGCCTGCCGATGCCCCCACCAATAACGCACCAGCCAACCCCGGCCCGATGGTCGCGGCAACCGCATCAGGTTTTTCAATACCTGCCTCTTCGAGAGCTGCCTGCATCACCTGTGGCATCGCTTCTAGGTGGGCGCGGGATGCGATTTCTGGAACAACACCTCCGAAACGCGCGTGCTCCTGCATGGAGGACGCCACTTTATTGGCGATGATCTCCATGTGCCCATCATCGGAAAGCTCGATGATGCCCACGCCGGTTTCATCGCAGGAAGTTTCAATACCTAAGACAATCATGGTTTCTCCGTTTGGATGTCACGTTTCATGGTGTGGGCATCAGCACCCGATGGCTGATAGTAGTTGCGGCGAATGCCTAAATGCTTGAAGCCATAGGCTTGATACATCTCGATGGCAGGGTCATTACCTACGCGCACTTCTAAGAAAATCGGCGCGTGTTTAAGATCAGCGATGTGGCAGATATTGTCCATCATCATCCGTCCGATTCCGCGGTGCTGCTGTTTCGGGTCGGTGCCGATAGTGAGGATCTCAAACTCCGGATAATCCAGCGTGCCGCGCATACCAATGCCCGCGTAGCCCACGAGCTGGCATTCATCTTCCACACCAAGATAAAAGTTATAGGGCTGTTGAAATTCCGATTCGAAGATGGCTTTCGACCACGGTGTTTCACCCGGAAAGAGGAGTTCTTCTAATTCCGCGCAGCGTTGCGCATCCGCCTGGGTCAACTCGCGCAGGTGCATGGGTTAAAGCTCCACTTCCGGAATCGCTGCTGAGCGCGGCTTAGCAGCTGGTTCTTTCGCGTCTGGTCGGCGCAGGTACAACGGCACCAGGGGCGCAGGCTGCGCATCCAGGTCAGCCGCTGCGACCAAACCAGCTGCGGTCGGGCGCTGGTGCAAAGTCTTAACGTCCCGCAAGTGCGCGGGCAGGCGCTCAATGAGATGTTCAGGAATGGAAATCAGATCCACCGGTGAATCCACCTGCAGCTCTTCTGGGCGCACCACGCCGGGTTCCTGCATGCGGGTCACCTGGCCAGCCTCAATGCGATAAGTGGCAAAGTAGATTTCTTTGCGCCGCGCATCAGTCGCCACCAGCAACGTTGCATCAGTCGTGTCTGCGGCAATCGCATGAGCCACGGCATAAGCCACCGCATCATGCGTGCAGACCCCATGTACTGGGATGCTCAGTGCTTGCCCCAGCGCCGAGGCAGTAGCCATGCCGACGCGGAGACCCGTGAACGGCCCTGGTCCCACTCCCACCGCGATGGCTTCGATGCCCTCGTAGCCATCGCGGTGCTGATTACCCGTGACCTTCTCAATCGCGGGCATCAGCTGCTCGCTGAGCAGGCGCGTGTCTTCGATGACATTTTCTTCCACTGCACCCGAGGCAGCATCAACGACCCCGGTCACTAGGTCCGGGGTAGCAGTATCAAGCGCGAGAATTCGCATTAGGCCACCAACAACCAAGCGCCAGCTGGGTCCTTCAAAAAGACCATCAAAGCGGCTGGGTTAATAGGCTGCATCTGAGAAAGCTGGCTGCAGAGGTCAATGTTTTCAACAAAGTGCTTTTCTACCACTGGCGTTCCTTGCATCGGCAGCACCAGCATGTAGTTGGTGGATGCTGGAATAGCACCATTTTCGAAGGTGAACTGCTTTGTATCCACGCCCATCTGAGCGATCTCGTCCTCGGTGATGCCTGGGCAAATCGGCATCACAGCAGCGGTATTTTCGCCCCAAATATCCATCGGTGCGAGAGAGGTGCCCTGCAGCTCCATCTCATCCATCTTTTCCAGGCTGGATTCCAGATCACCGGTGACGGTTGCCTCCGCACGGGTGGCATTCATCGCAATCAGCCCCATGAGCACGACTAGCCAGCCTGCTACGATAATGCCGATTATTGCTTTGGTCTTACTGGAAATCATGGGGCTCCTTGAAAAATAAACCGTTGGGGGTAAGTCACCGGTTAAGCGTACTCTTTTAGGCGTTTTCTACCCAACGCCACGAAATGATACGTGCATGTGAGTCGGGATTTACTTCCAACGCGGATTCGCGGTCCAGGGAAATCAACAGGTAGCGCTGCGCAATCTGTTCCACGAGTCCACCACCCCATTCGGCCACGACCACAGCATCTTCTAAATCAGTATCCAAATCCAGCGAATCTAACTCTCCGAGCGGATCACCAGAATTACCGTCACCGAGCAAACGGTAGGCGTCCACATGCACCAGCGATGGCCCGCCAATAGTCGAGCGATGCTCACGCGCAATCACAAAAGTCGGTGATGTGACACGTCCTTTAACCTGCATTCCACGCGCAATGCCCTGGGTCAGCGTGGTTTTGCCAGCACCGAGTGGGCCATCCAAAATCACCACATCACCTGCGGCTAATTCCTGGCCTAGTTTTTCGCCAAATGCTTGCGTCTGCTCAGCCGTTGCGAATTCTTCACATCCCTGTGATTCCAGTGTCATAGATCAATCCCACCTTCATAAGTTCTACGCGTGCGGCCAGTGGGACGACAGACGATTTCATAGTTGATGGTGCCAGCGGCATCGGCGAGCTGGGTAGCAGATTGACCACCTTCGCCGAAGATAATGACTTCATCATCCACGGCCACATCAAAGGGGTTCTCCCCCAAATCCACCACAATCTGGTCCATGGACACACGCCCCACCTGCGGATAGGTTTTCCCGCCGATGCTGACCTCCAGCGCGCCTTGCAGGCTACGCGGCAAGCCATCGGCATAGCCGACTGGCACCACGGCCAAGAAACCATCGGCGGGCGCGGTCCATGTCAGGCCATAGCACGAGGACTCGCCCTTTTTCACCGGCTTAATATTGATGATGTTGGCAGCCCACGTCATCGCTGGCTGCAAACCATGGTCCAGGCCCGCAATAGGCTCGAGACCATAACACGCCAACCCCACGCGTACCTGTTCAAAGCGCAAATCCGGTCGGGTCAGCGTGGCTGGCGAATTCGATAAATGATTCACCGGGCAAGCCAGCCCGTGCGCGCGGGCGTTCTCAATTGCCTCACGGAATTCTGCTGCCTGAATATCCGTGTGTGGATTATCCGGCTCATCCGCGCACGCTAAATGCGACATGAGGCCAGTGACTTCGATATGAGGGGAATCGGCAAGCAATGCGAAAACCTCATCCCACTGGGACTTATCCACCCCATTGCGGTGCATGCCGGTTTCAACCTTAATGGCCACCTTGGCTGGCACCTCCGCCTCAACTAGCGCCCGGGCATGCGCTAGCGATGGCACGCCAATCACGATATTGGAGCTGAGCACATCAGAAAGGTCCTGGGCTGGCTCCCACATCCATGCCACCAGCGGGGCTTCAATGCCCTTGCGTCGCAGCGCCACTGCCTCATCAACGGTGGCGCACCCCAGCACATCCGCACCGGACTTTAACATCACCGGTGCCACGCGCTCGACGCCGTGGCCATAAGCATCCGCCTTGACCACGCACATCAACGACACATCAGGGCCCACCAGGTCCTTCAATAGCCGGACGTTGTGGGCGATGGCGTCGAGGTTTATTCGAGTGGATAAAAGCGACATGGCCCTTATTCTAGAACGCCTATTCCACAGTTACGGATTTAGCCAGGTTACGCGGCTGATCCACGTCATAGCCCTTAGCTTCCGCCACCTTGCAAGCAAAGACCTGTAGCGGCACGGTTGCAAGCAAAGGCTGCATCAGGGTTGGGCTCTGTGGAATGCGAATAATGTGGTTGGCATAGGCCTCCACTGCCTCATCGCCTTCTTCTGCAATCACGATGGTGATAGCGCCACGAGCACGGACTTCCTGAATATTGGACACGACCTTGGCATGCAGCGAATCACGACCACGTGGGGATGGCACGATAACAAATACCGGCTGGCCTTCCTCCACGAGCGCAATCGGACCGTGCTTGAGCTCGCCCGCCGCGAAACCTTCCGCGTGCAGGTAAGCAATTTCCTTGAGCTTCAGTGCTCCCTCAAGCGCAACTGGGAATCCAACGTGGCGGCCCAAGAAGAGCACCGACGTGGCATCCTGCATGGACTTAGCCAACGCCGCGACATCATCCGCGCCGTCGATGATGGTCTGCACCTTATCTGGCATGGCGCGCAGCTCACCGAGGATGGCTTCAACTTCATCAGCGAACATGTTGCCGCGCAGCTGCGCCAGGTATAGGCCCAGGACATAGGTTGCGGTGATCTGTGCCAAGAAAGCCTTAGTGGATGCCACAGCAATTTCTGGACCCGCGTGGGTGTACAGCGCCGCATCAGATTCACGTGGGATGGACGCACCCTGCGTGTTACAGATTGCGATAACCTTCGCACCCTGCTGGCGTGCGTGACGCACCGCCATCAACGTGTCCATGGTTTCACCCGACTGCGACAGCGCAACCACCAGGGTCTTTTCATTCACGATAGGGTCGCGATAGCGGAACTCGTGCGCGAGTTCGACCTCGGTTGGGATACGACACCAGTGCTCGATGGCATAACGCGCCACGTGGCCAGCGTATGCGGCAGTACCACAAGCGATGACGATGATCTTATCGATGGACTTCAGCAGTGACTCATCAATGCGCAGCTCATCGATGGCCAAGTTGCCCTTCTCATCCACGCGGCCCATCAGGGTATCGCGGACAGCTGCTGGCTGGTCATGGATTTCCTTTTCCATGAAAGATGCGAAACCGCCCTTTTCGGCAGCGGCCGCATCCCATTCAATGTCGAAACGCTTACCTTCTTGTGGGTTGCCCTCATAGTCAGAAATGAAGATGTCATCAGCGGTGACGGTCACGATGTGATCGTTTTCCATCTCCACGGCCTTCTTGGTGTAGTCAATGAAGCCAGAAACATCCGACCCCAGGAAGTTCTCGCCCTCGCCCAAACCAATCACCAGCGGGGAGTCGCGGCGTGCCGCGACAATACGGTCTGGCTGGTCGGCGTGGATGGCCAGCAGGGTAAAGGCGCCATCGAAAAGCTGGCATGCCTTGCGCATTGCCTCTTCTAAGTCGCCGGTCTGCTCAAAAAGGTCACCCAGGACAGTCGCTGCGACCTCGGTGTCTGTCTCAGACACAAAATTATGGCCCTTTGCCAGCATTTCAGCCTTCAGCTCAGCGAAGTTCTCGATGATGCCGTTATGAACAACCGCAATCTTGCCGCCCGCAACCACGTGCGGGTGCGAGTTCACATCACTTGGGCCACCATGGGTTGCCCAACGGGTGTGGCCAATACCCAGCACTGACTGTGGCAGCGGGCTAGCTGAGATTTCAGCCTCCAGCGCTGCGACCTTGCCCGCCTTCTTACGCCAATGAACAGCGCCATCGGAGTACACAGCAAGGCCGGCTGAGTCATAACCACGGTATTCCAGACGGCGTAGGCCTTCTAGAACAACGTCTTCCGCAAAGTACTTACGGGCATCGGACGGGTGACCGGCATATCCTACGATTCCACACATGGGAGAAAACTTTACAACAGGTTTTTTGATTTTTTATTGCGAGAAATCCACGCAAATTTCCTATATTCCCGATACCAGCAAAAACTGTCTCAAGAAAACTCACACGTGGCAGTAAAATTCACCCCTACCGCAGCTATTCGCCGCAATTTCAACCAGCGCTGGGATGTTAATGACTCATGGAAGATTAAGTTGTTCTATCCTGGGTATTGTGTCTGCGAATCTGAAGAAACACCTGGCAACGTTGTCCAAGCGCGGCAAGCACCGTGTACTCGTCGGCGATCTCGATTATGCCGGCCTTCCCGGCAAGGTTTATACCCCAGCCGAAGGCAAGGGTCTTCCCGCTGTTGCGTTTGGGCACGACTGGCGCAAGAACGTCAAGGATTACCACGCCACGCTGCGCCACCTAGCCAGCTGGGGTTTCGTGGTGGTTGCGCCGGATACTGAGACCGGGTTTATTCCCAACCACCGCAACTTTGCGGCTGATATGGAATCCAGTCTGCAGATCGCTGCCGGCGTGAAGCTCGGCAGCGGCAATATTTCTGTCTCCCCGCACAAGCTGGGTCTCCTTGGCCACGGCATGGGCGGCGGAACCGCCGTGCTCGCCGCTGTTGATAATGACAAGGTGAAAGCTGTCGGCGCCTACTACCCTGCGCAGACCGCGCCATCTTCCGATGCCGCTGCGCGCAGCCTTGATATCCCCGGCCTGATTATCGGCTCCGGACGTTCCGATATTTTCAACGCCGGCAACCCAGCCAAGCTGGCGTATCACTGGGGCGGCGACGTCGCCTACCGCGAGGTCGACAAAGGCACCCAGCAAGGCTTTTCTGAAGATTTCTTCTACAAGCTCACCATCGGCTCTGGTGCTTTCCAGGCCTCCCAAGCTGAGATTGCGCGCGGCCTCATGGTCGGTTTCTTGCTCCACCAGCTCGAAGGCGACAAGACCTACTCTGATTTCTCCGAGCCAGATGCCTCTGCCAAGGGCGTGGAAAGCTTCTTCGGCGATGACCTCGCCGATAAGGCGGGCGAGCCAAAGCGCGGTGAACTCGTGCCCGCAAAGCAGCAGGCATAGAAACCTAATCGTGGCTTCTGCGAAGCACTGACTTAACCTTTCCCGGCGTCCTTCGTGGCGCCGGTTTTTGTTGCTCTAGGGGCTGCCTTCTCGGCTGTGAGGCAGGCTGCGGCGAAGTCTCCGTCTGATTACCAGGAGCATGATTGTCCCGTCCTACCCGAATATTCGGTGTGCGGTACTCCAATGGCCTATTTTGTGGCCACTGCTGCTCACCATATCCTGTTGCGCCATGACCGGTAGCGCCGTAACTGGTATCCCCGTGACCATTACCGCCGCGCTGCTGCGAGTGCCATGTGTTCTGCGAAGCTGGTGGATTCTTCGCTTGTGCCTCACGCTTAGCCTGCGCTGCGGCATTCTTCGCCGCCTGCTCCATCTCACGTTGTGCTTTCTCCAGCGTCTTTTCAAACTCAATGAGACGCTCCGCCGTCCGCTTACGGAATTGCTCTGCAAAATCTTCAAAATCCATTACCAGGACCCTGCCTTTCGTGCCGGTGAACTACTTCCCTGCCCTGCCTGAGAACCTGCGTCGGCACTCGCAGTCGCTGATGACTCCGCCGCCCGATCATCAATCACCGGTTCGCTCAGCACCGCCGTACTTCCATTGGAGCTGCCCACTGAGCTTGCTCCTGAGCTTCCAGTAGAGCTCGCCACTGCGCTACCCACTGTGGCCTCGAAAATCTTCTTCGGTGGTGGTGTTGGCTCCGGAACCTTCGACAAGTCCTCTGGAGGTTCCTTGGGTTCTGGCTCAGGTTTTGGTTCCGGCTCGGTTTCGGGCGTCGGTTCCGATTCAGGTTCTGGCTCGGGTTGAGGTTCCGGGACTTCGGCGAATACCTCCAATTGCTCTCCAATAAACATCATGAAGGCACCAAGTCCGACAATGGCAACGCCTACCCCCAATGCGCCTAGAATTCCTGTGCAATTAACTGCCGATTCTGCATCCTTGCACTCTTCAGTGACAACCACGTCGCATGGTTCTTCAACAGGCTCGTTGATGCACTCCTCCGCTGGTTCGGGTTTTGGCTGTGGCTCCGGTTTTGGTTCCGGTTGTGGCTCTGGATTTGGGTACTTGACAACTGGGTCCTTCGGTTGTGGTTTGCTTTCACCGGGATCAGTGTCGACTGGAAGTGTCGGCGTCGTTTCAATCGGCTTCTTCACCGGAGGATCAACTGGGTGTGAAGGATCGGAGGGATTACCTGGATCCTTAGGCTTGATCGGATTGCTGGGGTTACCAGGTTCGCCGGGTTCGCTGGGTTCCGGATCAATGACCGTTGGCGGCGGTTCGCAGGTACATTCACCAGCGGGTGGTTCTGGTTCTGGACAGCCTTCTACCTCAGGTGGTTCGCAAGGAAGCTCCCGATCGCAAACGCGGTCACAGCACTTCTCAAATTCTCGATAGCACTCTTCAATGCATTTATCACGCTCATCGCATTGGTCGACAATGTTTAGATTGGTCTTCTCAATGAGCGAAATGACCGTTGTCAAAAGTCCTCCTGCCAGCAATCCTGGCGGGGTAAACCGGAGCAGGCTTGTTGCCACGCTCACGAATTTCAATGTCGGGAGGATGATGCTGACTATGGCCTGATCGGAGGTTTTGCAAATATCATCAATGCTTTCTTGGCACCTGCGCGCTTGATCATTGAGATCATCACAGTGCTGGTTGTCTTCATCGTCATCGTCAAAAAGTCCATTAAAGAAGTTAACTACCCGGCCGCCAGCGAAGCCAGAGAGTACGGAACTAGCGAAATCAAATCCGAGCTGTACAAAGAACCCTCGCCCACCACGAAATCTTTTCTTACCGGTCGTATTCCCGTCGCTTGAGTCTTCATTAGAGCTGGTTGTTCCGGTTGAAGCTCGCGTCTGCTCAACTAGTTGAGAGGTTTCCAACCCTTCAATGGCACGAACCTGATGTTTGAGGGCGCTCACGGGGGTCGTAGGGCCGGCGAAGAGCCCGCCTGAGAGAGCCTTGAACTCGTTCAGGGCTCCTTCATATTCGGTGAGGCTATCAAGCGCTGAGGTATTCACTTGGCTTCCCCGATTCGAAACGCGCGTAGGACACCCGCATTATCTTCATCGAGTGCACGGACCTTATCCATCTCGGCGAGAGCTGCAGTCGCGGTGTTGCGCATATTGTTCAAACGCCAATGACGCTGGGCATTGATGCGCGCCAACCTGGATTGGATGCGTTGAGCGTGGTGGGTAAAGTCGCGTCCCGCAGCATGATGCGCAAATTGCGGATTTGCGGTGCTCAAGTCCGCTTGGCGGGCGTCCACACCTTCGATGAATTCATTGAGTTTCGAAATGGCCTCGGAAACATTCACATGTAAATCAGACATGCAAAAAGCCCTCCCCCTGTAAGTTAGTCCATCATCTTCTTACGCAATGTGCGATACAGATATTGGACTGAACAATTGGGAGAAAGGTTCCCCCAGGAGAAGGGCTTAGAAGTTTTCGCTGAGAGTCTTCTTAGACTGCAGAAACCACAGCAGCGAGACGACCAGCGACCTTGCGGGCCTGGACTTCCTCGGCAGCTTCCACCATGACACGGAAAAGTTCTTCCGTACCGGATGGACGCAAAAGGACACGCCCGGATTCGCCGAGCTCTTCTTCAGCTTCAGCAATCGCGGCGCGGACCTCTGGGGAATCCATAATCGCGGACTTATCGGAGACCGGAACGTTGATCAGTACCTGCGGCAAAACGGTCATGACGGAAGCAAGTTCCTTCAAAGACTTACCAGTCTTGGCCATACGTGCCATCAACGACAGACCAGACAGAGTGCCATCACCGGTGGAGCAATCTTCCGGCAAGACGATGTGGCCGGACTGTTCGCCGCCGAGTGAGAAATCACCGCGCAAGAGTTCTTCCACCACGTAGCGGTCGCCGACCTTGGTCTCGCGGACCTCAATGCCCTGTTCCTTCATGGCTAACTTCAAACCCAAATTCGACATGACAGTGGCAACCAACGTGTTGAAACGGAGGTTATTTTCTTCTTTCATGCCCACGGCCAAGATAGCCATAATTTGGTCGCCGTCAACGACATTGCCCTCGGCATCGACAGCCAAGCAGCGGTCAGCGTCACCATCATGAGCAAGGCCCAAGTGTGCGCCATATTCAACTACGGCTTCCTGAGTCTTCTCAATGTGCGTCGAGCCGCAGTTTTCATTGATATTAAAAGCATTTGGCTTATTGTGAATCGGGATGACCTCAGCACCGGCCGCACGGTAGGCCTCAGGCGCCACACGAGAAGCCGCGCCATTGGCAGCGTCCACCACGACTTTCAAGCCTGAGAGGTCCACGGCAACGCTCTCACGTAGGTGCTTGAGGTAGCGATCACGCGCATCAGGAGCTTCCGAAATAATCCGACCCAGCTTCGTGCCGGTCGGGCCAGCCTCACTGAGTTCTTCCATCACTGCTTGGATTTGGTCCTCAATGGAATCGGGAAGCTTACGGCCACCCGCAGTGAAGAACTTAATGCCATTATCTGGCATTGGGTTATGGGAGGCAGAAATCATGACGCCCAGATCCGCCCCATAATCATCAGTCAGATACGCAATAGCCGGAGTTGGCAGCACACCGACCCGCACAACATCCACACCGCGCGATGCCAAACCAGAAGCAATCGCCGCATCCAGCATCTCACCGGACACTCGTGGGTCCCGGCCGATCACAGCTGTTGGGCGCAATTCATAGGATTCACGGTCAGCAGTCAACACTTCCGCTGCTGCTTGGCCCAGCTTCAGCGCCAAAATCGGCGTCAGCTTCTTATTGGCCAAACCACGAACACCGTCAGTTCCAAACAATCGAGTCATAGGAACAATTATGCACGCCTTAGCCCCTATTCGCTGACATAGGGGCAAGAAAAACTAAACAAACCCACCGTGACTTCCCGTAACAGGAAATCGACGATGGGTTTGAAGCAAGCGAAATAAAGATTAACGCTTGGAGTACTGAGGAGCACGACGTGCCTTGTGCAGACCCGCCTTCTTGCGCTCAACTGCACGTGCGTCACGAGTCAGCAGACCAGCCTTCTTCAAGGTGGTGCGATCCGCTGGGTTGTAGATGTTCAACGCACGAGCGATAGCCAGACGCAAAGCGCCGGACTGACCGGTTGGGCCGCCACCGTTAACAGTAACCTTGATGTCGAACTGGTTTTCACGCTCGAGCAAGGTCAAAGGCAGGAGCAGGTCCTGCTGGTGCAGCTTATTCGGGAAGTAGTCATCCAGGGTGCGACCATTAACGGTGATCTCACCGGAACCTGCGATCATGCGTACGCGAGCAACAGCGCGCTTACGACGACCAACAGTCTGGATTGGGCCCTCGTGCAGGACTGGAGCTTCAGCTTCGGTCTCTGCAGATGCCTCTGGAGCAATCGAGTCACCGATGGTGTTGGTGAACTCTTCGGTTGCAGCAGCTGCAGCAGCAATGTCCGCTGCGTCTGCTACGTTGTTCTCGAAGTTCTCGTTATCAGCCATTACTGTGCCACCTGCTTAAGCTCGAAGGTCTCCGGCTTCTGGCCGGCGTATGGGTGCTCTGCGCCGTTGAAGACATGCAGCTTCTTAGCAGAGGAACGGGAAAGCTTGTTGTGTGGCATCATGCCGGTAACAGCTTCTTCGATAACGCGCGCTGGGTTAGCGTCCAGGGACTGGCCCAGGGTCATGGTGCGCAAACCACCTGGGTAACCAGAGTGGCGGTAACGCATTTCACGATCGCGCTTGTTGGAAGAAATGTGAATCTTTTCAGCGTTGATGATGATGACGTGGTCACCACAGTCAACGTTTGGTGCGTACTGAGGCTTGTGCTTGCCGCGCAGAACGTCTGCAACGGTCGAAGCAAGCTTGCCCAGAACCACGTCAGTTGCGTCGATGACGTACCACTTACGGGTAATGTCACCGCTCTTTGGGTGGAAAGTAGACAAAATGACTCCTTGGAGTTGTCTCTCGAGGCTGCCGGCCAGCGCTACGTGCCCATACATGCATCAAACAGCGGCCGGTGGAGACCTGCTGACCATGCGCCGGTTTTAACACAAACCGGCAAAGCACACAGGGGTATAAGCATAATAGTCAGGAGGTCAAAAACCAAAATGCGCAAGAAGAGCCTTTGCTTGCCGATGCAAAGCCCCATGCATCGAGGCAAGCTTTTCAAGCTCTCTTGCGCACAATGTTTATGCAATGTCCCCGCCCGGGACGCTTATGGTGCGTATTTATCCCCAGCTAGCTGCGGCGCGACGGTTGACGTCACTCATGCGGTCATTGGACTGGGAAACGGTTTGAGAAATAGTAGCCAGCACGGTGTTGAGTTCGGCTGCTGCCTTGTCCCACTTGGCCTGTGCCTCATTATATGCTGCGGCGGATTCACCTTCCCACGTGGATGCCATCGGTGCGATAACGCCTTTCAGGTCATCGAGAAGACCGTTGATGCGGGAAGCGCTGGAGTTGATGTCGGCGGCAGCATTAGAGATGGCACCGAATTGATACTTAATTTCGCTCATGGAGTGGATTCCTTTTCTGTCCTTATATATAGGCGAATTGGTATGTCAGTGTGTGTTAGAGTGCGAGGCCGCCGCCGACGTTATTGAAAGCATCCTGGTTCTGGGCCTCCACGTTGTCGAAGTTGCGAGCATTCGAGCGGATATTTTCGCTGATAGTGGTCAGCGCTTCCTGCAGTTGCTGAGAAGATGCGTCATAGCGCTGCATCAGGTTGTCGAAGGACACCTGCGCGCTACCAGTCCAGCTAGCGCGAACGGAATCCACCACGCCCTGCAGACGGACGAGCTCAGCAGCAACTTCATCATTGGTGGTATCAACGCGACCTGCGGTCGCGACCATGACCTCGGCTTCAGTTTTGAAAATCTGACTCATGGGTGAAAGTCCCCTTCTTCCTTCAATGTGGGTGTGTGCGAATAGTTGGTGTTTCAGAAAGTTGCGGTACCCCCTTGGCCGCTTAACTTCCCTAACTACATTGGACTTCGCGCTTATTAGAAAGGTTCCCGTGAAGGTTTAATCAACTTTCTCCACGGATTCTGCTGCCATGCGGCACGCCGCGCGCTGCGCCAAGCTCGGTTCATTGCGGGTATGACAACCAAGCGAAACCTGCTGGTCATCTTCAACCCAGGTGGTCCAGGACACCACAGAATCATCGCCGGGATGTTCCACGTACATCAGCCGCCCATCAGCTTCGCGTGGTTGTGACAAGGTCTCATCGGCGTCAATGTGTGCACGTACCTCAGCAAAGAGGGCGTGGGCTGGCACCGAGTACAGCGGGTCCATGACCATGAGAATGCGCAAGTTCGGGTCATCCCCTGTCGCGGTGACCAACCCATCTTCTTCAACGTGGCTAAAGCCTGCAGGCAGCATCACGCGCAGACCGCCACCTTCGATAATCACATTGGCTGGTGCCACTGTCGTCGGGGTATCAGCCGGCGTGGGTACAGGTGTGGTGGCAGGTGCTGCCGCTGTGGTAGCCGGTGCCGGTTGTGTGGTGTCATCTTCATTTATTTCGGTGTTTGAGCTGCGGATGAGCAACCAAACGACAAGCAGCACGATGATTGCTGCCGCCGCGACCGCACTGATGAGCAGCCACTTGTAGCGGTAGAAGAAGCTGGCTGGTTCATCGACCGGCCGAATGATCGCTTCTTCGTTGTAATTCTCATACTTGGGTACTTCTTCCACCACGCTGAGATGCGTGGTGGCTGCTTCCGTGGCTGGCTCCGTGTCGCGCACCGTAGCAGGCACCGAGGCAGGTTCAGTGACCATCACCTCATGAACTTGCAATTGGCGACGGATAATTTTGACCGCTTCATGTGACATCGGTCCGCCGGAAGAATCCGCAAGAACCACCACGCGCAACTGCGGCCACGGTGCCGGAAACATCTTCTTTACTTGGTCAATGACCCCGCTTAGTGCAGAGCCTTCAACGATGGCGGTGCCAGGAAGATCATAGCGATAAATGGCTTCCGGTCCCTCGAAAATGGTGGCGGTATCCAGCACCGTGATGGTGAGGTCAACGGAGTAGTCGTCATAAGTGGACATGTAGTTTTTATCCTTCGCTTTCTGGCAGCGCTGCTTGGCACAACCCCACCATGTCCGACCCGATTGCCAATTGACCACGGCCGATTGGTTGCGGGGCGGGTTTAATACCGAAAATTGCGCCTTCATCACGTGGGGTGTCCATGACAAAAATCGCAGGCTGGGTATCACGCAATTGCGCAAGGAATTGACCAAAGAGTGCACGCCCAATTCCACCAGCTTTACGTGCGGCGACAATATGCAGGCCGATATCACGCGCATGCGGTAGCAGCTCCACGATTGGCGCTAATGCCATATCACTGACCAGGTCCAAATCATCGATGACCACATAAATATCCGGTCCCGTCCACCAGCTACGTTCAGTCAGTTGCGCTGGGGTGATATCTGGCCCTGGTAGACGCGCGGCAAGCGTCGTTGCTGTATCGCGGAGAACTTTTTCTGTGGCAGCAGACGTCGCCGAATACGCCGCCAGCATGGATTCATCAACGGTGCCCAAATGCGCGCGACGCTGGTCGATGAGCACGATGCGTGCATCCGCTCGATCAAGCTTGCCGATGCCCTGCAGGAGCGTCGCCACCACCGTCGACTTACCCACCCCGGATGTACCCACGATGAAGAAATTGTGCCTGGTATCCCAGGTTTGTGTCTCCAAATCGCGCCCTCCGCGTGCCCACGGAATCCTGATATCTACATCCGGATTACGTTCGAGTTCGGAGCTCGCGTCGGTGGTGACGAGATCGGCGACGGAAAGCGTGGCCGGCAGCATCTTCAGCTCAGGAACTGGAGCAACATGCGTCCACAAGGATTCGATGTGCGCGAGATCTTGACGTGACGTGGCGGCCATCAGCATGCTCTCCCCTTCTGGTGTGATGCCACGGCCAGGTAGATTGGGAAGTTTTTGCTGCTTCTTACGGTCAAAAAGCGAATCCATCGGCTCACCGAGTTTCAGCTCCAAACGCTCAGTGATGAGGTCGCGGATGGCAGGACGCATCGTCGTCCAGCGTGGCGTCGAGATAATCACGTGCACCCGCGCCGAGGGGCCGTCAACTGCCAGTCTCGTTATGGGCTCGGAAAGATCCTCAAAATCAGCGCCGGCGACACCCATATGGTGCCAGCCATCAATGACAAGATAGGTATGCCGGGATTCGGGGTGTTCCACCAGCCCCATAACTTCATCGATGACACGGCGGACTTTTTCTTCTTCATGCCGCCCCGCCACCGCCGCGACATGCGGCAGACGGTTCAGACCGCTTAACTGCCCGCCACCTAAATCAATGACATAAAAGCGCAGGAAATCCGGTGAGTAAGCCGCAGCCAGCGACGCCACTATGGTGAGCAGCGCCATCGACTTTCCAGATTGCGGGCCACCACAAATAGCCATATGACCCGATGAGAGATTGACGAGCAACTGATCCTGTCGCTGGTAAAAGGGCCGGTCAATGATACCGACCGGCGCGTGAATCTGTCCGTCGCCTGGCGGCGAGAAATCCACCGCCACCGCCGGCAATTCAATGGCCGGTGGCAAAGGCGCCAGCCACACGCGGTGCGCCTTAAGCCCCCTCCTTGCGGCTTCCTCACGCGTGGCATCGACAACTTCGGCCAAAAGCGTCGTGGAATCATCAATGTAGGTCTCCACCTTAATTGGCTCCGCGGTCTCTTCATCCCAGCCAGTAAATTCTGAAATCGGTAGACGCTCAGCTCCCGGTGCATCGTGTACGGCCGCTTCCCGCGGCAGCCCGCCGGAGACATAAAAGGCCTGGAAACGTGCAAGCGCATCCGCATCGGTCTTCAAATAGCCAGCGCCCGGTTCGGCCGGCAAATGGTACGCATCAGAAACCCCAAGCACCTGACGTGATTCCGCCGCTGAAAATGTTTTCAGACCAATCCGATAAGACAGGTGCGAATCCAGTCCACGCAATCTGCCCTCTTCCAGCCGCTGTGAGGCAAGCAAAAGGTGCACATGCAAAGAACGTCCCAACCGGCCCACGGCAACAAAAAGTTCGGCAAAATCCGGGTGCTGCATGAGCAATTCAGAAAACTCATCCACCACAATCACCAATGCCGGAAGCGCCGGTAAATCATCACGGCCAGAGAGCCGCGCCGTGGTGTAATCAGTGACATTGGCGAAGTTTCCTGCATCGCGCAAGATTTCCTGACGGCGGTTCATCTCACCCGAAATGGCATCATACATGCGCTCCACCAGGGCTGATTCATCCTCCAGGTTGGTAATCACTGCTGCGGTGTGGGGCAAATGATCGCAGCCTAAAAAGGTGGCGCCACCCTTAAAATCCACCAGTACAAAATTCAGCTCATCTGGGCTATGCGTTGCAGCGAGTGACACCACAATAGTTCGCAGTGCCTCCGATTTACCTGATCCTGTAGCACCAATACATAACCCATGCGGTCCCATGCCGCCCTGAGCAGACTCCTTCAAATCCAGCATGACCGGCAACTTCGACGGCGACAGCCCAATGGGGACTGCCAACCGCGCCGCGCCGCGGCGCCCCGGCCACAACGCCGGCCCTGTCATCTCAGCAACATCCCCAAAGCCCAAAAGACCAAGCAGGTCATCGCGGGTATGAGCCGAAGTCACCTCAGGACGCGAAAACCGGGCCAGCGCACGCGCACCCACAATCGCCTCAGCTTCGCTGACGTCATCGGCACGACCAAGCTCCTCTGCGCCATCAGAGGTCAGCACGGTGAGGGAGGCATCGGCAAGCAAAACTAGCCCCTCCTGTTCGGCGCGAACGCCCAACGCCGTAGTCCGACGTGAAGAGATATCAATGATGCAATCAACGTCCGGGTCATCCATGAACGGCTCCAAGCCAGTGGTCGTGGTGTCATCAACCAGAAGACACACAAAGTGCGCCTGCTGGGGTGCGCGTGCATGCGGCAACCACTTCAACCATTCCCAACCCTGGCCAATGCTGCGGAAACCAATCGCTTCTGGCCCATGAAAAGTCGCCAGTTGCAAGACCATAGCGCGTGCCAACTCACGGGCATTGTCCCCGGTGATGCCCAGAAACCTGAATGCCTGAAGCTGCAGCGTGATCGGCATATCCGCCACCGTTGACACTGCCGCCAGCGTGTGCCGCAAACTCACCGCGCACACCGGATCCAAATCTTCTGTCGCGCCAGATTCGGAAACATTAATGGGCGTGCTCAGCGTCGCAGAGCCAATACCAACGCGCACCTCATAAGCATCGTCGTCACTGGTCTGCCGCTCCCACATGCGCGTGGTGCCAGCCAGCTGCACCAGATCCCTGGGCGCCGGATGATGGTGCAGCGCATTTTTACGTTGTGCCTGCCCATTCTTTAACGCTGCCTCCCGCAACGAACCCAGATGGCGCAGATAGGTCCGCCGCGACTCATCCGGATCTTGGCCTGATTGTGGGTTAAACATCATGGCCATAGATGCGATCATCATCATGGGAAACATCAGCATCATCGGATTTGGCGCGCCATTCGATGTCAGAATCATCATCGCGACCATCGCCAGCATGACCACCACCATGATGAGCGGCATCAGAATCCGCATGAGCGAAATCGGTTGCGGCTTGATGGCTTGCGGTACCGGTTCGGCGTCCAGGTTGCCCGATGGTAATGCTGGTGGTTCATCACGCAGCGCAAATGAAATTGGATCAACGATCTGCAAAATATTCCCCCTTCTTCCCCCGAAGAAGCTCAATCGTCCCAGTTAAGTGGACATGTATATATTAAGTAAGCCACAATAGAGCCGGTGGGGCAAGACCTAGGCCCACGGATGATTATTTCGGGGGAAATATGAGCTTTTCACAAAGCGTGCGTTTAACCGTGCGCCTGCATGCGGGGGATTTTAAGAAAGAGGCTGATTTAGCGCTGCCGGTGTCATCCTCGCTGGGTGAGTTGATGGCGGAGTTGGTGGATTTTATCGGCGCACCGGAATCAACGGTGCCGTGGCGTGCAACAACGCCGGCGGGGCGTCCGGTGGATCAATTGGCGCCGCTGTCGCACACGCAGCTTGCCGATGGCTCCCTACTCGTCATCAGTCCCGCCGAAGACTTACCGGCGCCGGTCATTCGTGATTCCGCGGAGTCCCTGGTTTTCGCAGGCCACGAAGGTTCTACGCGCGGGATTCTCACGATGTGGGTCACCGCTGCCCTTCTGTGTCTCGCCGTGGTCGTAGGGTCTGTGGCCTCGGATATCCCATCCGGTGCGGTTGCAGCAGGCGCCTGCGCGGTGGTCATGGGCGGGCTGATTCTAGCGGTGTGGCACCGTGGCTTATCGTTGGCGTGGCTGCTTATTACAGCTGGTGCTCTTGCAGCAGGCGCAGTAGTGGCGGGCTGGCCGATTGTTGATGAGCATTCCTTGCGTTTAGGGTTCTTCGCGTCGGCCGTGGGTGCTACGGTGATGGCGTTAGTCTGTCATGTGCTGGCGATTGCACATCCGCGCACCACAGGTGCAGCTGCAACAATATCTCTACTATTACTGGTCGCGGGGCTCACCCTACCCGGCAGCGCCGGCGCGGTAATTGGAATATCCGTGGTGTTAGTGGCGTTTGCACCGGGGATATCCACGATGATGGCAGGCCTTCGCGTGCCACAGCTTCCGACCGCCGGCCAAGACTTAGACATCTCCGATGAGCAAGCTCCGGATATTGATGACCGCTCCCGACGCGCGCATTTCCTCTATGAGGGCATATGCTTTGCAATCGCGCTCATGGCGGCGATGGCGCTGGGATATCTGGCGCTGACCTCTACGCCGCGGCTGATCGTGACCGTGATGTTGTGCCTAACGCTGTGTGCGGCGGTGTTATTGCATGGGGCGCGGCATCGGCAAGCGCATGCATTGTGGTCGCTGATGGCACTCGCGGTCATCGCAGCTGTCGCTGCGCCCATCGCGGTAGTCGTAGCTAGTGCCCACGGTCCAATTCACCCGAGCCTGTGGATCGCGGCGTGCTTTCCGATATTCGCCGCACTGCCCTCACCGTGGTGGTCCCCACTGGTGCAGCGAGCGACACCAACCACGATTCAATGGTTCGAACGTCTCGAGGCCATTGCCCTAGTTGCTACATTGCCGCTGGCTGCGCACGTGGCGGGACTCTTCGAATTCATCCGGGGTTTGGGATGATGCAACGGTTATTGTTGCGACGGGCGGTCATGGTCGCTGTGGCGGCGCTGGCGATATCTTTAATTCCGGTAACACCCTTGTGGCTGGGAACAGCCGCAGCGCAAGATACAGCGTGCGCTCACCCAGTGGGATCCGCACAACCACCGTCTTTTAGTCCTGATCAGCAGGGTTACCGCGACAGGCTGCATAATCTTGCGACCGGCCGTGGAATTACTGTGGCGATTATTGATACCGGCGTCTTTGCCCATGAGCAGTTTTCGGTGCTGGACGCTGGGCCGGACTTTGTGACTCCAGATGCGCCAGATTCGCTACATGACTGCGATATTCACGGCTCAGTGGTGGCCAGCATCATCGGCGCGCGCGATATGGGTATTGCGCCGAATGCGCGCTTGGTCTCCATTCGGCAGACGTCTCAGCATTACCGTTCTGCGCCCGGAACAGAAAGCACAGGCTCATTAGCAAGCATGGCGCAAGGTATTGATGCCGCCGTTGACGCTGGCGCGCGCGTAATTAGTTTATCGGTGGTCGCATGCCTGTCCCCTGCTGATGCCGAGCGGCTAGATTCAGCCGAGCTGAAAGCAGCACTCCAGAAAGCAGAGCAGGCAGGGACAGTGGTGGTGGCGTCCGCTGGCAATATTGACGGTGACTGTGAAGCAGGAATGGTGGCCTACCCGGGCGTAGAAGATACCGTCATCACGGTGGCAGCGCTTACCGATGCCTATACCCTCGCCGACTATTCCCTTCCCGTCACCGACGGCGACTGGGTGAGCGCGCCAGGTACTGCACAAGTCGCGATTCATCCCAATGGCGAAGGCTGGATGCGGGCCGCGGTGAAAGATGGCGGCGAACGCGAATTCCATGGCACCAGCTATGCCACGCCCACTGTGAGTGGAACCGTTGCGTTGATGCTGGAGCGCAATCCGCGGCTAAGTCCTCAGGAAGTGCGCTCGATAGTTTACAGCTCGGCGCAATCAGCTCATCGGGTGCTCGACCCGCTGGCAGCGTTGACTCACATGCCGATGCAAGAGAGCACTGCGCAACGCCACGTTGCCATAGAGGCTCCGGCTGACGCTGATGCCGGCGCGCAGCGAAGACTCAATCGCATGCTCATTGTCAGTGGTGCAGGGCTTGTCTTCGCACTATTTCTCGGCGGTGTTCTTAGTAGCTGGCTTCAAGCGCGCGATCGCGAGAAAGCGGCGTTGCCTCCGGCAGCAACCGGATAATCGGCCAGGCAGCTTCTTCCACCGCGATGCCCAATGAGTTCACCGCCGCCGCATCCTCGACCTCGTGGCGGCGGCCAGTTTCATTAATCACGTGGACACCATAACCAGTATCAGCAGCGACCGCACCGCCGGGCAGGCCCGCGAAATGCGAAGCTGCACCATCGCCAGATAGCTCCACCAGGGAGTCTATAGGAGCAACGGCGACCGCGTGCCCCTCGGTATTTGCGCACAGCCACGCGGTGTCATCCATCAAGCTAGGAATGGTTGTGGGTAGGGCGTCAAGGTCGGTGGAGGGGGCATCGGCAAGCGCTGCAAGCTCTGCTTCTCTGACTGCGCGCGCTGGCCGCGACGCTGCCTCCAGCATCGCAGCCTGAGTCTTCGTGAGTGCATATACCCCGCCATCGACCTCCGCCCACGCATCATTGCCGGCATATAACAGCGTGGTCTGCGGCAAGCGGATGGGCGGGTTCTCCGTGAAAGTATTGAGGAACTCAGCTGAGACCTCACGTGGGTTATCCAGCTTCAATATGCGACGAACTATGCGGCCCTCATCACTGGTCGCGCTAGGTAAACCTACCCGACCGCGTGGTGTGATGAGCCACTCCTGGCCTTCGTGCGTGAGATACGCTGCCGTCGGTTCGGCCACAGGCATCAGGTCATGCCCGGTGGACACAATCAGCTGGTTGGGCGCCTCCTCATCGAGACCGGGCGGGGTAGGAAACTCCGCTTCCGGAGCATCTTCTGGCATGATGCAGGCAGCCCAGGTATTGGGCTGCGCGGGGGCAAGCGGGTCAAAATCTTGCGGCGCGGCGAGCGCAATCGGCGCATCCGGAATCCCCACAGGCGTTCCCAGCGCCATATTCTCTAGGGCCGATTCTCCGATACTGACTGGTTCTGCCGCTTCCCCGAGAATCAACCGCGCTGACACCACATTTGCCACTGGATGAAGTGAGTCATCCACGCGGACATATAGCTGCGACTGTTCAGAGCGCATCAGCATGGCCTCGCCTGGATTCGGATCTGGCCGTAGCCACGCGAGTAGACCTGAACCAGCTGCGATGAGAACCACGGCAATGGTGCCGAGGATCAACGCGCGACGCCGGGCCGCCAGCGGATCATGGATCATGCGGATGTCGCCGAGCACCAAAGCATGCTGCATGCGGCGAACCAAAAATTTATGCCCCGAAACCTGGGCTTTTGTTGTAGGTACAAATCTAGACACGTGAAAAGCTCTCCCCCCGAATAGCTTTTACTAGATTAGCGGGTTTAGCTGCGTTTGTCCCGCGTAATCAATGCGCGCGCGGCGAGTTCATCATCAGCAGGATAATCCACGCCGACCAGGGAGAGGCCTTTTGCCGCGGCCACGGGAATCGAGGAGGAACGCTCCAACTCAGCCAGCATTGCCTCCACGAAGTTAATCTCGCGCCGGCCCTCCCCCACGGCGAGGCAACATCCGACGAGTGAGCGCACCATCGACCAACAAAAGGCATCGGCGCTCACGTGTGCTTCGTAGAGGTGGGGCTCGGTCGGCGTCGATACATCATGCCAAGTAAAGGCCTGTAAATCACGAATCGTGGTGGCATTCGGTTTGGCTTTACAGAAAGCCGCGAAATCATGCAGCCCAACCAACGTGGTTGCAGCTTCTTGCATGGCATTGATATCCACCGCGCGCGTCCACGTGGCTGTATCGCGCACGCGCGTGGGCAATGGACCGGCTGGGTCCGTGGTGATGCGATAGACATAATGACGCCGCAGCGCCGAAAAGCGCGCATCGAAGCCCGGGGGTGCAAAAGAGACGTTATGAATACGGATGTCCTCATCCGTGAGCTTCGCTAGCCGACGCACCAACTTCGCCGGATCTCCATCGATGCTGCGCTGAGCAAGCCCTGCTACTGGCACATCAGCGTGGGCGACCTGACCGGCAGCATGCACACCAGCATCGGTGCGCCCCGCGACGGTGAGCTCAATGGGGTGTCGGAAAATCATCGACAAGCATTGCTCAAGATGCCCTTGTACCGTGCGCAAACCGCCTTTCTGGCTCGCCCACCCATGGAAATCGGTGCCATCATAAGCGAGATCAAAACGCAGCCGGACAAACTCTTCATGCACAGTCATAGCTCGCCATTCTACCCCCACATGAGGGCGATTGGAGGAACCTGTGAGCCCGTTTCTTTCCGCTGGGCATTGTTCACAGGAATGAAAATAGCTTTAAATAAGGTGGACTCGTCACCCAAACGATGGGTGGACAGGTGGGTCGGCGCTATTGCAATAATGGTGAGCAAGCACGGAGCACTCAAGTCGCTTTCGTGCATGAATCTTTCAACAAGGCTGGAAGGAAATACAGCACAATGAAGAAGTTCAAGAAGTTTACCGCCACTGCATCCGCAGCGGCTCTGCTGGGCGCAGGCGCCATGACCGCACCTGCTGCGTACGCACAAGAAGAAGGTTCTGCTGAGGGCGTCACCGAGTCTTCAGAGAACTCTGATACCTCAGACTCCTCCGAGTCTTCTGACTCCACTGATTCCGCTGAGTCTTCCGAATCCTCCTCCGGTGAAGGTGAAGAAGGCGAGGCATCCTCCGAGCTTCAGGGTTCCAGCGATGAGCTCTCCTCCACCGAGGAAGGCGCAGAGGGCGAATCCGACCTTTCCTCCAACTTCCCAGGCTCTTCCACCGCTGATGGCGAAGAAGGCACCGAAGAGGGCTCCTCCGAAGAACAGCAGGCCCTGCTCGGCGTAGGCATCTTCGCGGCAATTGCAGGCGGCATCGCATCCTTCCTGCCTCAGATCAAGGACCAACTTCCTTCCCAGGTACAGCAGCTGATTCCTTAAACCTCAATCGGGCAGCGCTGTGAAGTCAGGGTGATTCCGGCGCGCACAATTGAGATCTCCTTATGTGTCAGGCTCAGGCCCACATCGTATCGCGGCGGTGTGGGCCTGAGCCAGTTTTTGCATCGGCAGGCAATGCAGCGCAAAGCTAAAGGCCGTGCCACACCATAATGGTGGGCACGGCCTTTAGGGATTAAAAGGTATTAGAGAATTACTTCTCTTCTTCCTTGGTCTCCTCAGCTGGGGTTTCCTCTACTGCGGTTTCTTCTGCCGGGGTCTCCTCGACAGCTTCTTCCTCAGCTTTCTTGGAAGCAGCCGCGCGGGTTGCACGGGATGCCTCTGCAGAAACGGTCTCCTCCAGAACCAGAGAAATCTGGGACATAGGAGCGTTGTCGCCGGAACGGTTGTCCAGCTTGATGGTGCGGGTGTAGCCACCAGCACGGTTTTCAAACTTAGGCGCCAACTCGTCGAACAGGTACGCAACAACATCCTTGTGAGGGATGAGCTTCAGTACGGAACGACGGTCAGCCAGGGTTCCACCCTTAGCCTTGGTGATGATCTTCTCAGCGTAAGGACGAAGCAGCTTCGCCTTCGCGTCGGTGGTCTTGATAGCGCCGTGCTCGAACAGGCTAGCTGCCAAGTTGCTCAGCAGGTGAGCCTGCTGCTTAGCGGAGCCGCCGAGACGGGCACCCTTCTTAGGGGTAGGCATTTAAGTACTCCTCGTGTGCGGATTAGGTAGAGCGCGCGACCAAGCTACTGCTCGGTCTAGCACAATTGCTATTTACTCGGATTCAGCCGGATCTTTGAAGTCACCGGTTTCAGCGTCGTAGCCTTCAAGCTGGGTTGGATCAAAGTCCTCAGGGGTGTCCTTGAGGGCCAAGTTCAAGTTAGCCAGCTTAATCTTCACCTCGTTGATGGACTTCTGTCCAAAGTTACGGATATCCAACAGATCCGACTCGGTGCACTCTGCGAGCTCACCAACGGTGTGGATTTCCTGACGCTTCAAGCAGTTATAAGAACGAACGGAGAAATTCAAGTCCTCAATTGGCATGCCATAAGCAGCGATGTACTCGGACTCCTGAGGGGATGGTCCGATCTCGATGCCCTCGGCAGCGGTGTTCAGCTCACGAGCCAGGCCGAAGAGCTCGACCAGGGTGCCGCCAGCAGAAGCCAGGGCGTCGCGTGCAGAAATAGAGTTCTTGGTTTCCACGTCGACGATCAACTTGTCAAAGTCGGTGCGCTGCTCAACACGAGTAGCTTCAACCTTGTAAGAAACCTTCAGCACTGGGGAGTAAATCTGGTCAACCGGAATGCGTCCGATGTCACCAGAAGTTGGTGCTGCAGGAACGTAGCCGCGGCCACGCTCGACGACGAGTTCCATGTCCAACTTCGCGTTCTCAGTCAAGCTTGCGATGTGCAGATCCGGGTTGTGGATCTCAACACCAGCTGGAGGCTGAATGTCGCCAGCAGTGACTGCGCCTGGACCTTCCTTGCTCAAGTACATAACAACAGGCTCGTCGGAGTCCGAGGACAAAACGAGGCTCTTGATGTTCAAGATGAGCTCAGAAACGTCTTCCTTCACACCGTTGATGGTGGTGAACTCGTGCAACACGCCATCAATCTTGATGGAGGTTACTGCCGCACCAGGGATGGAGGACAAAAGAGTACGGCGCAGGGAGTTACCGATGGTGTAGCCGAAACCTGGCTCCAGTGGTTCGAAAACGAAACGGGAGCGCGAGGAATCGATGAACTCCTCGGTAACCTGTGGGCGCTGTGAAATAAGCATGGAACTTCTCCTTGTCGGCGACCGCTATTTGACGCCGGTAGAGGGTGAAAATTATTGAAGGATATCGAATGAATCCTGCGACAACCGCACTGTGCCGGGCTTGGCACCGTACGGTTAAACAGTTTACTTCGAGTAAAGCTCGACGATGAGCTGCTCTTGCAGTGGGACGTCGATCTGAGCGCGCTCGGGCAGCTGGTGCACGAGGATGCGCAGGGTTTCAGGAACAACCTGGATCCAAGCTGGAACAACAGCTTCACCAAGACGATCCTGAGCCTCTTCGAACCATTCCATCTTCTGGGAACGCTCGCGGACATCGATGATGTCGTACTGCGAAACGCGGTGAGAAGGAACGTTGGTCTTCTTGCCGTTCACGGTGAAGTGACCGTGGGAGACAAGCTGACGTGCCTGACGACGAGTACGTGCCAGACCTGCGCGGTAGACAACATTGTCAAGGCGGGATTCCAGCAGGACAACCAAGTTGTCGCCGGTCTTGCCTGGCTGACGGTTTGCCTCTACGTAGTAGCGACGGAACTGACGCTCCAGCACACCGTAGGTGTACTTTGCCTTCTGCTTCTCCTGGAGCTGCAGCAGGTACTCAGATTCCTTGATACGGTTTCGGCCAGCCTGTCCCGGTGGGTATGGGCGGCGTTCGAATGCCATATCGCCACCGACCAAGTCGACGCGAAGACGGCGGGATACACGAGTAGCGGGGCCGGTATAACGAGCCATAGTTTAGTTTCTCTTCCTTCCCTTAAACGTGGCGACGCTTCGGTGGTCGGCAGCCATTGTGTGGCTGTGGGGTGACGTCAGAGATAGACGACACTTCCAAGCCGGCAGCCTGTAGTGAGCGGATTGCGGTTTCGCGGCCCGAACCTGGGCCCTTAACGAATACGTCAACCTTCTTCATGCCGTGCTCCATTGCCTTGCGTGCTGCAGACTCAGCTGCCATCTGCGCGGCAAATGGGGTGGACTTACGGGATCCCTTGAAGCCAACCTGACCAGAGGAGGACCAAGAGATAACAGCACCGGATGGGTCCGTGATGGACACGATGGTGTTGTTGAAGTTTGACTTGATGTAAGCGTGGCCCTGGGCCACGTTCTTCTTGACTACACGACGGCCGGAACGGCGCGCCGTGGAACGAGTCTTCTGAGCCATTTATTACTTCTTCTTTCCTGCGATCGTCTTCTTAGGACCCTTGCGCGTACGCGCATTGGTCTTGGTGCGCTGACCACGGACTGGCAGGCCACGACGGTGGCGCAGACCCTGGTAGCAACCGATTTCAATCTTGCGACGGATGTCGGCCTGAACCTGACGGCGGAGGTCACCCTCTACCTTGTAGGAGCCTTCAATTGCGTCACGAAGCGCCGACAGCTGGTCATCATCCAGGTTGTCGGTACGCAGGTCAGGAGAAATGCCGGTCTTTTCCAGCAGCTCCTTGGAACGGGCTGGGCCAATTCCATAAATGTAAGTAAGCGCGATCTCCATGCGCTTGTTGCGTGGGAGATCAACACCAGCTAGACGTGCCATGTGGCGAGTCCTTTCGGGTTGTTACGGTGGTTTTCTCCTTAACCGCCCCGCACCATGTCACGCTTCGCCCGGTCCGACCGGATCTGTGGATGACATTGTGGTACAGGCTTCAGCCACCGTGGCCGAAGGTATGAGTAGGACACCTGACCTTGCAGCTGCCCCTGGTTAAGAAGGCTTTTCGTTTTTACTTGTAGCGGTAGACGATGCGTCCGCGGGTCAGGTCATAAGGAGACAACTCCACTACAACACGGTCCTCTGGGAGAATGCGGATGTAGTGCTGACGCATCTTGCCTGAAATGTGAGCAAGAACCTTGTGCCCATTATCGAGCTCGACACGGAACATTGCGTTTGGCAGCGGCTCGACAATGCGACCCTCTACCTCAATTGCGCCTTCCTTAGCCATAACCTCTACTTTTCTGGCAGCCGCTTTTCATACGGCTACCTGCATTTTTAAATGTCTACTACCTGGCGCAGCCAACACACGGACTCGTGTGCGCATACACCATCGTCATAGCTTACGCGTTGAGCTTGCGTTTTCCAAATGCACCTCTGGGGCTTCTCGCTGGTCAGCCACGGCAAGCCCGCAGACAAGTCCACCGACACACGCCCGCCCGAAGCGGGCCTTCCCCCGTGACTGTTTCTCACGTCACCAACGTGACTAATCTTGAGCCATTACCTATTTCTTAGCATTTCCTAACCACACATTGATGGAGTCCGAATGGCAAATACACCCGAATCACCGTCTTTGGAAGGTCCTGCGTCTAAACAGCGCGGCTCGGTCGAGAAGGCGATCGACATTCTTGCAGCTTTCCAGAATCACCCTTCAGGCCTGGGCGTGAGCGAGGTCGCCAGGCTCACGAAGTTACCCAAGACCACCTCGCATCGCCTGTTGAATACGCTCGCCACCCGCGGCGCACTAGAACGCAGCGGCGACATCTTCCGTTTGGGTCCCGTCATTTTCGATATCGTTTCCTCAACCAGCAATTCGGTGCGCGCAAATCTCATTAGTGAAGAAGTCACACCTTTTTTGGCATCTCTTTTTGAGCAAACCCGCCACACGGTCCACCTTGCTTACCTCGAAGGCAACGATGTCGCATATGCAAATAAACTCTTTTCAACGAAGCGCCTGAATTCCCCTTCGCGCATCGGCGGGCGCGCCCCGTCGTATTGCACTGGCGTCGGCAAGGTGCTTCTCGCCCACGACCCGGCGCGCGCGGAGATGGTGCTTGAAAGAGAGCTCACACCGTGGACGCCGTACACCATCACCGATCCGGCGGACCTGCGCGCCGAGCTTGTCAACATCCGCAACGACGGCATCGCTTTTGACCGTCAAGAAATCTCTTTGGGACTTTCCTGCGTCGCTGCGCCGGTTTTTGGCCTGGAAAACCGCGCCGTTGCTGCATTATCCGTGTCCTCACCGTCGGATAAGTTTGCGCCAGAAGAGCTCATCCCACCACTTCAACGCGTTGCCGCCGCCGCAGGCCGGGCGGTTCGCGAGCATCAAAAGAGCCAGGAAATGCTTTAGCCGCTTGCCGATGCCACCCTTCCACCCCTCCGCTCCGTTCCACTCTTCGGAACGCGCTTTGCCTTTGGCCAATTCAAAGATTGTAATAAGCCTCACACAGAATGTGATGGTCATTACTTTAGGCAACAAAGGAGCTTGAGATGACAGAGATTAAAAGCGTGAATGCTTCCACCACTACTAGTCCCCCAATCCAGGAGTCTTCCGATAGTCAGCGTCGGAAAGTCCTCATCTCCAGCTTCCTCGGCTCGATGGTGGAGTACTACGACTTCCTGCTCTACGGCGCGGCGGCAGGCTTGGTCTTTCCACACCTCTTCTTCGATGAGGAAATGAGTCCATTCTTGGGCATGATCCTCTCCTACACCATCTTGTTCGCCGGATACCTAGCGCGCCCAGTTGGTGGCCTGGTTTTCGGTCACTTCGGTGACCGCTACGGTCGCAAGAACGTCCTACTGATCACCTTGATTGGCATGGGCCTGGTATCTGTTGCGATTGGTCTTTTACCAACGTACGCAACCATCGGCGTCGCAGCGCCCATCATCCTGGTGCTGCTGCGCGTCATCCAGGGCATCGCCGTAGGTGGCGAGTGGGCCGGCGCAACCTTGATGGCTGCTGAGCATGCGAAGGCCAAGTCCCGTGGTTTCGCCGCTTCCGTCGCGGTTTCCGGTGCTCCTGCCGGTGCGGTTTTGTCCACCCTGGTTCTGGCAATCTTCTCCGGCCTTCCGGAAGAACAATTCATGTCCTGGGGCTGGCGCGTGCCATTCCTGCTTTCCGCGCTTCTTGTTGTCATCGGCCTATACATGCGTTACTCACTGACCGAATCCCCTGAATTCGAGGCCGCCCGCAAGTCCGGCGAAGTCAAGACTGGTGTCCCACTGGCTCGTATCTTCTCCGTCTACCCGAAGCAGACCATCCTCGCATCCCTCGCGATTACCGGCCCACTATTCATGCAGGCGCTGATGGCCGTCTTCATCGTGCCTTACGTAGTCAGCACCGGCGCGATGGAGCGCCAGCCAGCGCTGATGCTGCTGACTTTCTCCGCATTCTTGCATATCTTTGCGATTCCATTCTTCGCATGGCTTTCCGATCGCTTCGGTCGCCGCCGCATCATGATCTTCGGCGCTGTCCTGTCTATTGCTCTCATCTTCCCCATGTTCGCCGCATTCAACTCGGGCAACGCATTCCTCATCGGCTTGGGCTTCATCATTGGTAACCCAATTATCCAAGCATCCATGTACGGCCCAGTCGGCGCATTCCTGGCTGATAAGTACGCACCGCAAGACCGCTACACCGGTGTATCCGTCTCCTACCAGCTCGGTTCCGTCCTGGGCGCAGGTCTCGCGCCACTGATTTCCACCGCATTGCTGGAACTCGACAATGGCTGGGGTTCTTCCAACGTGGCCATCTACTTCGTCTTCCTCATGGGTGTCGCAGGTATCTCCGTGTGGTTTGTCGAGCGCAAGGAAAACAACATCGTGCTCACGGCTACCTCCGAACCTGAACCTGCTCACGCAGCCAAGTAAACATTTAAAAACTACTGAAAGGGATCTCCATGACCTCGGCAAATAACTACGACGCAGATGTCATCATCGCAGGCGCTGGCCCGACTGGCCTGGCTCTCGCCAATCTGCTGGGCATCAATGGCATCAATGTCATCTTGATTGAAGCTCGCGAGGAGCTCATTGATTACCCACGTGGCGTCGGCATGGATGATGAGTCATTCCGGACCGTTCAGGCGATGGATCTGATTGATGAAGTCGTGCCTTTTACCATTCCACACCACATCATGCGGCTAGTCGATGGTCAAGGCGACGTCATCATGACCAATAACCCCAAGGGCGAACCTTTCGGCTGGCCACGCAAGTTCGGTTTCTTGCAGCCATTAGTCGACCGCGCAGTCTACGAGGGCCTCGAGCGCTTCCCGAACGTCGACGTACGTTTCAGCTCCAAGCTGGTCGGCTTGGAACAAGACGGCGAGGGCGTCACCGCCACCGTAGAGAAGGTTTCCGGTGAAGAGGGCGAAGTTGCCAGCGGCGATACCCACACCCTGCGCGCTCAGTATTTTGTGGGCTGCGAAGGCGGACGCTCCTTTACCCGCAAGTGGATGGGCGTGGACTTCGAGGGCAAGTCACCTTCTACCCGTTGGGTAGTCATTGACTGCAATAATGATCCGCTCGGTTTCCCGAATGTCTACCTGGGTGCAGACCCAGCGCGCCCTTACGTGTCAATCGGCCTGCCGCACGGTGTCCGCCGCTTCGAATTCATGCTATTCGATGATGAACCAAGCGAGCGCGTCGAAGATGATGCCTTTGTCGAAGGCCTACTCCATGAGCACCTTCCACCAAATACTCAGCTGGACATTATCCGCCGCCGCGTGTTTACCCACCACGGCCGCATCGCGACCGACTTCCGCAAGGATCGCGTGCTCATCGCCGGCGATGCCGCGCACCTCATGCCGGTATGGATGGGCCAAGGCTTCAACTCCGGCTACCGCGATGCCACCAACCTCGCGTGGAAGCTCGAAGCCGTCATCGCAGGGCATGCTTCCGATGACCTACTCGATTCCTACTCGCTTGAGCGTCGCGACCACGCCAAAGCAATGGTGGATCTATCAATGACGCTGGGCAACATCATCAAACCAACCGACCGCCGCATCACCTTCTTGCGCGACCGTGCCGCCAAGGTAGCCAACGTCATTCCTAGCGTGCGCTCCTACTTCGAGGACATGCGCTTTAAGCCCATGCCTCGCTACGGCCGCGGTGCTGTCGTTGACCAAGAAACGCTCACCCCCGGTGAATCGCACACCCGCAATAGCCGCAGCCGCATCCCCAAGCTGATTCCTTCCCGCAATGCACTGGTAAAGCGCTCCCCCGTTGGCACGCAGTTCATCCAGCCAACCGTCGGATTTGAAGGTGCCGAAGTCAAGCTCGATGACGTCTTCGGCCATGGCTTCGCCATCATCTCCTGGGGCATCGACCCGGCACGCCTATTCACCGATGACCAGCTGCGCCAGTTTGAAGAACTCGATGTACAGCTCATCTGCGCGGTGTCCCCAACCCAGGTGGCGTGGGCACGCGAGCACTGCGATGAAGGTACCGGCCCTGTCGCATCCGCCGTCATTTCAGATATCGATGGCTCGATCAAGAGCTGGTTTGACCGCCACTCAGTGGGCACTGCTTTCGTGCGCCCAGACCGTTTTACCGCCGCCGTCAGCCTCAACGGCGACGCGCCACGCGCATGGAACGCACTGGTCACCGCCACGAGCCTGACCCCATCGAATGCCGAAGTGGCCCTCTAAACAGCTTCCGCAGCGCTGACGTTCTGCTGTACGGAACGACACAAGACACCGTGTGATACGAGTCCTAGACTCATCTCAAAAGAGAAAGGAATAACATGCCAGCCGCATTGCTCGCTATGTCCCATAGCCCTCTACTCCACCACAATCCCCCAGCTGAGGATGTTCAGGCGGAACTCGATCAGAAGTTCGCTGAAATCAAGAAGTTCGTCCAGGATTATGATCCGGACCAGGTCGTTGTCTTCTGGCCGGACCACTTCAACGGCTTCTTCTATGAATTGATGCCACCATTTTGCATCGGTTTCGAAGCTTTCGGCACCGGCGATTATGACAGCTTCGATGGCAACCTCAACGTTGATACCAAGACTGCTGAAGACCTCGCCCAGTTCGTGCTCGAGCAGGACGTGGACATCGCGATTTCCCGCAAGATGGAAGTTGACCACGGCGCTGTCCAGCCTTTGGAAATCGTCTACGACGGTGACCCTAACGTCAAGCCGCTGATTCCTATCTACACCAATGGTGTCGCCCGCCCATTTACCCCGGTCTCGCGCGTCCGCGCGATGGGCGCGGCCGTCGGCAGCTACTTCCGCAACTCCGATAAGAAGGTACTTTTCGTGGCATCGGGCGGACTCTCCCACGATCCACCGCTACCACGCTGGGATGAAGCAACCCCAGAGCAGCGCGCGATGCTGCTCAACCGCGACTCCCGCACCCCGGAATCCCGCGCTCTGCGCGAGTCCCGCGTGATTGAGACCGGCAAGAAATTCGCCCGCGGCGAAGCCGACATCATGGACATCGCGCCTGAGTGGGACAAGCAATTCATGGAGGACTGCAAGTCCGGCGACCCGAGCCGTTTCGATGCCTATAACTACAAGGACATGGAAGCCGTCGCTGGCCATTCCAGCCACGAAGTTCGCACCTGGGTCGCAGCATTCTCCGCGATGCATGCGGTCAACCCAGATTATGAAATTGGCATTGAGTATTACCGCCCAATCCCAGAATTCATCGCCGGCTTCGGCATCTTGACCGCGCAGTAATTTTAAGGACAGCACCATGCCACATATCACGGATAGTCACGACGAGGTCGCCGCCGCGCTTTTTGCTGCCTATACCTCGCATGAGACGGTAAGACCACCGCGCGAGACCATCGACGGCCTTGACCTTGCGGGCGCCTACCGCATTCAGCGTTGGCAGCAACAAGCCTTCGAAGAAGCGGGTCACACGGTTATCGGCCACAAGATTGGTTTGACCTCACTGGCTATGCAAAGCCAACTCGGTGTGGATAGCCCAGATTTCGGCTTCTTCACCGACCAGATGAAGTTCGAGCTCGGTCAGCCAGTACCAACCTCACGGTTTATCGCTCCGAAGGTCGAGCCTGAACTAGCGTTCACGCTCAAGGCAGATGTGCCTGCCGATGCCACCCTCGACCAAGTTCGCAACGCCATCGACACCGTGCACCTGGCGGTCGAAATCATCGATTCTCGCGTAGCCAACTGGGATATTCGCCTCGTGGATACCGTTGCTGACAACGCATCTTGCGGCGCGGTCGTACTTGGCGATGCCATCGACGTCGATCTCACCGACCTTGGCTCCGTTACCGCCACGATGACGCTGAATGGCGAAGCAGCCGGCTCCGGCCAAGGCTCTGACGTCATGGGCGACCCGCTGCTTCCACTGCAGTGGCTGGCTCACACGCTGGCCGAACAAGGCACTGAAATTAAAGCCGGCGCAACCGTACTTACCGGCAGCTTCTGCGGCGCCGTCGCATTCGCCCCCGGCGATACCCTCAACGTCGACTACGGCGAGCACGGCCAGCTCGCACTGAGCTTTAGCTAGCTCTCCCACTATTTCCAAAGGATTACCATGACTGAAAAACTCACCGCAGCAATCGTCGGGCCCGGCAATATCGGCACCGACTTGCTCAAGAAATTGCTCCGCAAGTCCAAAAACGTCGAACCTATCTACATGATTGGCGTTGACCCCGAATCCTCCGGTCTCAAGCGCGCCGAAGAACTCGGCGTGAAAGCATCTGCTGAGGGCGTCGATTGGCTGCTTGCTCAAGACGTGAAGCCGGACATTGTGTTTGAGGCGACATCGGCAAGCGCGCACCAAGCCAACGCCCCGCGCTACCGCGAGGCTGGCATCCACGCCATCGATCTCACCCCTGCTGCTGTTGGGCCTTATTTCTGCCCCTCCGTCAACCTCGACGAGCTCGAAACCGTCGACAACGTCAACCTGATTACGTGCGGCGGCCAGGCCACCACGCCAATCGTCTCCGCCGTCAGCCGTATCGTGCCGGTAGAGTACGCCGAAATCGTCGCATCCATCTCGTCTCGCTCTGCAGGCCCGGGCACTCGCGCCAACGTCGATGAATTCACCGAAACCACCGCGAAAGCACTCGAGGTAGTTGGCGGCGCCAAGAAGGGCAAAGCGATTATCATCCTCAACCCGGTCGAACCACCGATGAAGATGCGCAACACCGTTTACTGCTCCCTTCCGCCCGAGGCCGCCATGCCCGGCGAGTTGCAGGACAAGATTCGCGCCTCCATTCAGGCAATGGTGGAAACCGTCCAGGGCTACGTCGATGGCTACCGCCTGACCGCCGAGCCACAATTCGATGAAGCCACCGACGCCTGGAATGGCTGGGGCCGCCTCACCGTGCTCATTGAGGTCACTGGCGCCGGCGACTTCCTGCCTGATTACGCGGGCAACCTCGACATCATCACCTCGGCTGCAGTTGCCACCGCTGACCGTTACGTTGACTTGCTGCGCGAAAAGCAGTCAATTTCGACCAACGCTTAAGGACAAACCATGACTAAAATCCGTCTGAATGACACCACGTTGCGCGATGGCTCGCACAGCGTGCGCCACCAGTACACCGAGCAGCAGGTCCGCCAGGTTGTCCGCGCGCTTGACGACGCCAACATTGAACTCATCGAAGTCACCCACGGCGATGGCCTGGGTGGGTCTTCTTTCAACTACGGTTTCTCCAAGGTCTCTGACCTGGATTTGATTGAAGCGGCAGTAGATGAGGCTCAGAACGCCAAGATTGCGGCGCTGCTGCTGCCGGGCTTGGGTACGATTCATGACCTGAAGGAAGCGCATGCACGCGGTGCGGGCATGGTGCGTATTGCTACGCACTGCACCGAAGCCGACGTATCCATCCAGCACTTCCAGGCCGCACGCGAGCTGGGCATGGAAACCGGCGGTTTCTTGATGCTGTCGCACCGCATCAGCCCAGCGGAGCTGGCGAAGCAGGCACGCATCATGGTTGATGCTGGCTGCCAATGCGTATTCGTGGTTGACTCCGCCGGCGCGCTGATCATGGATGAAGCCAAGGACCGAGTTGCGGCGCTCTATGACGCCGTTGGCGATGATGCCCAAGTTGGCTTCCACGGCCACCAGAACATGTCTTTTGGCGTAGCTAACTCCGTGCTTGCAGTACAGGCTGGTGCGTCCCAGATTGATGGCTCGCTAGCGGGCTTGGGCGCGGGCGCTGGCAATACCCCGACTGAGGTGGCCGCTGTTGCCTTCGAGCGCCTCGGCATTGAGACCGGTGTGGATACCCAGAAGATTCTGGATGCCGCTGAGGTACTCAAGGGCATGGTCGACCGCCTGCCGTCCATGGACCGTGGCTCCATTGTCCAGGGCCAAATGGGCGTCTATAACTCCTTCCTGCTGCACGCTGAGCGTGCTGCCGAACGCTACGACGTGCCTGCGCCAGAGATTCTGGCTGAAGTTGGTCGCCGTGGCTACGTTGGCGGCCAAGAAGACATGATCATTGAGGTTGCGCTGGATTTGAAGAAGTCCGCTGCCACCGTTTAACTACCCTGAAAGGAATATGTACATGACTGTTGAAATCCCTAACTACACCACCGACGAATTCTTTGGCTTAGAGGACAAGTGGATTGAAACCGCCGAGGGCGAGCTCACCCACTACCACGAGCTCGGCGAAGGCACGCCGATTCTGTTTCTCCACGGCTCCGGCACCGGCGTGACCGCTGCTGCGAACTGGTGGCTGAATCTGCCGCAGCTCAGCGAGCACGGCCGTTGCATCGCGATTGATTCCATTGGCTACGGCCAAAGCATCGCTGCCGATGACGTTCAGTACGGCATCAAGGAATGGGTCCGCCACGCGGTTCGCGTCCTCGATGCACTCGGCATTGAAAAGACCTGGATTGTAGGCAACTCCCTCGGTGGCTGGTTGGCATTCCAGTTCGCACTCGACTACCCAGAACGACTCCTGGGTATCGTCTCCATGGGCACCGGCGGTGCGAAGCTCACCCAAGCACTGAAGGGCCATTCCAATCCAAACCTCAGCGAGGAAGGCATTCGCGACACCCTCGAACTCTTCGTGGTCAATAAGGAATTGGTCACCGACGAGCTGGTTAAACTGCGCTACCAGTCCGCGCTCAATGACACCGCGTCAGACCGCCTCAAGGAAGTTGTTGCTGCTCGCGACCGCGACCGCAATGAACTGCCACTCGACTTCGAGCGTCTCGCCGAGCTGGACATTCCAGTGCTGCTGATCCACGGTGTCCAGGACCACGTCATCCCATTATCCCGTACATGGGAAATCCTCAATACTGTGCCGCACGCAGATGCGCACATCTTCTCCCAATGCGGCCACTGGTCCCAGGTAGAGCGCGCTGATGAATTCAACGAAGTCGTTGGCTCCTACATCAAGCGCCACATCTAGGCTTCCTCTCAAGTTCTTACCCAGCGGATAAAAAGCGGCGCCAAGGTGCAACAAGCATACTGGCGCCGCTTCTTTCGCCTTCAACCACCCTATGCATAGCTAAAACGGGAAAAGCGGCACGATTACTCGCGCCGCTCAATCAGCTTAGGTGCAGTCCTTAATTAGTAGATGAAGACCTTGTCGCCGATTTGCAGGTCGTCCCAGAAGCGCAGTGCTGCCTGCTCTGGCAGACGGACGCAGCCTGCAGAGTCATAAGCTGGGTTGCCCATGTGGAACGCGTGGCCATTATTGGTGAAGTAAATCGCGTATGGCATCGGCGCGTTATTGAACTCGTAGGAAATCTCGTCCTTGACCTTGCGGTTCACGTAGAAGGTGCCGCGTGGGGTGTCCTGTCCAGCCTTGCCTGGCGCCATGGACGGTGCCACGTAGGTGATGTTGCCATTATCCTGCAGCCAGGTGCGGCGGCCGTCGATATCAACGCAGACATCCGCATCAGCCGGGCATGGACCGACGTTGAACTCGCGACGCTTGCGCTCGGCCTCAGCCTTGCGAGCTGCTTCCTCCGCGCGTGCCTTCTCCGCAGCCACCTCAGCTTGACGCTCGCGCTCAATACGGTCGAGACGCGCCTGCTCCTCGCGCTCCTTCTGGACACGCAGGCCAGGGAATACCACATCGATGGCATCATCGAGGACCGGGCGCATCTGCGCAGCAAGCTGCGGGTTGGTTTCGCTGACCTGCTTCAAAAACGCATTGCGGGAATTCCACGCATTTTCGCGAGTATCATTGAGCACGTCGTCAAAGCTCAAGTCAGAAGAGCTCTGGGCGAAGTCTGGGACGGCTGGTTGTGCCTGCGCCGCTGGTGATGCGCCGAGCAGCGCGACCGCAGTAGCAGCCGTAGCAGCTAAAGCTACAAGCGAGCGACGGACACCGACAAAGCTGGTTTTCAACATGTGAGAAAGTATAAACCTTCCTGCCAACAATCGCATAGCCAATGCGGCAATTTCACGAAGTTTTAATACCGCGGGGTTAAAATCCGGGGCCCATTGGAGGTCGCAGCCACCGTATGTTCCCAGTGCGCAGCCCAGGAGCCGTCCTCGGTGTAGACAGTCCACTCATCATCAGCATCCACGAAATTGTCTTCCGTACCGAGCGTAATAAGCGGCTCAATCGCTAGCGTGGAGCCTTCCTGGATGACCGGCCCGCGGTTCGCGCGGCCCTCGTTCGGAAGGAAAGGGTCCTCGTGCATGGTGCGGCCAATACCGTGGCCACCGAAGCCATCAACGATAAAGAGCTCGACGTCCCACTTTTCTTCCGCCTCATAGGTGGCCATCTCGATAGCGTGGGAGACATCGGTAAGCCGATTGTCTGGCTGCATGGCTTGGATGCCTTGCTCGAGGATCCACGCGGTGGCATCGTTAAGCTTTTCCGCTTTCTCAGCCAGCTTCCCGATACCGAAAGTCCACGCCGAGTCCCCCACCCAGCCGTCTAAAGTGGCGCCACAGTCAATGGAGACCAGGTCGCCTTCCTTCAAAATGACGTCCGCGCTCGGAATGCCGTGCACAATGACGTCATTGACGGACGTGCAGATACTGCCCGTAAATCCGCCATAGCCAAGGAATGTTGGAATAGCACCGGCGTCGCGAATCGTTTGCTCCGCCAGCGCATCAAGTTCCTTGGTGGATACGCCGACAGCCGCCGCCTCACGCACCGCTTGCAGGGTACGGCCAACAATCTCGCCGGCGGCTTGCATGGCATCCAGCTCGCCTGGTGTGCGTGCTGGCATGGTGTTCTTGCGGCTGCGTCGTCCCATTTACTTGCCGATGGCTTCCATCGCCGCAGCGTTGATTTCCTCAACGGTACCTTCGGCCTTGATGTCGATGATCGCGTCATCGTAGTGATCGATCAACGGCATGGTCTCCTCACGGTAGACGGACATGCGGGTGCGGATGGTTTCTTCGTTATCATCCGCGCGGCCACGAGCCAGCATGCGCTCGACGACGACATCATCGGAGACTTGGAAGTTCAGCACGCCATCAAGGGTCTGGCCGTTCTTTGCCAGCAGGTCCTTGAGGATCTCTGCCTGCTCAACCGTGCGTGGGAAGCCGTCCAGCAGGAAGCCATTAGCAGCGTCCTCCTGAGAGAGGCGGTCTTCGACCATGCGCGCGGTGACATCGGTAGGCACAAGCTTACCGGCGTCCATGTAGCTCTTTGCTTCCAAACCGAGTGGGGTGCCCTCGCCGATGTTGGCGCGGAACAGGTCACCGGTGGAGATGTGTGGGATGGCGAGCTTTTCGCTGAGGATTGCTGCCTGGGTACCTTTGCCGGCACCTGGAGGGCCGAGGAGAACGAGTCGCATTACTTAAGTAGTCCTTCGTAGTTGGATTGGAGTAGCTGGGATTCAATTTGCTTGACCGTAGTTAATGCCACGGATACAAGAATCAGGATAGCGGTACCACCGAAGGCGGACATACTGCTGCCGCCGCCGGCGCCGCCGACGCCCTGGTCGAGCAGGATATTTGGCAAGACCGCGATGAGCGCAAGGTAGGTTGCACCAACGAATAACAGACGGTTCATGACAAAGCCCAGGTATTCAGCGGTTGGGCGGCCCGGGCGGATGCCTGGGATGAAGCCGCCGTAGCGCTTCATGTTGTCGGCCTGCTCTGCTGGATCGTACTGAATCGACACGTAGAAGTACGCGAAGAAGATAGTCAGCACGAAGTAGAGCAGGATGTACTGCCAGGAGGATGGCGCCTGCAGCCACGCGATGACGTTGCGCTGCCACCAGTTATCCGGCGGAGTCGCGGCGCCGGAAGTAGCAATCTGAGTAATCAGCACCGGCATGTAAATCAGCGAGGAAGCGAAGATGACCGGGATAACGCCGGCCTGGTTGACCTTCAGCGGCAAGTAGGTGGAAGAGCCACCGTACTGGCGACGACCCACCATGCGCTTTGCGTACTGCACTGGAATGCGGCGCTGACCCTGCTCGATGAAAGTAATACCGACGACGAGGATGACCACGCCGAGGACAACCATGGCGAAGACGAGGCCGCCGTTGTTCTGCAGGATCTGGGCGCCATCGGTAGGCAGGCGCGTCGCGATGCCCGCGAAGATCAGCAGCGACATGCCGTTGCCGATGCCCTTTTCAGTAATGAGCTCGCCCATCCACATCACGAGAACCGCACCGGAGGTCATGACGATGACCATCACGATGAGCGTGAAGATATTGCGGTCAGCGTCCAAGACCTCAACGCCCTGCCCCAGCAGCTGCTGGCGGTCAGCCAGCGCAACGATGCCTGCGGACTGCAGCAACGCCAGCGCCAGGGTGAGGTAACGCGTGTACTGCGTCATCTTGGACTGGCCGGACTGGCCTTCCTTCTTCAGCTGCTCGAAGTGCGGAATAACCACGGTCAGCAGCTGAACGATAATCGACGCAGTAATGTACGGCATGATGCCGATCGCGAAGATGGACAGCTGCAGCAGCGCACCACCGGAGAATAAGTTAATGACCGAGTAAAGGTCACCTGATTCCTGGGTCAGCTGACGCAAGCGCCCCGCAATGGCTGCGTAATCCACTCCCGGTGTCGGGATCTGGGCACCGATACGGTAGGCGATAATCATCACAATGGTGAAGATGATCTTCTTCCGCAGGTCGGCGTCCTTAAATGCCTGAATAATGGCGGACACAAATGCCTCCTGAGTCTTCCCTGCCCCGGCCAGGGTCTGGCAGGAGGAAAGCACACTAAATTAAATTCCGTTTTCACTTGCGCATAGGATAAACGCAACTTACACAACAGTGAAACACTACCAGCCTTTATAACGTTGGCGTTACTTCACCCATGGATAAGCGCGTCATCTCACAGTTACCACTGCCTAGCTCAAGTTTTCTATCTTACCTTAAAGCGTCACCGCGTCTCTTCGAAGTCGCGCGGAGAACTCGCACACCGGGATTGTTCGGCTATGACTACACAACTAGCCAAGATCGCCAAAGGCTCTATTCGGAATTCATCCGAATAGAGCCTTAGAGCTTTATGAAAAAGACTTACTTGGTTGCGGTGGTGGAACCACCAGCAGCTTCAATCTTTTCAACAGCAGACTTAGAGAACTTGTCTGCGGTGACGTTCAGCTTGACGCTGAGTTCGCCTTCACCCAGAACCTTGACCGGCTGCTTAGCACGGACCAGGCCAGCGGCAACGATGTCAGCAACAGCGACATCGCCACCCTGTGGGAATGCTTCTGCCAAGTCCGCAACGTTGACTACCTGGTAGGTAATCTTGTTCGGGTTCTTGAAGCCCTTGAGCTTAGGCAGACGCATGTGGATTGGCATCTGACCGCCCTCGAAAGCAGCCGAAACTTGCTTACGTGCCTTGGTACCCTTGGTACCGCGGCCAGCGGTCTTACCCTTAGAAGCCTCACCGCGGCCTACGCGGGTCTTAGGCTTGTTTGCACCCTTAGTTGGGCGCAGATCATGCAGCTTGATGATATCAGCCATGGTTTACTCCCCTGCCACTTCTTCAACGGTGACCAGGTGACGAACCTTATTAGCCATACCACGGATGATCGGGGTGTCCTGCTGAATAACAGAATGACCGATGCGCTTGAGACCCAGAGCCTCCATGTTTGCGCGGTGGTTTGGCTTGGTGCCTACCAGGCCCTTTACCTGTGTAATCTTCAGAGCCATTGTTTTATGCCTCCTGTCCTGCGCGCTGGCGCAGCATACGTGCTGGAGCAACCTCTTCCAAGGACTTGCCACGACGAGCGGCAACCTCTTCAGGGCGGACCAGCTGCTTCAGGCCGTCCACGGTAGCGCGGACGACGTTGAGGGCATTATCGGAGCCCAGGGACTTCGACAGGATGTCCTGGATGCCAGCACACTCAAGCACTGGACGAGCAGCGCCACCAGCAATAACACCGGTACCAGGTGCGGCAGGCTTCATCATAACGATGCCAGCTGCGTCGCGACCCTCGACTGGGTGGGTGATGGTGCCGCCAACCATTGGGACGCGGAAGAAGTTCTTACGAGCCTCTTCAGCACCCTTCTGGATAGCTGCAGGTACTTCCTTAGCCTTGCCGTAGCCAACGCCTACCATGCCCTGGCCGTCACCAACGATGACCAGTGCGGTGAAGGACATGTTGCGTCCACCTTTAACGGTCTTGGAGACGCGGTTGATGGTGACAACGCGCTCGATGTACTTATCGCGCTCGTTATCCTGCTGGTTACGACGATCGTTCTGGCGGCCGCGGCCACCACGATTGTTGTTGTTTTCGGCGGAGCGTCCGCCGTCACGCTGTTCACGGTCCGACATTAGGCGTTCCTTCCGTTGAGATTTCCGTTGACCATTAGAACTTCAGACCACCTTCGCGTGCGGCGTCTGCAAGAGCTGCGACGCGACCGTGGTACTTGTAGCCTGCGCGGTCGAAGACGACTGCTTCGATGCCGGCTTCCTTGGCACGCGCAGCAACGAGTGCGCCAACCTTGGATGCCTTAGCCTTCTTGTCGCCTTCCAATGCGCGCACGTCAGCTTCCATGGAGGAAGCAGAAGCCAGGGTGTGGCCAGCCAAGTCATCGATGACCTGGACGTGCATGTGGCGAGAAGAGCGGTGGACAACCAAACGTGGAGCCTCTGGGGTGCCACGCAGGGTCTTACGGACGCGGAAGTGACGACGAGCACGTGCTTCGCGACGTCGGGTGGAGATGTCCTTGCCGACTGGGGTGCGCTTTGCGTTTTCAGTGTTTGCCATTGCTTACTTACCCGTCTTTCCGACCTTGCGGCGAACCTGCTCACCGGCGTAACGGATGCCCTTGCCCTTGTAAGGATCATCCTTACGCAGACGGCGAATGTTCGCGGCGATCTGGCCTACCTGTTGCTTGTCAATACCAGCGATGGACAGCTTGGTGGTGCCATCGGTAGCGAAGGTGATGCCCTCTGGAGCCTCAATGAGGATCGGGTGAGAGTAGCCCAGAGCGAACTCCAGGTCCTTGCCCTTTTGTGCTACACGGTAGCCAACACCGAAGATTTCCATCTTGATGGTGTAGCCCTCGGTAACGCCAACAACTGCATTGTTGATGAGGGAACGGGACAGGCCGTGCAGCGCACGGTTTTCGCGGTGATCGTCTGGACGAACAACGCGCAGCTCGTTCTCTTCAACTTCTGCGGTGATTGGGCTTGGGATCTCAACAGTGAGAGTTCCCTTAGGGCCCTTTACCTCAATGGTCTGACCATTGATCTTGGTTTCTACGCCACTCGCAAGTGCGATGGGTGCCTTACCAATACGAGACATTGTGTGTACCTCCCTTTACCAGACGTAGGCGAGGACTTCTCCGCCCACGCCCTTCTCAGATGCCTGACGGTCGGTCAGAAGGCCGTAGGACGTGGAGATGATAGCCACGCCCAGGCCGCCTAGAACCTTAGGCAGGTTTGTGGACTTTGCGTACACACGCAGACCTGGCTTAGACACACGGCGAAGGCCCGCTAGGGAGCGCTCACGGTTGTTGTACTTAAGCTCGAGGGACAGCTCGCGGCCCTCGACGGAGTAGTCAGCGATGTAGCCTTCCTGCTTCAAGATTTCAGCAATGTTTGCCTTGATCTTGGAGGTAGGCATCGACACGGTGTCGTGCTGCGCATGGTTTGCATTGCGCACGCGCGACAGCATGTCGGCGATTGGATCAGTCATGGTCATAGTTAAGTGACCGTTGCCTTTCTCGTTGCGGTTCCCATTCCCACCTGCGTTTTCCGTGTGATTTCGGGCTACTTACGCTCCTACTGGTCAGTACCGGTAGGCGCTCGCCACCCTTTGATGCATACACGGGCCGCTTCTATGGCGAGGGGCCTACAACAAAGTAGATGTATAAAATTCTTGCGCGGATTAGGTCATCGGTGCAGCTCAGAAATCATTTTGCTTACGACCTGCTAGTCCGACGTGCTACTTTACCGTTTTCGCTGGTGGTTTTGCAAAACCCTTCCCGTCACGGACTACAGTGGGCAGCATGAGTCAGTCTTCAGATGATAAGGCAGTACAGACCGCACACGAATGGCTTACCGATGCCGCCCGCGAGCTCGGTTTGCCGCCCGAAGACGCCACCCGCCACATCCGCGCACTTTTAGATCTCACGCGCGATGTTGCGCATAACCGCTCGCGCCCAGCTGCGCCCTTGACCTCATTTTTGGTGGGCTTGGCATCGAATACCCCGGCTGAGGTGGAAGAGAACATCGAAAAGCTCAGCATTTTAGTGAATAAGGAGGACTGAGATGGCTGGTCGTTTAAATCAGAATTTTGCCGTTACCCGCATGCGCCGCACGGCCGATGGCACGGGCTGGGAAGAAGATACCCGCGCGGATTCGGTCACGGCTGAAGAACCCTTGGAGATTCGTGTTGGCCAGCAAACTGTGACCACGACGATGCGCACGCCGGGTCATGATATTGAGCTCGCCCACGGCTTTTTGCACTCAGAGGGCCACATTCGCACCGTTGATGACATTGCCACCGCGCGTTATTGCGCGGGCACCAACGCGCAGGGCGAGAATACCTATAACGTGCTGGAGCTGGCCTTGACTAATAAGGTCATCTTGCAGCCTGAGGCACTGCGCTTAACGACGATGACGTCTGCCTGCGGTGTGTGCGGCACCTCGTCCATCGAGGAGCTTGGTGGCAAGCTTTATCACCCAATTCCGGATGTTGGTCTAGACCCCGAGATAGCGGCCACGCTGCCAGATAAGTTGCGCGAATTCCAGAAGCAATTCCGCAAGACCGGCGGTATCCATGCGGCGGGTGCGTTTGATTATGAGGGCAACCCGATTGTGGTACGTGAGGACATCGGCAGGCATAATGCGGCCGATAAGGTCATTGGCCATCTCATTATGGAAGGCATGCTGCCGGCTAATGACTTGATCTTGGTCATGAGTTCACGGGCGTCTTTCGAGCTGGTACAAAAAGCCGCGATGGCGGGCTTTGGCACGCTCATCGCGGTATCGGCTGCGTCCTCACTGGCGGTGGAGACCGCGCGCGAGGTCGGTATGAATTTGGTGGGCTTTGCCCGCGGCGACCGCTTCAACCTCTACGCTGGCCGTTTGCAGCCAGCGGAGAAGAAGGAAGTCGCGAGTTAGTCGCGGTAGGCCTCTGGCCCCTCATTCAGCCAGGCGTAGACGCCGCCCATCAGCAGGCCACCGCCGATGAAGTTGGCAATCCAGACAATTACCCAGTTCAGTGAGATGGAACCGAAGGTCATTGCTGCTGGGATTGGGTCGGAGCCAAACACCGTGATGAGCATGACGCAGAAGTTCGCAATGACGTGCTCAGTGGATAGCCCAACGAAGATTGCAATGATTGGCACGATCACGAAGAACTTCGAGACGATTTCCTTAGCGAAGATGCCGCCGATGATCGCCATGTTGACGACGAAGTTCGCAACCATACCTTCAACCAACATGCCCTGCGGCGACTTCTCTACCTTGCCCTCGGAGATGGTAGAGAGCAGGTGCGTGGGATCCATGCCCGCAAATTTCGCACTCATGCCGAGCGCCGCTGCGATGAGCGCGACGCCGATGAGGTTATAGACGGTCGTCATGAACACGATGAAGATCGCTTTGCCCCAACCGACCTGCTTGGTGGTTGCGCCATAGCTGAAAAACATCATGGAGCCGGTGGCAAGCTCGGCGCCCAGAATGACAATCGCGAAAAGCCCCAGGCCAAACAGCGCGGCGAAAACTATCGAGCCCACACCCGGTGCTACTTGCTCAACAGCTTGGCCAGCGACACCCGCGAAACCGGTACCTAGCGCCAAATATGCGCCGGCCAAGATACCGCGCACGGCGAACCGGGGCTGGTCTTCATCAAAGAGCGTGACCTTCTTGCCAACGCCAGCTTCAATTGAATCATTCAAACTCATTGTGTTTTGCCTTCCCAAAAGTGCACTCGCATGCGATGTTACATCGGGCGCTAAAATTCTTTGACCGCTAACACATTAGTTGTTATGTCACGGATCCGCTCAATGGGATAGTCAAAAGCTTGGCAGAATGATTAGGAAATCAGGTCCATGGCACCCATCTGAGATACATCGTGGGTATTGCGCATCGTCCGCCCGCCAGGCGAGGTGTAGCGAACCTTGACGCGGTGGCGCCGAACGCGTCCGCGTTTCGGTTTACCCGCCGATGCCTTGCCGGGGTCGTCATCGTTGACGCCATTGTGATACGGGCACAGCATGGTCAGATTCGATGGCGTTGTGTTCCCGCCATTCTTATGCGCCTGCAAATGATGTACCTGGGACCTATCCGCAGGCGTTGCGCAATCAGGCCATGGGCACACCAGGTTTTCTGACATAGCAAGCACGCGCTGCTTAAAGTTCGCAAAACGCGCTTGGTATAAGTTCACGGGGCCCTGTGTCGGGTGGAAAAGCCCCGCGAAGAGGTCAATGCCTAGGGCGCCGGCGAAGGCGGCATCGATAAGCTCTGCTCCTGTCATTGTGCTGCCATCAGACAGCCCGACGGTGACCTCCTCCCCCGCCCCGCTGGCAACTTTGGCAAAGTCATCTAAACCGATAGCAATCACCGTCCGATATTTCGGTTCAAAAGTGCCTGCACCTTCCAGGTGCTTCCAGACCGCTTCCAGGAGCCCCTTCCGTCGCGGCACATCTGGCGGCGCGAGCGCATCCAAGGACTTTTCCAGATCGGTGATTTTGCGCTGGGTGTCGGTAATCGTGACGGTGCGCATTCCTTCACGCGTGTTGCTAATACTCACTCCAGCTGGCTTCGGGCTGGGGCCGAGCAATTCCTCAACCCGTTTATTGGCATACTTGTTGACCTCATCAAAGGAGTCATCGAGGGCAATGAGTTCAGCTCGCATTTTCCACGCAGCACCCCGACCCCTAAGCTTCGTCGCATGCCGGTTGATCATGAGCAGGAATTCCAAACTCAATTCGCGCTTTTCTGCGCGTTCCACGAATTCACGCTGCAGGCGAGGCGAATCGGCGGGACCGAAGAGGACATCGGCAAGCTTGGTGTATCTGCGCGCCGTCTTCACAGCCATGCCATAGGCCGCGATGTCATAAGGTGAGCGCCCATAAATCGCGCGAAGAAAGTCCACGCCGTGGCTGGTAAAGAAAGCATATGCCTGGATGATGTTCATGCACCTGACGCTAATCTCCCAGCGCAACCCTACTCCAGCACAAGCGGCAAAATCTGTGGATAACTATGCTGACGCATCAACCAACGCCCGGTGTTATTCACAGGTTTACGCAAAGCTGTTACGAAATCATCACGAAACCTAGTTCAAGATGCAAAAAGCCCACTAACCAACAATGTGGCTAGTGGGCTCTTCGACGCGCTATTTACTTGAATGGGAAGCCGAGCTCGCGGAGCAGCTGGCGACCTTCTTCATCGTTGGTAGCGGTGGTAACGACGGTGATGTCCATACCGCGTGGGCGGTCAACCTTGTCTACGTCAATTTCGTAGAACATGGTCTGCTCGGACAGGCCGAAGGTGTAGTTACCGTTGCCGTCGAACTGCTGATCAGACAGACCGCGGAAGTCACGAATACGTGGCAGCGCGATGGTCAGCAGACGGTCCAGAAACTCCCACATGCGGTCGCCGCGCAGGGTAACGCGAGCGCCAATTGGCATGCCTTCACGCAGCTTGAAGTTCGCAATGGACTTCTTTGCGCGACGCAGCTGTGGCTTCTGGCCGGTAATTGCGGTCAGATCTTCCAGAGCACCGTTAATAACCTTGGAGTCACGTGCAGCGTCACCGACGCCCATGTTGACAACAACCTTAACGACGCCAGGGATCTGCATGACGTTGTCGTAGGAAAACTCCTTGTTGAGAGCATCCTTGATTTCCTCGCGGTAGCGAGTCTTCAGACGAGGGGTGTAGTTCTCGCTCATTTTTAGATGTCCTTCCCGTTGCTACGCGCGATACGGACCTTCTTGCCGTTTTCATCAAAACGGTAGCCGACGCGGGTCGGATTGCCATCGGAGTCAATCAACGCAACGTTAGATACGTGGATTGGAGCTTCCTGGGTAACAATGCCGCCGGACTCAGCGCCACGCTCAGCGGCGGAGTTCGCAACGTGCTTCTTGATACGGTTAACGCCCTCAACGAGGACGCGCTCACGCTTTGGGTATGCCTCGATGACCTTGCCCTTCGCACCCTTATCTGGGCCCGAAATGACAATCACCATATCTCCCTTATGAACCTTCATAAGATTAGATCACCTCCGGTGCAAGTGAAACGATCTTCATGAACTTCTTGTCACGAAGCTCGCGAGCGACTGGGCCGAAGATACGGGTACCGCGTGGCTCGCTGTCGTTCTTCAAAATGACAGCTGCGTTCTCGTCGAAGCTGATGTAAGAACCATCTGGACGACGAGTTTCCTTCTTGGCGCGGACAATAACAGCGCGAACGACTTCGCCCTGCTTAACATTGCCGCCTGGGGTTGCTTCCTTGACAGTTGCGACGATGGTGTCGCCAATGCCAGCGAAACGTCGTACGGATCCACCGAGGACGCGGATGCAGAGAATCTCTCGTGCACCAGAGTTATCGGCGACGCGCAGACGCGATTCTTGCTGAATCACTATGGGTCTCCTGACCTGGATTAATGTGTGCCAAAATTTCCGACCTTGACACACGCGGTCTTTTGCTTTCAAATGCATTAACGCGGCGTGAATTACTGTTCTCGCCGTGAGAAGGTGTGGTTCGGAAACGCACCACATACGCTCTCATCGCGCAATGCAACCTAAGCATTAAACCACACCCGAAGCACAAGCTCCAAATCGCTTAATCTGCTGGTCAAAACAACTAGGAGGGGGCATCGGCAGGCGCAAAAGCAGCAAATGGGTCGGTGATTTCCAGCTGGTGGCGAACAAACCTAAATTGTTTAGCCGGACGCCCGCCTACCTTGCCGGGCTTGGCCAGCTTTCCGGTCAGCTCCAACTGTCCACGTCTTTTAAGCACACGCTGCAAATTGGTCACCGCGACGGGATAGCCGAGCACAGATTCATATGCTCGCGCGAGTTCAGACAAGGTGAACTCCGCGGGACATAACGCGAATGCGATGTTGGTATACGACAACTTCGCGCGCAGGCGGGCCGCAGCCTCTTGAACAATCGCGCCATGATCAAAGGCCCATTCCTGATCCAAATCCACGAAGGTTTCATCAGGCAATTCATCCCACGCAACTAAGCCGACATGCGCGGTGGCAATAGTGCGATCAAAGGGGTCACGTTCAATTTCCGAATGCGTGCTCAGCTGCTCAATGAAATTCACCGGAACACTGAGATACCGCATGATGGACTGGTCAATGGTTTCATCCACTTCCAAGGGGCCCGATGGCAGCGCCCACTGCCCGGCGAAAGGGTTGCGCTCACGCCTGCGCGCCATGACCTGCAGGCCACGCCCGGGCGTAGTGCGCAGCACAGCAGCCACAGCTTCATGACGGTATTTGGCGGCCCCCAGCTCATCACGCATGGGGCCACGTGGTTGCGGAATTGACGCGCCTTCTGTCATAAGAATTCATCTTAGCCTTAATATAGTGAGGACATCGATGTGAAAAGGGCGGTTGATTTTATGACGTCTCGAGGCAGTCAGCGGCCACACTATGACCGGCCGCCTTCGCGGGAGCAACGCGGGCGTGGCACGCTAGGCCCGCGCCGTACGTGGCGCCAAAAGCTTGCCGATGCCATCCTTGCCATCGCGCCGCGCACCCGCCTTTATATTGCTATCGGCATTCTCGTGGTGCTGGTAGTTGTCATTGCTTCAGCCATCTTGTCCGGCGGCGAATCCGAGCAGGCGCAACAACCGGCGGCGACCTCGACCTCCCCTGCCCCACTCGATGTGGACATTGCGCCATCGCGCCCGGTGGAAATGTACATTCCATCGATTGATTTGCGGGCGGATTTTGAGGCCGAGAATTGCGCGGTCACTGACGGCGCTATCGATCCGGACACAATGTCTGAAGCCTGCACATACACCTCTGATGATCGTCCATACTCACTGCCGGGTACGGATGCTTCTGACATCGTGGTCATCGCTGGCCACACCGGCGCGGGCGTACCGGCGGTCTTTAACGATCTTTATGATGGCAGCGCCGATGAGCACCAAGTGGCCATTGGCGATGAACTCTTTGTACGCACCGAAGAATCTAGGGATTTGTGGCTAGTTTATGAAGCCACAGATCTGCATGAGCCAGAAAAATCTGGCTTGTCGCAGTCCGAAGAAATCTGGGGCACGTCTGCCACGCCGGGTCGATTGTTGACGATTAGCTGTATTCAACCACCAAACCTGCTGCAAGCAGCGGTAAAGAACGCGGTTGTGGGCTGGCAATATTCGCGTACGGTCAACGCCGTGTGAAAAATGTTAAAGATGTTAAAAAAGTTTTAAATGCTACTGGGGTGTCGCTGTGTAACTGTTTTTAATCGTGTTGCTATTGTGCTTGATAGTGCGTGTGGGATCATTGTGGATCTCAATCCGCGCATATTCGCACAAACCTATCTAGGAGTAACAGCATGAAGCGTCTTGGCACCACCTTGGCCGCAGCCGCGCTAACTGGCGCGATCGCTTTCGCTGGCGTTCCAGCCAGCGCTTCCGAGGGTGCGGTCCCTCAACCAGAAACCACCACCCTCGGCGATCGAGGCACCAACGAAGAAGACAACGATGGTGACCGCGGTCAGAATGAAGAGGATGATTCCACCCGCGATAACAATGAGGGCGAAACCCCTTATGGCGACAACTCCCGCTCCCGCGTCGAGTGCGCTGACGATGAGAACGCAACCCTAAACATCAAGTGGGGCGAAGAACGCCCAGAGTCCTTCGAATTCGATGGCAACACCTGGTTCTTGCATGAAGATGGCGAGCACTATGTCACCGATTCCGCTGGCCGCACCGACGAGCTCTCCGAGCAGGATCAGTTCGAGTCCGACCAGGCTGCAGCAAAGAAGTTCGGCTACAGCTGTGACTACGAAAGCTCCGATGAGGGCGAGGACGGCGACAATGACCGTGAACGTACCCCTGAGGGCGAGCGCGAAAAGTGCGTCACCGAAGAAAACAGTGGCGGCAACAACGGCGACAGCAACAATGGTGAGGGCAACAACGGCGAAGGCTCCACTGGCGACAACTGCGAGACCACCACGTTGGGTGACCGCGGCATGAACGCTGAAACCGGCGACAACACCGTTGCTCGTACCCTCTTCGCACTGGCAGCACTGTCTGTTCTGGGCGTAGCAGCATTCGGCGCACGTCGTTTCTTCACCGCTTAGTTTCTCAGTGACTAGCGTTGCGGCGAAGTCCTTAAATTCGTCACTCCTGGCGTTAGGGCCGACCGCGCTCTAACTTCACACGCGGATTTGCAGTAAACGCATTAACCCCTTCTTGTCTCACAGGGCAGCTTCCACATTGAAAGCTGGTGGCAAGAAGGGGTTTTGCTATGCCCATCGGCAGGCAATTAGCGCCGTTAGCCACGGCGTTGCAAGGCTCGCTATAGCCGAACCTCTAAAACAGACTCCCTAAGAGGTAGTTCTCTCCCGTCCGAGCCCCTTCTCAGTCGCTGGAGAGGAAAACAAAGAAGATGCGGCCTGACATGATTGCTCATGCAGGCCGCATCGTAATTCCGCGGTTAAGCCGTGGAGGAGGTATAAGTCTTACTTAGCCTTCTCGACGATTTCAACCAAGCGGTGGTGCTTGTCCTTGGACAGTGGACGGCATTCCTGAATCAGAACGCGGTCGCCGATGCCGGCGGTCTCATCCTCGTCGTGGACCTTAACACGTGGGTTGTTACGCATAATCTTGCCGTACAGTGCGTGCTGCTTACGGTTTTCCAACTCGACAACAATGGTCTTGTTCATCTTGTCAGAAACAACAACGCCGGTGCGGGACTTGCGGTTGGTCTTCTCAATCTGGGTTTCGTTCACATTTGCCTCACTCATGATTATGCCTCAGCTCCCGGAACGACGGACAGACCAAGCTCGCGCTCGCGCAGAACGGTGTAGATGCGAGCGATGTCGCGCTTAACAGCGCTAACACGCTGATTGTTGGTCAGCTGACCGGTTGCCTTCTGGAAACGAAGGTTGAAGAGTTCTTCCTTCGCATCCGCCAGGCGCTTATCCAGTTCAGCGTTGTCGAGTTCACGGAACTCGTGGGCAGGGGTACCTAGTGCCATTAGAACTGGTCCTCCTTCTTGATGATACGTACCTTACAAGGCAGCTTCTGGCCGGCACGACGCAGTGCCTCCACGGCGGTAGCCTCATCTGGGTAGGACATCTCGAAGAGGATGCGGCCTGGCTTAACGTTAGCCACCCACTTCTCAACTGGACCCTTACCGGAACCCATACGAACACCAAGTGGCTTCTGGGTCAAAGGACGGTCTGGGTAGATGGTGATCCATACCTTGCCACCACGCTTGACGTGGCGGTTGATGGCAATACGAGCAGCCTCAATCTGACGGTTGGTGACGTACGCTGGCTCAAGAGCCTGGATTGCGTACTCACCGAAAGTGATGCGGTTTCCGCCCTTCGACAGACCGCTACGGTGTGGGCGGTGCTGACGGCGGAACTTTACGCGCTTAGGAATAAGCATGAATTAGCCCTCCTGCTTCTGTGCACGCTGGCGGCGCTGGCCACCACGGCGTGGACGGCCGCCACGGTCACCGCGGTTGCGGCCCTGAGACGGAGCGTTCAGTTCGGACTCGCGCACGCCACCGACAACGTCGCCCTTGTAGATCCACACCTTGACGCCAATGCGTCCGAAAGTGGTGTGAGCCTCGGCGAAGCCGTAGTCGATCTCTGCGCGAAGGGTGTGCAATGGAACGCGACCTTCGTGGTAGCGCTCGGTGCGGGACATTTCTGCGCCGCCCAGACGACCAGAGGTCAGGACCTTGATGCCCTTAACCTGTGGCTGACGCATAGCGCCCTGGATAGCCTTACGCATGGCGCGGCGGAAAGCCACACGGTTAACCAGCTGCTCAGCGATGGACTGTGCAACCAGGTTTGCGTTGGCATCAACCTGCTTGACCTCGAGGATGTTGAGCGCAACCATCTTGCCGGTGAGCTTCTCGAGCTCGCGGCGGATGCGGTCAGCCTCAGCGCCACGACGACCAATCACGATGCCCGGACGAGCGGTGTGAATGTCAACGCGGACGCGGTCGCGGGTGCGCTCGATGACAACGTCGGCAATGCCGGCGCGCTCGAGGCCCTTGGACAGGTACTCGCGGATCTTGATGTCTTCGGCTACGTAGTTTGCGTAGTCCTTATCGGCAAACCAGTGGGTCTTCCAGTCGGAAGTGATGCCCAAACGTAGGCCGTGAGGATGGATTTTCTGGCCCATTACTTGGCCCCTTCCTTCTGGCTCTCGACCACCACGGTGATGTGGCTGGTGCGCTTACGGATCATGAATGCACGGCCCTGGGCGCGTGGCTGGAAGCGACGCATGGTTGGACCCTCGTTGGCGTAAGCCTCAGAGATGACCAGGGTGCGTGGGTCCAGACCGAAGTTGTTCTCAGCGTTAGCTGCAGCAGAAGCTACAACCTTAGCTACTGGCTTAGCAGCGCCCTGAGGAGCGTACTTCAAGATAGCGAGAGCTTCGGCGACGGACTTGCCGCGTACCAGGTCGATAACGCGACGTGCCTTCATAGGGGTGACGCGAACGAAACGTGCCGTTGCGGATGCGGAGGTGATGGTGTCACTCATCGCTTATCGACGTCCCTTCTTGTCTTCCTTGACGTGACCCTTGAAGGTCTTGGTTGGTGCAAACTCGCCGAGCTTGTGGCCGACCATGGAATCCTCGATGAACACTGGGACATGCTTACGACCGTCGTGGACGGCGAAGGTGTGACCAATGAAATCAGGGAGAATAGTCGAGCGGCGAGACCAGGTCTTGATGACCTGCTTGGTGTTTGCCTCGTTCTGAGCATCCACCTTGTTGAGGAGGTGCTCATCTACGAATGGGCCTTTCTTAAGGCTGCGTGGCATTGTTTACCTCCTCTTAGCGCTTCTTGTTCGGACGACGACGTCGTACGATCATGTTGTTGGAGTAACGGTTAGGGTTACGGGTACGGCCTTCCTTGTGACCCCATGGGGACACTGGGTGACGACCACCGGAAGTCTTACCTTCACCACCACCGTGTGGGTGGTCGACCGGGTTCATAACGACACCACGGACGGTTGGGCGAACGCCCTTCCAACGCATACGACCGGCCTTGCCCCAGCGGATGTTCATCTGGTCAGCGTTGCCGACCTCACCCACGGTTGCGCGGCAACGAATGTCAACGCGACGGATTTCGGAGGATGGCATACGCAGAACTGCGTACTTGCCTTCCTTACCGAGCAGCTGGATGGAAGCACCAGCGGAACGTGCAAGCTTTGCACCTGCGCCTGGCTTCAATTCAACAGAGTGAATGGTGGTACCGGTTGGGATGTTGCGCAGTGGAAGGTTGTTGCCAACCTTGATGTCGGCATTAGCGCCAGCCTCTACAACAGCACCCTGCTTCAGGCCCTTAGGAGCGATGATGTATCGCTTCTCACCATCGAAGTAGTGCAGCAAAGCAATGTTTGCGGTGCGGTTTGGGTCGTACTCGATGTGAGCGACCTTTGCCGGAACGCCGTCCTTGTCGTGACGACGGAAGTCGATCAGACGGTAACGACGCTTGTGGCCACCACCGATGTGGCGGGTGGTGATGCGACCGTAGTTGTTACGGCCACCGGTCTTGGAAATTGGGCGCAGCAGGCTCTTTTCCGGAGTCGAGCGAGTGATCTCCTCGAACATGGAAACGGAGCTCTGGCGGCGACCCGGAGTTGTCGGCTTGTACTTACGAATAGCCATAATTCTTCCTTACCTCTCGACTTTCTCTTAGGCGCCAGCGCCGAAGATGTCGATGGAGTCGCTGCCCTCGCGGAGAGATACGTACGCGCGCTTGGTGGACTTACGTACACCGAAGCCGGTGCGGGTGCGCTTGCGCTTACCTGCACGGTTTACGGTGTTAACGGAGTCGACCTTCACGCCGAAGATCTTCTCGACGGCATCTTTGATCTGGGTCTTGTTGGAATCCGTTGCAACGTAGAACGTGTAAACGTTCTGCTCCATGAGGCCGTAGGACTTTTCAGACACTACTGGCGCCAGGATGATGTCGCGTGGGTTAACAATCTTAGACATTGGTTGCCTCCTTAGCTTCATCGTTGCCGCCTGCGCGGTTGATGAAGGAGTGCAGTGCCTCAACGGAGAACACAACGTCGTCTGCATTGAGAACGTCGTAGGTGTTCAGCTGACCAGCGTCCAGGATGTGAACGTTAGGCAGGTTGTTGGCGCTGCGACGAGCATTCAGGTCTTCGCGGCCGACGACAAGCAAGACGGACTTGCGTTCGGTCAGGCGCTCGATGAATGCCTTTGCAGACTTGGTAGATGGGGTCTGGCCCGCTACCAATTCTTCGATTACGTGGATGCGCTCGTTACGAGCACGGTCAGACAGAGCACCGAAGAGAGCAGCCTTGATCATCTTCTTAGGGGTGCGCTGTCCATAGTCGCGTGGCTTAGGGCCATGAACAATGCCGCCACCGGTGTAATGAGGTGCGCGGATGGAGCCCTGGCGTGCGCGGCCAGTACCCTTCTGACGGAAAGGCTTACGGCCACCGCCGCGAACCTCACCACGGGTCTTGGTCGAGTGGGTGCCCTGACGAGCAGCAGCAAGCTGAGCGTTGACAACCTGGTGCATCAAAGCGATGGACACCTCTGCGTCAAAGATCTCGGCCGGCAGCTCGACAGAGCCATTGGTCGTACCTTCAGCAGTCTGGACGTCTAGCTTAAGGTTGCTCATGCGTGTGCACCGCCCTTCACTGCGGTCTTGACGGTGACGAGGCCACCGCGAACACCAGGGATAGCACCCTTGATGAGCAGCAGGTTGGACTCGGCATCGATCTTCTGAATCTTAAGGTTCTGCGTGGTTACGCGATCGGAGCCCATGCGGCCAGCCATGCGCTTGCCCTTGAAGACGCGGCCTGGGGTAGCAGCGCCGCCAATGCCACCGACACGGCGGTGAGCAGCCTGGTTACCGTGAGCAGCACCCTGACCAGCGAAGCCGTGGCGCTTCATAGCACCAGCGTAGCCGTGACCCTTGGAGGTACCGGTGACGTCAACGAAGGTGATGCCCTCGAAGATTTCAACGGTAACGTCCTGGCCAACCTCGTAAGCAGAGACATCATCCATGCGGATTTCTGCTACGTGGCGACGTGGGGTGACACCAGCCTTCTTGAAGTGGCCAGCTGCAGGCTTATTAGCCTTGCGTGGGTCGATCTCGCCAAAGGCGATCTGGATGGCGTTGTAGCCATCGGTTTCTACGGTGCGAATCTGGGTCACAACGCATGGCCCAGCCTCGACGACGGTTACCGGAACTACGCGGTTCTCCTCGTCGAAGACCTGAGTCATGCCGAGCTTCTTGCCCAGAATGCCCTTGATCTCGTTAGTCATTATTATTTCTCCACCAAAGTTTTATTCGTCGATCACTGGATATTGACGTCGACACTTGCCGGAAGATCGATGCGCATCAGAGCGTCAACGGTCTTCGGGGTTGGGTCGAGAATGTCGATGAGGCGCTTGTGGGTGCGCATCTCGAAGTGCTCGCGAGAGTCCTTGTACTTGTGTGGAGAACGAATAACGGCGTATACGTTCTTCTCGGTCGGTAGTGGCACCGGGCCGACAACACGAGCACCCGTGCGGGTTACCGTCTCAACGATCTTCTTTGCAGAAGCGTCGATTGCCTCGTGATCGTAGGCCTTCAGCCGAATGCGGATTTTTTGTCCCGCCACGCTTATCCTCTTCCTCGCTTCCCCACTTTCACATTCCCGGCGTATCCGGGGCGCGAAGCGGTGGGGAATTGCTTCTCGATGTTCTCTATAACGTTGTCCGGGCAAAGAGCCTGGGCGCAACGCCAGTTGGATTCTGACTTCATGACAGCTGCTGCAGCCTGGTCAAATGTCCAGGCAGAGTCAGTAGCCATAAAATGGTCACAATCAATAAGGAGGATGGTGTAATCACGCATTATGCGTGGCACGCATTACCTTACGTATACTGCCGCTGTTCATTTGCCATGCTCCTTCTCCGGTCTGGTATCTCGGGTTGCCTCTGCTAAAGCGCGGACATCGCCCGATGAACCAGCCTTCCTGCCATTGCGCCGCAGCGAAAGCCACGACACGGACATCGAAGGTGTCATGTTCGCCCTACCAGCGCCGCATGCTGCGACGTGTTAAGGCAACCTATGTATTTAAGCATGCTAAGAGGCATTTTCCAAACCGTTTTTCAAAACGTTAGGAATTTCACGTTTAGGTGGCATCGGTAAGCATCTAACAGCGTAAATCACTTATGTTATCGAGAAAACTTTTTAATAACGGTTCGATCTAGTTTCGTTAAAGATTTTCCCGCGCAGAAACTCGGTTGATGACTTTTGCGTAAGCTTAATTTTGTTCGCCTTGTTTTTAAGGCGCCACACTGAAATTTCTGACGAAACTTTTCGAAAGCGAGCGAAATATCATGGCTGACAACACTAATAACGACAACAACAACGAGACCCCAACCCCAAAGACCGTCGCTGAGGCAACCACCAATGCGACCACTGATGTGGCAGAGACCCCACGCAAGGTCAATGAGAACTTGGAGACCGAGTACGGCACCACCACCATCGATAACGCCGTTGTGTCCAAGATTGCCGGTATTGCAGCACGCGAAGTTTCTGGTGTTGCAGCACTTGGCGGCGGCGGTGCACGTCTGGTGGGCTCCATCCGCGAGTCTTTCGGCGGTAATGAAGATGTTCGCCAGGGCGTTTCGGTGTCTGTGAATGAGGGTGTGTCCTCCATTGAGGTTGCCATCAGTGCTGAATACGGCGTGGCCATCCACGAGTTGGCTGAGGCAATTCGCCGCAACATCATCAACGCCATTGAGCGCATGACCGGCCTGGAGGTCGAGCGCGTGGACGTTGTTGTCCATGACGTCAAGCTTCCTAATGAGAAGAATGAGGAAGCGCCAGAAGAGTCCGCCTCCCAGTCCGTGACACAGCAGCAGAACCCTGCGATCAACCACTTCTAAGTCCTGGACACAGAAAGTCTCATCTTTATGACCACTTCCCCAACGCCTGCTCATCGCACCCCGCGCTTTGAACTTGATGCCGCAACCGCAAAGCGCATCAAAGCCGAAGTGCTGGCGCTTTCTGGCGTGGCTGATTTGTCCTCGGGCACTTTCGGGGAGGTTTCTGTTCTTTTTGCCGGTGAACGCGTAACTGGTATCCGCAAACCTTCGCCACGTGAAGACACCGCTATTGAGATTCATGTCGTAGTGGATGTTTCGGCAGAGAAGGTTTTGCAGTTGCTTGCCGATGAAATCCGGGCCGCAGCGCTAGGCGCCTGCCCGGAACTGCTGCGCGTGGACGTCACGTTTGCTGACGCGGTATCTGGCGTGGAAGCCGCAGAAATAGCTGAAGCCCGCCACGCATAAATATTTTTAACTAAATCCCTCATCCACACAGCGAAGGAGTTCTTATGCAGAACTACACCTATATTGGCGTCGCATTGGGCATTTTATTAGCGATCGCCATCTTGACCAACGCTTGGTCGCTGCTCATTTTGGCTATCGTTCTGGGCGCCGTCGGTGGTGTCATCGGCGCGCACTTCGATGGACGCATCAATCTGGGCGAAATCTGGAATAACATTATTGGTAAAGGCCGCGGCTAATGACAATCACACCACATGCACCAGAAGTTGATGCCGGTGGTGTCCACGTTGTTGACGCCCCGGGCACCACAGAGATCAGCGTTCGCAGCCTCGAGCGCATTGTTGCCCAAGCGATCAAGTCTGTCCCCGGCACTGTCTCTATCGATGCGAAACTCGCCGGTATTGGCGGTCGCGGGTATCCCCGCAGCATTGTTCAAGCCGATCCGGATACACGCATGGTCGCGGTCGAATCGACCATCGCGGTAACCTGGCCATCACCTGTCACGCAGGTGGCGGCGCAAACTCGCGCGGCGATTATCTCTGCGATTGAGCAATTCACTGGCTATTCCACCACTCGTGTGAATATCACCGTCGGACACGTGGAACCTGGTTCTCGCATTACTAATTCTGCAGTTGCTGCTCCGGTTACTTTTCATGCGGCTATTCCAGCTGTGTCCCCAACGAAGGTGAACCATCCGGTAACAAGGTCATCTTCGACGTCCGTAACGCAATATGACGCGCAGCAGTGGACTAACCGGGCAAAGGTGGCATCCGTCAGTACTCCGGAGCCCAAGGATGTTCGTTCCGTGGATGCGCCCAAGGAAGTAGAGATTCGCCCGAGTGGTGAAGTGAGTAATCCTTTGGAGGAGGTCTTTGTGCCAGATTCCACCCCGCGTGAGCATGAGCTGAAAAAAATCGAGGTTGCCGATGAGATGCCTTTGCGTGAGATCCACGTGGAATCCGCTAATCCGGATCCGGTCCGAGTGCAGGCACCAAAACCAGTGCAATTGCGCCACATTGAGGTCAATGAACTGGAAGTAAGGAAGCCGGAGATAAGGAGCTTTTGGTCATGAGTGAGGATCCTTCTTTCAAGACGGTGGAGTTTAAGTCCACCAATGACCCAGACACCACGCTGAAGGTTGCTGAGCCGCAGAATGAAACGGCACGGACTTCCGATGCGGGTTATGTAACCGCCGCGCATTCGACGCTGCCCGCAGAAGGTGGCCCTATCGGCAAACAACCACGTCTGGCGCCACCGGTGAAGTGGTTGTCGGTGCTGCTCGGATTGGCGCTTATTGCGCTCGCATGCGTGGCTTGGCGTGATGTGTGGGTGACCTACTCCGATTCCACGCGTGAGCTGTGGACGGCACCGGTCTTTGAGTTGATTGGAACGCCGCCGTTGCCGATGTGGATGGTGTGGGCTGGTGTGGGCTCCATTGTGGTCGGCCTTCTATTTTTCCTCATCGCGGTGCGCCCAGGCCGCATGACGCATGTGCCTGTCGCGTCTACCGCCCAGACTTCCATGTGGATCCGCCCAGTCGATATCGCGCGTCTAGTCTCCGGAACGGCACGTCAGATTCCGGGTGTCAGCACGGCGCAGACTCGGACCACGGGCAATACCAAGAAGGGTCTCAAGGTTGAGGTCACTATCGCTGGTGATGTCAATGACCCGATGCTGGCTGAACGGGTGACCGAAAGCGTCAAAGAGGCGCTAACGGACCTGGGTACCAAAGTCGAGGTCGCAGTTGAAGTAGAGAAGAAGCAGGAGTTGGGAAACAATGTCTAAGGCATTACGCGGCACAGACCGCACAATTTTCATCATCCTCTCGCTGATTCTCATCGTGCTGGGTGTGTGGCCGGTATTGATGTACTTCAACGTGGAATTTGCGGGATACTTAGCCGAGTGGGTTCAGCATGATGTGTGGGCTGGGATTCCTGAGCAAAGCTGGTATGTCTACGCACTGATCGCTGTGGGAATCGTGGCGCTATTCTTTGGGATTTGGATGGCCATTGCGAATATCCGTACCCACCGTTTCAATTCTGTGGAAGCTGCGGTGAGTGATGACCAGGGCGCGGTGAAGACTCTGTTCAACCAAGCTGCACAAGGTATCGCGCAAGCAATCGCAGCGGAACCAGGCATTGAAAGCGCCAAGAGCAAAGCCACCGTGGTGGACAAGCAACAGACCTTAACGTTTACGGTGCTGGCAAAGGCAACAACCCCATTGAGCGATGTTCGCCGCCTCATCGAGCAGTACGAAGCTGACTTCCGCGCTGCGTTTCCGGATGCGGATATCGCGACGGTTTATAACTTGCACTTCGATAAAGTGGGCAAGCAATAGTGAAATTCTAGGTTTCTGCGAGCAGGATCTGGGTGAGGGTTCCCAGGTTGAGCTCGTTGCCGCCGGCAAGCTGCACGATAAACGGGTCATGGGACAGGATCCTTGTCCACTGATGAGTGGTGACATCCAGGCTGCGCCGCTGTGTGGAGTTAATCTCCAGCCTTCGTGACAACGTCACGGTTTCGCCGCTGCTGGTGAGGATGACAAAGACACTGTCGCCGATATTCTCCCGAGAAAGTCGGGTGAGGTCGGCGACTTTCTTTTTGTCATTAATGCGGGTGATGCGTTCCGTAATGCCCAAGCGGTGATCAATTCCCGCAGTATCTGTGATGACCAGTGGGAAACCTGGTGACGTCGTGCGAAAGATGTCGTATTGCCACACCACTGTTTGGTGGGAGGGGGTGCGGCGGACGATGACGTGGGCATCGGTAAGCGAAATGCGCAGCCCTTTATCCATGGTGGTGATCAGCACGCCGGAGTGAAGATTTTCAGGGGAAATCTCAGGTGGATAGTCCCACGCAGTGCGGTGAAGGAACTCCATGAGCTCATCATCGCTGCTGCCCCACCCGATTCCTTGGTTCGCGGCCATCGCCATCAGCGTGGGCAGCGTGAGATCAGGCTGGCCGGCCCAAGCATCGCGGACGACACTCAGAACGTCATCAATGCGCGTGGGATCTTTCATGGCTCTCACTTTAATCACGTTGGTTGGCGATACAGCCAACGCGGGTTAGTTCGGCGGGCTAAGCTATGTTCGGTATCACGATTTTGCATTGAAGGGACGCACAGCGCAATGAGCGAACAGGTACGCGATGATATCCGCTTACTCGGCCGAATTCTGGGCCGAGTAATTGCTGAGCAAGAAGGGGAAGATGTCTTTGAGCTTGTGGAAAGCACCAGGCAGCTGGCTTTCGGGGTAGCGCGCGGTGAGGAAGATGCACAGGCACTGCTGCGGACGTTTCGAACCGTGGACGAGCAGAAAATCAACCTGGTGGCGCGTGCGTTTAGCCACTTTGCACTGATGGCGAATATCGCCGAGGACTTAGATGATGAGACAGCCCTTGCCGCGCGTGAGGACTCAGGTGAAAAGGCACCGGATGCGTCCTTGGACGGGGTGCTCGCGAAGCTGGCGGCCACCGATAGTGTGGATGCCGGGGACGTGCTGCGGGTTCTGGAAAATGCGCAAGTATCACCGGTCTTTACTGCCCACCCGACCGAAACCCGTCGGCGTACCGTCTTTGATGTGCAAAAGCGTCTCATTGCGTTGTTAAAAGAACGCCACGGGATTCTGGCGCAGCCGGTAACCCCGCGGCGCGAGGCGCGCTTGGAGGCAATTGAGCGCGAGGCGCACTTGCGGATGACGATGTTGTGGCAGACCGCGCTGATTCGTATCGCGCGTCCAACGATTGAAGATGAAGTCAACGTCGGCCTGCGCTACTTCAAGCTGAGCTTGTTGGACCAGGTGCCGGCAATCAACCGCGACACGGTGGCGGGATTGCGCAAGGTTTTCGGTGCAGCGGTTCCGAACCGGCAAGTCGTGCGGACGGGTTCCTGGATCGGCGGTGACCATGATGGCAATCCTTTTGTCACGGGTGACACGCTAACCTACGCCACCCGCAAGGCAGCGGATACCGTCCTGAAGTATTACGTGGATGAGCTGAGCGAGCTGGAACGCGAGTTGAGCTTGTCCGACCGCTATTCACAATCTTCGGGTGAATTACAGGAACTGGCGGCGGGCGGCAATAATGACGTGCCCTCTCGCGTGGATGAGCCTTATCGCCGCGCAATCCATGGAGTGCATGGCCGAATGGTGGCAACGCGGGCTTCTGTTGCTGGGGAGCTTATAGAGAGTGGATTTGATCCTTACGCGAATCCCGCGCAATTCAAGGCGGACTTGGATGTCATCGATCGCTCGCTGCGTCACTTCAATGATGGCATCATCGCGGATGATAGGTTGCTGCGGATTCGCACGGCAGTGGATACCTTTGGCTTCCACCTCAATGCTTTAGATTTGAGACAAAACTCGGATTCCTTCGAGGCCGTGTTGAGTGAGCTCTTTGCTGCCGCCGGTGTCAGTGCCAGTTACGAAGCGCTCGATGAGCCCACCAAGCGTGAACTGTTGATTGCTGAGCTGAAGTCGGCGCGTCCATTAACGTTCTCCTGGTCATCGCGTTTTAGCGAGGACACCGAAAAGGAATTGGGCATCTTCCGCGCAGCAGCAGAAGCCGTAGCATTATTGGGAGAAGGGGTGATTCCTCATTGCATCGTGTCCATGACGGGCACCGTCAGCGATATTCTGGAGCCGATGGTGCTGCTGAAAGAAGTGGGATTGCTGCGCTATGACCCAAGCACAGGGCGCCTAGTGGGGTCGGTGGATATCGCACCGCTCTTTGAGACCATCGATGATTTGAAAGCCGGCGCGGCCATTCTTGAGCAGTTGTGGGATGTTCCTGTGTATCGGCAGTACCTGCGGGCCCGAGGTGATATTCAAGAGGTTGTCTTGGGTTACTCGGACTCCAATAAGGACGGCGGCTATCTTTCGGCGAATTGGGCGCTCTATGACGCGCAATTGGCTATTGTGTCCGCCTGTGAAGCACACGGGATTGGGCTGCGGTTCTCGCACGGTCGCGGCGGTGCCGTCGGCCGTGGTGGCGGACCGACTTATGATGCCATCTTGGCGCAGCCGGAAGGAGCCGTGCGGGGTTCGGTGCGTATCACGGAGCAAGGCGAAGTCATTTCCGCCCGCTATGGCACGCCTACCTCAGCACGCAGGCACCTGGAGGCATTCGTCGCAGGAACACTCGAAGCATCATTGCTCGATACTGAGAAGCTCAATGAACCGGAGCGTGCTTATGCCATTGTGCGTGAGATCGCGGAATTGGCCGGACAGAAGTACCGCGATTTGGTGCGCGGGGATGAAGGGTTCATTGATTACTTCACGCAGTCCACTCCCCTGCATGAGATTGGTGAACTCAACCTGGGATCGCGGCCCACCGCACGGAAGCAGACGACGGCGGTGTCAGATCTGCGTGCGATTCCGTGGGTGCTGTCGTGGCAGCAGTCCCGCGTGAACCTGCCAGGCTGGTTCGGGGTGGGCACCGGCATAGCACAGTGGGCGGGCGATAGTGAAGCGCGATGGCAGGATTTGTCTGCGCTCTACCGCGCGTGGCCATTCTTTAGGTCAGTACTCGACAACATGGCGCAGGTAATGGGTAAAGCATCCATGGGCTTGGCCAAGAATTACTCCACGCTGGTTGATAACGCAGTGGTTGCAGAACGTGTCTTTGGCACCATCACCGAAGAATATGAACTCACGCGCCAAGTGTTTCACAAGATTACTGGCCATGAGTCCCTGATGGCGGGCAATGAGCGTCTTGAACGGTCGGTTCAGCGCCGCTACCCATACTTGCTGCCGTTGAATGCGATTCAGATTGAGCTGCTCCGTCGATACCGTGCTGGTGATGATTCCTTCTTGGTTTCAAAGACTATCCAGGTGACCATGAACGGTCTGGCAACAGGGTTGCGTACTTCGGGCTAACGCACAACAAAATAGAAAAGTCGGGCCAAGAGAAAACTCTGGGCCCGACTTTTGCGTAGGTGCTAAGAATTCAAGGCTTGGTGGAAAACGCCAAAACCCGCCTTTCTCAGAATCGAGAAAGGCGGGTTGAAAGGTTAGCTAGGAGTAAAGAATTACTCGATAACCTTGGTCACACGACCAGCACCAACGGTACGGGAGCCCTCGCGGATAGCGAAGCGCAGGCCCTCGTCCATAGCAACTGGCTGGATGAGCTCAACGGACATGTCGACGTTGTCGCCAGGCATGACCATCTCAACACCCTCAGGCAACTTCACAACACCGGTAACGTCGGTGGTGCGGAAGTAGAACTGTGGACGGTAGTTGTCCATGAATGGGGTGTGGCGGCCGCCCTCTTCCTTCTTCAGGACGTAGACGGAGCCCTCGAACTTGCGGTGAGGGGTGTAAGCGCCTGGCTTAATAGCAACCTGGCCGCGCTCAACCTCTTCACGCTTGGTACCACGCAGAAGCAGACCACAGTTGTCGCCAGCCTCGGTGTAGTCCATCATCTTACGGAACATCTCAATACCGGTAACGGTGGTGGAGAGGGACTTCTCCTGGATACCGATGATCTCGATGTCTTCGTTAACGTTCAGCTGACCGCGCTCAACACGACCGGTGACAACGGTGCCACGACCGGTAATGGTGAAGATGTCCTCGATAGGCATCAGGAATGGCTTGTCGGTCTCGCGAACTGGATCTGGGATGGAGTCGTCACATGCCTGCATGAGGTCAACAACGGACTGTACCCACTTCTCTTCACCGTTCAGTGCACCCAGTGCGGAGATATGAACGATTGGAGCTTCCTCGTCGAATTCCTGCTCAGCCAGAAGTTCACGAACTTCCATCTCAACGAGCTCGATGATTTCCTCATCATCAACCATGTCACACTTGTTCAGTGCAACAAGGATGTAAGGAACGCCAACCTGGCGAGCAAGCAGAACGTGCTCACGGGTCTGTGGCATAGGGCCGTCGGTTGCAGCAACAACCAGGATAGCGCCGTCCATCTGAGCAGCACCGGTAATCATGTTCTTGATGTAGTCGGCGTGGCCTGGAGCATCTACGTGTGCGTAGTGCCGCTTAGGGGTGTTGTACTCAACGTGGGAGATGTTAATGGTAATACCACGCTCCTTCTCCTCAGGAGCCTTATCGATCATGTCGTAAGCGAATGCTTCATTCTCCTCAGGGTACTGCTCTGCAAGTACCTTGGTGATAGCAGCGGTGGTGGTGGTCTTACCGTGGTCGACGTGTCCGATGGTGCCGATGTTTACGTGCGGCTTCGAACGCTCAAACTTAGCCTTTGCCACTGTATGTCCTCCTGGACTTCATTGTGACTACGACTTTCGCAGCCACGTGGTTGACAATTGTCACTGCACTAAGAATATCCCAAGAGATATGTCTTGGTGCAAATGACTCTTTCTTTTCGTGCCAGTTACACGATCCTAGATTTATGCCACGGATTTTTCAAACCAGCTAAAGGCGGTATGAAAAGACGCCGCGGAAGATTTGTGCGGACGTTAGTCCTCGACAGGAATCATTAGGATCCTAGGAGGGTAACGGCCAGCTCAACCAGTAGATAACATCATGCTGGTTCAGCGTGACCCCTACCCACCTGGGCTGCCTGGGGGCATCGGTAAGCGCAACTGGCTTGTGCGCTCACCGACCTCTATTCAGACAACGAAGGGAGAATTACTTGGAGCCGCCGGTGCGCTCTTCGATAATCTCCTGAGCAACGGAGGAAGGAACCTCAGCGTAGGAGTCGAAGACCATGGAGTAGTTCGCACGGCCCTGGGTACGGGAACGCAGGTCGCCAACGTAGCCGAACATCTCAGACAGTGGAACCTTTGCCTTAACCAACTTGGCACCAGCACGGTCTTCCATTGCGTTGACCTGGCCACGACGGGAGTTAACGTCACCAATAACATCGCCCATGAACTCTTCTGGAGTGGTGATTTCCACTGCCATCAAAGGCTCCAGCAGAACTGGCTTTGCCTTGGCGATAGCTTCCTTCAGAACCTGGGAACCAGCCAACTTGAAGGCCATTTCCGAGGAGTCAACGTCGTGGTAAGCGCCGTCTTCCAGGGTTGCCTTGATGTTGACCAGTGGGAAGCCTGCGAGGTAGCCGTACTGCATTGCGTCCTGAATACCGGCGTCAACGGATGGGATGTATTCCTTTGGAATACGGCCACCGGTAACGGCATTCTCGAACTTGTAGGTTGCGGACTCGCCCTCTTCCAGCTCAGCTGGATCTGGGTTATAAGGCTCGATGGAGACGATAACCTTTGCGAACTGACCAGAACCACCGGTCTGCTTCTTGTGGGTGTAGTCCAGGGACTCCACGTTCTTGCGGATGGTCTCGCGGTAAGCAACCTGTGGGTTACCAATGTTTGCCTCGACCTTGTACTCACGCTTCATGCGGTCAACAAGAACATCCAGGTGCAGCTCGCCCATGCCGCCGATAACGGTCTGGCCGGACTCTTCATCCAGTTCAACAGTGAAGGTTGGGTCCTCAGCAGCAAGCTTCTGAATAGCGGTACCCAGCTTCTCCTGGTCGGCCTTGGTCTTAGGCTCGATGGAGACCTTGATAACTGGATCTGGGAAGTCCATGGACTCCAAGATGATTGGGTTTGCGCGGTCAGACAGGGTGTCACCAGTGGTGGTGTCCTTCAAGCCGATAACAGCGTAGATGTTACCAGCTACTGCATCATCAACAGGGTTTTCCTTGTTGGCGTGCATCTGGAACAGCTTACCGATGCGCTCCTTCTTACCCTTGGTGGTGTTCTGAACTTCATCACCCGGCTGTACGCGACCGGAGTAGACGCGAACGAAGATGAGCTGACCGAAGAATGGGTGAGCAGCAAGCTTGAACGCCAGACCGGAGAATGGGGAGTCGATGGAAGGCTTACGGGTAAGCTCCTCATCCTCATTGCCCACAGCGTGGCCGTGAACCTCGCCCACGTCCAGTGGGTTTGGCAGGAAGTCAATAACTGCGTCGAGCAGTGGCTGAACGCCCTTGTTGCGGTAAGCGGTACCACAGTAAACAGGGTAGATCTCAGAGTTGATAACCATCTTGCGGATACCAGCCTTGAGCTCTTCGATGGTCAGCTCTTCGCCGCCGAAGTACTTCTCCATGAGCTCTTCGTCGGACTCAGCAACAGCCTCAACGAGCTTCTCGCGGTACTCATTAGCCTTGTCGACCAAGTCAGCAGGAATCTCAGCCTCGGTTGCCTCGGTGCCGATTTCGGTCTTGCCTGGCCACATGAGGGCCTTCATCTCGAGCAAGTCAACAACGCCATCGAAGTCATCTTCAGCGCCGATAGGCAGCTGCATAACCAATGGCTTAGCGCCCAGGCGGTCAACGATGGTACCGACGGTGTAGTAGAAGTCTGCACCCATCTTGTCCATCTTGTTCACGAAGCAGATACGTGGAACGTCGTACTTCGCAGCCTGACGCCACACCTGCTCGGACTGTGGCTCAACGCCTTCCTTACCATCGAAGACAGCAATAGCGCCGTCCAGGACACGCAGGGAACGCTCAACCTCGACAGTGAAGTCAACGTGACCCGGGGTGTCGATGATGTTGATCTGGTTGCCTTCCCAGAAACAGGTAACAGCAGCGGAGGTAATGGTAATACCGCGCTCCTTCTCCTGCTCCATCCAGTCAGTGGTGGAAGCACCGTCGTGGGTCTCGCCTACCTTGCGGTTGATACCGGTGTAGAAGAGAATACGCTCGGTCGTGGTGGTCTTACCAGCATCGATGTGAGCCATGATGCCGATATTGCGGACCTTCTTGAGATCCTTAAGCACTTCTTGTGCCACGGTTAATACCCCAACTCGTTGGTTGTCACGCCCGGGCCGAACTTCACGGAAGCTTAAGCCCAAACGCAGTTACGTACATTAGTTCTCGATCAATCTTGCCACTCTTTACGCTACTTAGCAGCCCAGAAAGCGAATTTTGAGATGAAATTTATCTTAAGACTTGCTATAGACCAGTTCAACAGCGCGTTTGCGGCAAGTGTTTACTCTTGGTCAAGAGAAAACGATGACCCGAGCAGTCACATTATTAATTTATTCTTTCCCAGCATGCGTGCCTTTAAGGGCGCATGCTGGTTAATGTGGTGCTCGGGTCATAGTTAGCCACAAATTACCAGCGGTAGTGAGCGAAGGCGCGGTTTGCCTCAGCCATCTTGTGGGTGTCTTCGCGACGCTTAACGGAAGCCCCAAGACCGTTGGATGCATCCAAGATCTCGTTTGCCAAGCGCTCGATCATGGAGTTCTCGCGACGCTGACGGGTGAAGGTAACCATCCAACGCAGTGCCAAGGTGTTAGCACGGCCTGGACGAACCTCGATTGGGACCTGGTAGGTTGCGCCACCAACACGGCGGGAACGAACCTCAAGGTCAGGGCGGATGTTGCCCAGTGCCTTTTCCAGGGTACCTACTGGATCGGTGCCGGTCTTCTCGCGGCAGATTTCCAGAGCGCCGTAAACGATACGCTCTGCGGTGGACTTCTTGCCGTCCTGCAGGATCTTGTTTACGAGCTGGGTGACCTGCTCAGAGTTGTAAACTGGATCCTTGACTACAGGACGCTTTGGAGCAGCATTCTTACGCATTTTAGTTTACTGTCCCTTCTTTGCGCCGTAACGGGAACGAGCCTGCTTGCGGTCCTTAACACCCTGGGTATCCAAGGAGCCACGGACGATCTTGTAGCGAACACCAGGAAGGTCCTTCACACGACCACCGCGAACGAGCACCATGGAGTGCTCCTGCAGGTTGTGGCCCTCGCCTGGGATGTATGCGGAAACCTCAATACCGGTGGTCAGGCGCACACGAGCAACCTTACGCAGAGCGGAGTTAGGCTTCTTAGGAGTGGTGGTGTAAACGCGGGTGCAAACACCACGACGCTGAGGGGAACCCTTCAGCGCAGCGGTAGCGACCTTAGCGCGCTTATCATGGCGGCCCTTGCGGACCAGCTGCTGAATAGTTGGCATAATCAGTCTTTCTTTCGTAGAAAATTCTTAGCCTCAGCATCTTTAGCTGCCACAAGCTCTTCGGTGCGAAACAGGTGCCTAAACACGCAAAAATGAGGACTCTTATCCGGGGTCCTACCGCGTGTCCAGATACCTGTTCCCCACCGAGTCACAACTGACTGGCGATAAATACTGAGAAAAGGATCAGACTCTTCGTCACAAAATGTAACGAACTTCGGCTAACACTACCAAAGCCCGTGCAGTTTTAACAAAACGCGTCACGGGCAGCATTTATGCTTCGGTCTGATATCGCCACTCCCACACAAGGTCCGGTGAAACTTCCTTATCGAATAGCTCCTCAAAATGCGTGGCTTCCTGGCGTTCCCAGGTCTCAAACCAGTCTTCGTAGCCTTCGTCGCGCTCCAGTGCGCGGGTGCGTCGGGCCGTCCGTGGGCCGGTCACCATCACCGTGATTACTGTGCCGCGTGCCGATGCCGCCTGGATATTCTCCGGTGATATCGCGCCCACTCCCTCCACAATCAGGTCATCACGGCCGTCGAGGCTGTACCACTCAGCAGGTGCGTTGGCGTGCCAGTCCCAGCGCCAAAAGCCGGGGTTCATCTTGCGTAATACTTGGTCCGCGACCATCTCACTGCCTTGGGCAAGACCGTGCCAGCCGGGGTAAAACTCATCCAGGTGCACCGTTTGCCATTGGGTAAACTCCGACAACCGCGCCGCAAACCACGTCTTGCCGGAGCCAGACGGCCCATCCAACAGCACCGTAACTGGTTTCATCGGCTTCTTGCGTGCAGCCACCAGCGCCATAACTTTGTCGCGTAGGAGTGATTGTCCCTGTTCTAACGTGTCAGTCTCCGCCGGATCCTCGGCACTATCCATGCCGGGTACCACGGTGATTTCAGTGTCAGTGAATACTTCCGAAGGTACATCCCCTGGTACAAGGCCGCTGTCTTCCGCCGCAGGGTCAAGGTAAGTTCTTATAACTTCAGTCATCAGTGTATTTCTCCCAGGCCAGGCGGTGCCGCTCGGGTTGCAACAGCGCCGCTGGGGCTTGATCTACCCTTCGACGTTACCACTTTCGCTGTTTCCGTTGCCGAATATGGCTTTCCGCTTGCGCTTTAAAGACCGAAGAATCGCCACGAGTCAGTGGAAACAGCGATGATTACTGGTATGGCTGCCAGTACCACGGAAATCAGCATGACCACATAATCCTTGCGGCACAGCTTGGAGGTGCGCGCCCAGGTGCGCTTTCGCGCGGAACCGAATCCGCGGGCTTCCATCGCGGTAGCAAGCTTCCCGCCGCGTCGCAGTGCAAGGACCAGCAAACCGAAAGACATGCTGATGGTATGCGCTATCTTTCCCCTATCTGCCAAGCCGCGTGCACGGCGGGACTGAGCCATGGCTTGCCAGTCATCGCGAAATAGCGTGAGCATCCGCACACCGGCGACTGCACCAATAACAAAGCGCGAAGGCAGCTTGAGGATTTGCGAAAGGGCATCGCCAAGTTCCGTGGGGTCAATATCGCGTGCGAGAACAATAACGGGTAACGCGACGGCGAGTACTCGGAGCATCATCGCAAGCGCGAGCTGGAGGGAATTATCCGTAATGGTTGCTAGCCAGAAGCTGAAATACTCCTCCCCGCTTGGGCGGGCATAAAGCAGCATGGAAATGCCGGAGATGGGCGCGATGATAAATAGAGGCCAAGAAACCTTCAGCAGGCGCGTCAGGCCCATGCCGCACAGCGGCGCCCCAATCAGCGTGATGGATAGAGATACGGCGGCACTCACCCAGTCCACTGAGAGCAACAGCGGTGTGGTGATCAGCAATATTATTGCTATCCGGGTAAGCGGATTCATGCCGCGCAATAGGTTAGGCATGGGCACTCACCTGCAGGTGGGCATCGGCAAGCGCTGCGATATACAACTCATCGTGAGTAATCGAGGCAACCGTGACGCCGCTATCCACGAGTTCACGAATCATGGTGACTAGCTCAGCGAAAGTCTGCGGGTCTTGGCCAAAAGTGGGCTCATCCAGCAGAACCACACTTGGTGCGGTGACCAGGGCGGTCGCTACCGAAAGGCGGCGCTTTTCACCGCCGGAGAGGGTGAAAGGATTGGCATCAGCAAGATGGCTCAACCGCAGACGCTCCAGCAGCATACCGATGCGCTCATCAGGTACATCCACATCCATCACCTTCGGTCCGATGCGCATTTCCTCCATCACGCTGCGGGCAACGAATTGGTGTTCGGGGTTTTGGAATACATAGCCAATACGGTGCGCAAGCTGTGCCGATGACCATTTGTGTGGATTTGGGGCTAGACCTTTGTGAATACTGGCTGCGTAGCCAATCTCTCCGGACACCGGTGGAATTAGCCCCGCCATGGTCATCAACCAGGTGGTCTTCCCGGAGCCGTTTGCGCCGGTAATAACCGTTGAAGCTCCTTCCGGTACTGCTAGTGTGCGCGGTGGCCCAAAGCGGCAGACGAGGTCGGTGGACCAGAGGGCTGAGGGGGCATCGGCAGGCACTGGCTGAGATTGCGGTAACCCCGTGACGCGGCGGGCGGCGATGGCAGGTCCGATGTCGCCATCGTAGGTAATCTCGCCGTGCTCAAGGACCAGCGCGCGGTGAAGAACTGATTCCCATTCGGAGTAATTGTGCTCGATAACGATCAGAGTTGCGCCGGTTTCTTGAACCGTGTGCGCTACTGCGGCGATGACATCGGCGGCGCCCTCGGGGTCCAGGTTGGCGGTGGGTTCATCAAGCAGGATGACCTCAGCACCCATGGCGATGACTCCCGCGAGTGCCAGGCGTTGCTTCTGCCCACCGGAAAGCCTGGCGGTGGGATGGTTGATATCTAAGTTCAATCCAACCATCTCAAGCGCTGCGTGGACGCGGCGCCAAATCTCATCGCGCTCAAGGCCCAAATTCTCGCAGCCAAAAGCGACGTCGTCGCCAATGCGGGAGGCGATCACCTGGGAATCAGGGTCTTGGAGGACAAGTCCGACGGTGGATGCATCAATGTGCAACTCCCCTACTAGCGTGCCTTCATCATCGCCGCCGAGTACGCCGGCAAGAGCCGCGAGCAGGGTGGATTTTCCCGAACCTGAGTCACCGGCGAGCAAAATACGTTCCCCGTGCTCGATGCTCAAAGAGACGTTATTAATTGCGGGCTGGGTGCGTCCGGCGTGCTGCCAGGTCAGCCCTGACGTGTAAATCTGTGGCATTTAGTTAGCGCGCTGCTCACGTCCTACAGCGAAGCGGTCCAGGGCGCCAGTCTTGGCCAGCGCTTTCACGGCGTAGAAGCCCAAGGCGCCAGCAAGAAGCGCGCCGGAGATGACCAGGCACGTTAAGTAGATGAGATTGAACTCCAGTGACTTGGCAATGTTGGCGGAAGTGAATAGCTCCAGTACGTAGGCACCGAGTGCGGCACCGATACCGCCGAGGACTGCTACGGAGAGACTGAAGCGCTTGTACAGGAAGATAGCGAAGACGATTTCAACGCCGATGCCCTGAGCGAGTCCTGAATAGAGCGTTTCTGGTCCCCATTGGGAACCAAAGACTGCCGAGACCGTAGCAGCAAGAGTCTCCACATATAGTGCTGCGCCAGGCTTGCGGATGATGAGTGCGCCGATGACGCCACCGATGAGCCACACGCCGGTGGCCATGCCGCCGAGACCTGGAGTGAGCGCGTCCATCGCCATGAACCACGCATAGCCGACTGAGTTCCACAGTACGAAGACCAGACCACAGGCCACGGCCAAGATGGAAGCAACGATGATGTCCACAACCCGCCACTGGAGCGTTCGACGCGCTTGAGCTTGGGCAGGGTTAGCTAAAGTAGCCATTTCTTTATCCTTTCGCCGGCATTATCCGGTTCAAGTTCGACGGTTTCCATAACGCCTGCGCTATGGCTCTCAGCCCGCACATTGCTTGCGAGCACCCGTAAATGAATGTTGTGCCTATAACAGTTACCAGATGGCGGTAAGAAAGACGAATGCGGCGTCGATGCCCTGATTGACCAGGAACATCGACGCCGCATTCGGGGTGTTGTGTCGGGAGATTACACCTTAGAAGGTGAAGTCCTCATCCAGTGGGACGGAAGCGCCGGTGAACTCACCGAAGCCGTCATCGCCGTAGATGGAATCGCCATAAGTCGGAATCGAGTATGCCGCATTGCGGGCAGCCTCGGTCGGCTTAACGGAGATGTTGCGGTAACGGGAGATACCAGTACCAGCTGGGATCAGCTTACCGATGATGACGTTCTCCTTGAGACCGATGAGCTTATCGGAGCGTTTGTTAATAGCGGCATCGGTAAGCACGCGGGTGGTCTCCTGGAAGGATGCGGCCGAGAGCCAAGACTCGGTAGCCAAGGAAGCCTTGGTGATACCCATAATCTCAGAACGCAGCTGAGCTGGTTCCTTGCCCTCTGCCTGCATACCAGCGTTGACCTGGCGTGCCTCAGAAAGGTCAACCAAGGTACCTGGCAGCAAGTCGGTGTTACCGGAATCGATAACAGTACCGCGACGCAGCATCTGACGGATGATGATCTCGATGTGCTTATCGTGGATAGCCACACCCTGAGTACGGTAAACCGCCTGAACCTCATCAATGAGGTGCTTCTCCACACCACGACGACCGAGAACCTCGAGCACGTCATGTGGGTCAGCAGCGCCACGCATCAAACGAAGACCGGTGGTGACATGGTCACCGTCGCGCAGGGAGCGCTCGATCATCGCATTCGGGTTAGATTCCATCGGGCGACGTACCTGAGCCAGGCCCTGACGCTTCGACAGCTTCTCGTAGACCACGTTGTCCGAACCATCATCTGGGGTGATGGTCAAAGTCCAGAAGTTACCTTCATCGGACAGGGAGATGGTGCCATCGACGGAAGCGATTGGTGCGCGGTTCTTCGGGTTACGAGCCTCGAAAAGCTCCTGAACACGAGGCAGACCGCCGGTAATATCGCCACCGACACCACCCTGGTGGAAGGTACGCATTGTCAGCTGGGTACCAGGCTCACCAATGGACTGAGCTGCAACAATACCGACTGCCTCGCCGATATCGACCAGCTGGCCAGAAGCCATGGACTTGCCGTAGCACTTCGCACACACGCCGGCTGGGGTCTGACAGGTCAGTACGGAACGAACCTTAACCTGTGGAATACCAGCAGCAACCAGCTTATCGGTGAGCTCTTCGGTCAGGTCAGCGCCTGCTTCAGCAACGACGTTGCCTTCAGAGTCCTTGACGTCGGTTGCCACAACGCGGCCCGATGCTGAGGTCTCCCACAGCTCGTGGACAGCGTAGGTGCCCTCAGCGATTTCCTCACTGATTGGGACGCGCACACCCTGGCGGGTGCCACAGTCATCCTCGCGGACGATAACGTCCTGAGCAACGTCAACCAGACGACGGGTCAGGTAGCCAGAGTCAGCGGTACGCAGAGCGGTATCCGCCAGACCCTTACGGGAACCGTGGGAGTTGTTGAAGTACTCCAGAACCGACAGACCTTCACGGAAGGAGGTCTTAATCGGACGGGTGATGTAGTCACCCTTGGAGTTCACAACCATGCCCTTCATGCCGGCCAGGGTCCAGATCTGACGCATGTTACCTGCTGCACCAGACTTAACGATCATCGGAATTGGGTTGTCATCAGGGTAAAGTGCCTCTACCGCGTTACCCACGGCATCGGTTGCGTCCTTCCACAGCTCAACCAGACGGTCGTAGCGCTCGCGCTCGGTCAGTGCACCCTGCTCCCAGAACTTACGCTCGATGCGCTCCGCTTCCTTCTCATAAGACTCAAGCATCTCGGTCTTATTTGGAAGAACCAGAACGTCGTGCATGGTGATGGTGACACAAGAACGGGTTGCCCAGTAGAAACCGGCATCCTTCATCTTGTCCAGCACCTGAGCAACGGTGATCATTGGGTACTTGACAGCGAGGTCATTGATGACGTCACCGAGCAGAACGATGTCCTTGGAGCCGCCCTTACGGACCATGACGCCCTCAAGGTATGGGTAGTTCCATGGCAAGAGCTCGTTGAACATGATGCGGCCCAGGGTGGTCTCAGCCATCCAGGACTCGCCCTTGGTCCAGCCATCTGGGAATTGAGCTGCCTCAATAGCCTCAGTTGGACGCAGGTGATCAAGACGAACCTTGATTGGAGCCTGCAGGCCCAATACGCCACGGTCATACGCCATAATTGCTTCTGCGTAGGAGGAGTACACGCCCTGTGCAGGACCGTTCTCATCAGCAGGAGCGTAGCGGCCGTTGCCACCAATTTCATCCTCGCGCTTGTTCATGGTGAGGAAGTACAGACCGGTCACCATGTCCAGACGTGGCATAGCCAGTGGCTTACCAGACGCTGGGGAAAGGATGTTGTTGGAGGACAGCATCAGAACGCGAGCCTCAGCCTGGGCTTCAGCGGACAGTGGCAGGTGAACTGCCATCTGGTCACCGTCGAAGTCGGCGTTGAAAGCTTCACAAGCCAGTGGGTGCAGCTGAATAGCCTTACCCTCAACCAGCTTAGGTTCGAATGCCTGAATACCCAGGCGGTGCAGGGTTGGTGCACGGTTCAGAAGAACTGGGTGCTCAGAAATTGCTTCTTCCAGAACGTCCCACACCTCAGGGCGCTGACGCTCAACCATGCGCTTAGCGGACTTGATGTTCTGCGCGTAGTCATTTTCAACCAGGCGCTTCATCACGAATGGCTTGAAGAGCTCGAGAGCCATCAGCTTTGGAAGGCCACACTCGTGCAGCTTCAGCTGAGGACCAACGATAATAACGGAACGACCGGAGTAGTCAACACGCTTACCCAGCAGGTTCTGACGGAAACGACCCTGCTTACCCTTGAGCAGGTCACTCAAGGACTTCAGTGGTCTGTTACCAGGACCGGAAACTGGGCGGCCACGACGGCCGTTGTCGAAGAGCGCGTCAACAGATTCCTGCAGCATGCGCTTCTCATTGTTCACGATGATCTCAGGTGCCCCGAGATCGATCATGCGCTTGAGGCGGTTGTTGCGGTTGATGACACGACGGTAAAGGTCGTTCAAGTCAGAGGTAGCGAAGCGGCCACCGTCCAGCTGAACCATTGGGCGCAGCTCTGGTGGGATCACTGGGATGGAGTCAAGCACCATGCCAGCTGGATCGTTGCCGGAACGCTGGAAGGCTGCAACAACCTTCAAACGCTTCAGCGCACGCATCTTCTTCTGGCCCTTGCCATTGTTAATGACATCGCGCAGCTCTTCTGCCTCGGCGTCGAGGTCGAAGTTGCGGATCAGGGTCTGGATAGCTTCTGCACCCATGCCGCCGGTGAAGTAATCCTCGTAGCGGTCAACAAGCTCTTCATAGATGGTTTCATCGATGATCATCTGCTTTGGAGCAAGCTTGTTGAAGGTATTCCAGATTTCATCCAGGCGTGCGACTTCGCGCTCACCACGTTCACGGATGTGCTGCATTTCCTTATCAGCAGCGTTCTGAACCTTGCGGCGAGCATCAGCCTTAGCGCCTTCTGCCTCAAGAGCAGCCAGGTCATCTTCCAGCTTGGATGCGCGCTCAGCAATTTCAGCCTGAACGTCATCTTCAACGTCCTTCTTCTCCAAGAGCATTTCGCCCTCAAGAGTAGACAGGTCATTGTGGCGAGCCTCGTCATCAACGGAGGTGATGATGTTGGCTGCGAAGTAGATGATGCGCTCCAAATCCTTTGGAGCCAGGTCCAGCAGGTAGCCCAAACGGGATGGGACGCCCTTGAAGTACCAGATGTGGGTTACTGGAGCAGCGAGCTCAATGTGGCCCATGCGCTCACGACGAACCTTGGACTTGGTGACCTCAACGCCACAACGCTCACAAATGATGCCCTTGTAGCGGACACGCTTGTACTTGCCACACTGGCACTCCCAGTCACGGGTAGGGCCGAAGATACGCTCACAGAAAAGGCCGTCCTTTTCTGGCTTCAGGGTGCGGTAGTTGATGGTCTCAGGCTTCTTAACCTCGCCCTTAGACCAACGGCGGATGTCGTCGGCGGTGGCCAGTCCAATACGAAGCTCATCGAAGAGATTTACGTCGAACACGTAACGTCTCCCTTTCATCCTCCTTTAAACGGAGGAAGTTGATTGGATTTTGTCTATTTAACGAATTCCTGCGCCTTGAGCGTTCGCCGCCATATGTGGTGGCGAACGCTCAAGACCAAAAGTGCACGATTAGGCGATGTCTGCGGAAGAGCCCTCATCACGGGACAAGTTAATGCCCATGGAAGAACCGGATTCCAGATCATCTTCGTCGCTGCCGGAAAGCTCCATTGGAGTGCCGTCTGCGGAAAGAACTTCCACGTTCAGACACAGGGACTGTAGCTCCTTGAGCAACACCTTGAAGGACTCAGGAATACCTGGATCCGGGATATTGTCGCCCTTCACGATTGCCTCGTAGACCTTGACACGACCAACCACGTCATCGGACTTAATGGTCAGCAGCTCCTGCAGGGTGTAGGCAGCGCCGTATGCCTGCATTGCCCACACCTCCATCTCACCGAAGCGCTGGCCACCGAACTGTGCCTTACCACCCAGTGGCTGCTGGGTAATCATGGAGTAAGGACCGGTGGAACGTGCGTGGATCTTCTCATCAATGAGGTGGTGCAGCTTCAGGATGTACATGTAACCAACCGAGATTGGGTACTGGTATGGCTCACCCGAGCGGCCATCGAAAAGCTGTGCCTTACCGTTCTCATTCACCATGACGTCGCCGTCACGGTTTGGCTTGGAAGAAGCCAGCAAACGAGTCAGCTCTTCGTTGGTAGCACCGTCAAAGACAGGGGTTGCGGTCAAGGACTCTGCAGGAACGTCATAAAGCTCCTCAGGCAGGGTCTTCAGCAATTCCTCATTCTTAGGATCCTGGGTGTCAACGGTCCAGCCAGTGTGTGCCAGCCAGCCCAAGTGCAGCTCCAGAACCTGACCAATGTTCATACGACGTGGAACACCGTGGGTGTTCAAGATGACGTCAACTGGGGTGCCGTCCGACATGAATGGCATGTCCTCTGGAGGCAGAACCTTACCCACAACACCCTTGTTGCCGTGGCGGCCAGCGAGCTTATCGCCGTCCTGGATCTTACGCTTCTGAGCAACGTAGACACGGATCATCTCATTGACACCAGGTGCCAAATCATCATCGTCATCGCGGGAGAAACGAGCAACGCCAATAACCTTGCCGGTCTCACCGTGAGGAACCTTCATAGAGGTATCACGAACCTCGCGTGCCTTCTCACCGAAGATGGCGCGCAGCAGACGCTCTTCTGGGGTCAGCTCGGTCTCACCCTTAGGAGTGACCTTACCTACCAGAATGTCGCCTGGACGCACGTCAGCACCGATGCGAATGATGCCGCGGTCATCCAAGTCACGAAGAACATCTTCGGACACGTTTGGAATCTCACGAGTGATCTCTTCTGCACCCAACTTGGTGTCACGAGCATCAATCTCGTGCTCCTCAATGTGGATGGAGGTCAAAATGTCCTCTTCCACAATGCGCTGGTTCAGGATGATCGCATCCTCGTAGTTGTGGCCTTCCCATGGCATGAATGCCACGAGCAGGTTACGACCCAGCGACATTTCGCCGTTGTGGGTACCTGGGCCATCGGCAAGCACCTGGCCAGCCTCAACACGCTGGCCCATGGAGACCAATGGAGTCTGGTTGTAGTTGGTGCCCTGGTTGGTGCGCTCAAACTTACGCAAGATGTAAGTATCGCGGATGCCCTCATCGTCCATGATGGTGATGAGATCAGCGTTGACGTTTTCAACCACACCAGCCTTCGGAGTGATCACAACATCGCCGGCATCGTATGCAGCGCGCAGCTCCATACCGGTACCAACATAAGGTGCCTCAGCGCGGACCAGTGGAACAGCCTGCTTCTGCATGTTCGCACCCATCAACGCACGGTTAGCGTCGTCGTGCTCCAAGAATGGAATCATTGCGGTACCAACGGAAACCATCTGACGTGGTGAAACGTCAACATAGTCAACGCCGGAAGCGTCGGTCACGCCAATATCGCCGTCCTTGAGGCGAACCTCAATACGGTCGCCGATAATGTTGCCATCAGCGTCCTGCTCAACTTCAGCCTGCGCAATGGAGTAGCGGTCTTCTTCGTCCGCGGTCAGGTACTGAACAATGTCAGTAACCTGGCCATTCTCAACCTTGCGGTAAGGGGTCTCAATGAAGCCGAACGCATTCACGCGAGCATATGAAGCCAAAGAGCCGATCAGACCAATGTTTGGACCTTCGGGAGTCTCAATTGGGCACATACGGCCGTAGTGAGATGGGTGAACGTCTCGGACCTCAATGCCGGCGCGCTCACGGGACAGACCACCCGGGCCTAGCGCAGACAGACGACGCTTGTGGGTCAGACCCGACAGCGAGTTGTTCTGGTCCATAAACTGCGACAGCTGGGAAGTTCCGAAGAACTCACGGATAGCTGCCGAAACAGGGCGAACGTTGATCAAGGAGGTAGGAGTAATGGACTCCGCGTCCTGAGTGGTCATGCGCTCACGCACAACACGCTCCATGCGAGAGAGACCAACACGAACCTGGTTCTGGATCAGCTCACCAACGGTACGCAGACGACGGTTACCAAAGTGGTCGATGTCGTCAGTGCTTACTGGAATGATGTCACCGTTAGGTGCCTTCATTTCACGCTCACCGGTGTGCAGGCGAACGAGGTATTCCAGGGTGACAGCGATATCTTCTTCGGTCAGGGTCATCAGACCGTCATGATCGCCGCCGAGGCCGAGCTTGCGGTTGACCTTGTAACGGCCCACGCGAGCCAGGTCATAACGCTTTGCACGGAAGAAGGAGTTATCCAGCAAAGACTGAGCAAGATCGCGGGTTGGCTGCTCGCCTGGACGCTGCTTGCGGTAGATCTCCAGCAAAGCTTCGTCGGTGTTGGCAACGCCATCGGACTCCAGAGTTGACATCATCAGCTCGGAGAAACCGAAACGGTCGCGGATCTGCTGCTCGGTCCAGCCGAGAGCCTTCAGCAATACGGTGACAGGCTGACGACGCTTACGGTCGATACGGACACCAACGGTGTCGCGCTTGTCCACGTCAAATTCCAGCCACGCACCGCGGGATGGGATGACCTTCACGGAGTGCAAAGGGCGCTCCGTGGACTTATCAATAGTCTGGTCAAAGTAGACACCAGGGGAACGAACCAGCTGGGAGACAACAACACGCTCGGTGCCGTTGACAATGAAGGTTCCCTCATCCGTCATCATTGGGAAGTCACCAATGAAGACAGTCTGGGACTTGATTTCCTGGGTGTCATTATTGATGAACTCTGCCGTTACGTACAACGGTGCAGAGTAGTTAATGTCTTTCTCTTTACACTCATCGACGGTGTTCTTCACCGGCTCAAAGCGTGGCTCAGACAAGGACAAAGACATGTTGCCGGAGTAGTCCTGAATTGGGGACAACTCTTCCAGAATGTCTTCTAGACCAGAGGAAATGCGGGCTTCAGCGCCGCGCTCTTCCTGCTGACGTTCACGCCACTCAGGCGTGCCGATGAGCCATGAAAAGGATTCAAGTTGTAGATCAAGGAGGCCCGGAACCGCGATTGGTTCGCTGATTTTCGCGAACGAATAACGCTTCGGGGCTCCAGGGATATTGGCCACTGACTTGGTCTGGCGGGAGACTGCCAAGATGGGTCCTTCCAGCACCTCACGCGGAACGCCACTCAAGAACCACCTTGAGGAACGAAAACCGCTGGTAGATTTAGCATTCGGTCTGCTGTGGAATAATCGGGGTCAGATAGCACAAAATCACCCTGTCAAATCAGCTTTACCATCGCTACTTGTCAAGGCTAAATGCGCACTGAAGATCCGGATTCCAGCGCAACGAACAAGCCTAGTCCAAATTTGCCCCCATGTAAAGTCGGACTTGACTTTTTTATTCGACACGGACTATTACCGTGCTGCGCAGCTCATACCAGCAGGTTTTCGGATTGGAGGTCCACTTGGCCCGCTGTGTGCTTCAAGCATGAGCCTAACTTTAATTCTCCCATTTCACCAAATGCGGCCCGGGGTCAGGGCGTTCACCAACCCACTTTGGTCACGTTTTGGTTACAGGCGGCAATCTACCACGTACCAATCGATTGGGAATTATTCGCCCCGCGCGTCAGGTAATTAAGTATGTGCCGGGTAGACTAGTTTCCCATGCTGCCTAAGTCTCGAGTTTTATCCATTGTGCTGCTAGGTCTCGGTGTCGCGTTGCTGGTTGCGGGCATAGTCGCTCCCCAGTTTTTGCATTCTAGTGCCCGGCTGCCCTTGGATCTCACCGGCGCTACCTACACACTGACCGATGAAGATGGGCACGCGCAAGAAATCTCTGAGGAAGGAACCGAGCCCTATGAGGGCCCGGTGACCTATCAGATGCACGTAGATATCCAAGACCCATCGGATGAAGATACCGCGACGGTCAGCATTGGTGAATCCACGTTCCGCGGCTCAGATGATGCAATTGAGAACTTAGTTCAGGCGCAGATCTGGAACTACGCCATCGACCGCGTCACCGGTGAGGCGCAAAGCGAAGCGGATATCAGCTACCAGCTGGCCTCCCCCATGGCGACTGCACCAGTGGATGGCTACTGGTTCAAGTTCCCTTCCAATGCTGAAAAGACCACCTACCCGGCATTCGATCCCACGCTGCGCCAAGCGCGCGATGCCGTCTTTGAAGAAGAACTCGACATGGATGGACGCACGGTCTTCCGCTACCACCAGGAAATCGAACCAGAGAACGTAGCAACCCTGTATGCCGGCATCTTCAACACCACCACCCTCGAAACCGAGGATGGCGGCACCGAAGCCGGCTACCTCTTCCACTCTGGCACCCGTGACCTCTACGTCGATCAAGAGACCGGTTTGCTCATTGGCATGGACGTAGACATTCATGACTTCTACGGCGACCGCGAAGGCAATCATGACCACGACGCCCTTGTGTTGAATGCCTCAAGCACCGAAGAAGACATGTCCACGATGCTGGCGCAGGCCGATGACATCCCGCGTGAAGCCACCGCCCATGCCGCTCGCCTCGCACTGCTCATTGCAGGTGGTCTCATCATCCTGCTCGGCCTAGTCGGCACCTTCTGGCCACGCCAAAAGGCCTAACCCCTCAAGGTTTTACACCTCCCGTAACAGTGACCGGAACGTTACACCCGGACACGCTAGACGCAGAAGCGCTAGACGCTGGCATGCTAAACGCGGACGAGCATCTTTCCGATATTCGCCCCACGCATCATGTCTAAGAAGGCCTCCACGGTGTTCTCTATACCCTCCACGATGGTTTCGTCATAGACGATTTTTCCTTCAGCGAACCATGCGGACATTTTCTCCCGGAACTCCGGAGCAATGTGCAGGTAATTGGCAAGCGTAAAGCCTTCGAGCTTCAGACCGCGGGTGATGATATTAGCCATATTATCCGGACCAGGCGTGCGGTCAGTGGAGTTGTATCCTGCGATGGCGCCACACAGGGCAATGCGCCCACCGTCGTTCATTACGTCCAGCGCCGCTTCCAAGTGATCACCGCCGACGTTATCGAAGTACACATCCACGCCTTCCGGCGCGGACAGCGCCAACTGCTCACGAACGCTTACTTCCTTGTAATTAAAGGCCTCGTCATAGCCATACTTCTCAGTCAGCAGCGCAACTTTTTCCGCAGAGCCGGCTGAACCAATTACGCGGCCAGCGCCCAGATGCTTGGCAATCTGACCAACGGCAGTACCCACCGCACCAGCCGCGCCAGAGACAAAGACCGTGTCCCCTTCCTTCAGACCCGCGATCGCCGTCAGCCCGACATATGCGGTAAGCCCCGTCATTCCCACAATATGCAAGTGCACGGACAATGGCTGACCTGGAATCTCCGGCACTGGGCGGAAAGTCTCAGCATCCGCTTGAATGACATCCGTCCAACCATGCTGGTGCAGAACCGGCGTACCCACAGGTAAAGAGTCAGATGCTGACTCAACCACACGGCCAACCGCACCACCAGTAATGGTTTCTCCCAGGGCAAAAGGAGCGACATAGCTACGCGCATCATTCATGCGTCCGCGCATATAAGGATCAACTGAGACAAACTCATTGCGGACCCGCACCTGCCCAGGCGCAAGCTCGCCATACTCCACCGTGGCTACACGGAAATCATCATGGGTAGGCCATCCGCTGGGACGGTTCATGAGTTGGATCTGTGTGCTCATAGAGTTTGTCATTTGCTTAAACTTCCTAAAATTTCCGAATTGATGTGGATTTACAGCACCAGAGATATCGCGAGGAGCACAACACCGACAGCAGGAATCACACCTTGCTTCAACGCAGCGCCCCGCTTATCAGCACTAGAAATGAACAGAATAGCGGCCGCTGCCACCATAGAGCCCGCGCCAACAAAAATCAGAGTCGCACCCACTGCTTGGTTGCCCAAGCCCAGAAAGACCGCCCCGACGAAGACCGCAATAGCCAAAAAGAGGTTATAAAGGCCCTGATTAAACGCCATCTCCTTGGTGTTTTCCGCATCCTGCGCAGACATGCCGAAGAGCGCACGTACACGATCGCTAGTCCACGCGAGAGATTCCATGTAGAAGATATACACGTGGATAAGGGCAGCTAGCCCGGTGAGAACAACTCCGGTGATAAGCATGGCGGTGGCTTTCTGGCAATTGCGACAATCTGCGGCCGCTTATTGAACTGAACGGTTCAAATATATACTGAAACGGTCAGTTCAGCTAGTCTGCTGGTAACTACCATTGGCAAAATCACGAGGAAGTACCCGAATGTCACGCACTGCAGCATTTGATAGAGAGGCCGCTATTAGGGCAGCTCGTGACGTATTTTGGCGCGATGGATACGCAGAAACCGCGCTGCCAACGCTGGAAAAGGCAACTGGGCTGAACCGCTCGAGCATCTACAACAGTTTTGGTTCCAAGCGTGGGCTTTTTGATGCCGCCGTGGACAACTATCTGGATGAAGTAGTTCGTCCCCGCCTGCGCCCTTTGCATGCTGATGTCGTCGCTGCCAACGCGCTCAACGACTACCTCACAGGATTAAGCACAGCTTTTGAAAACTTCGATCCCGCTCCCGGATGCCTATTGGTCAACGCTTCCGGTTCCAGCCTGGTGCTCGATGCGGAAGTTACTCGGGTTATCACCGACTACTTAGAGGAGCTCCGCCGGGCTGTCGAACGCGGAGTAAACGCAGCCCTCCCCGAGTTGGAGCCACTTGAGGCACAACGGCGAGTCGATGCCGTCGCAGGGCTCATCATCAGTGCCTTCACACTGGTACGACTTAACCCCGAGTCAGCCATCCAAACGCTGGATACCGCACGAGCCCTCATTGAACCGAATCGCTAGCTCTCCCGCCCCTCGCCTAACGCTCCGCTCCCAGGCCACGCGTCATGCGACCACTAGACGCTAAGCCTAGAATTCAAGGGAAACTCAAAGGATCGAAAAATCCCCCGGCAACCATCGGTGTGAACCAATAGTTGGCGGAGGATTTTTGAAATTAAGCTCTAAATTACTTGAGCTCGACGGAAGCGCCAGCTTCTTCCAGCTTAGCCTTAGCAGCCTCAGCGTCGTCCTTGTTTGCGCCCTCGAGGATAGCCTTAGGTGCGCCCTCAACGAGCTCCTTAGCTTCCTTCAGGCCCAGGCCGGAAACGATTTCGCGAACAGCCTTAATAACGCCGATCTTCTTTGCGCCTGCATCGGTCAGGACAACGTCGAACTCGTCCTTCTCCTCAGCAGCGCCAGCGCCTGCATCAGCACCTGGTGCAGCAGCAACTGCAGCAACTGGAGCAGCAGCGGTTACGTCGAAGACCTCTTCGAATTCCTTAACGAACTCAGAGAGCTCGATGAGGGTCATTTCCTTGAACGCTTCAATGAGCTCGTCCTTGGTGAGCTTAGCCATGGTAGGCATCCTTTCTGTAAACGGATTCTTCACAATCCGATTGCGTGTGGTTTATGTTGCGCACGATGTGTGCGACTTAAGCTTCCTTCTTCTCCTGCAGTGCAGCCGAGAGGCGTGCAACCTGAGAAGCAGGGGCGTTGAACAGGCCAGCGGCCTTTGCCAAGTTGCCCTTCATAGCGCCAGCCAGCTTTGCGAGAGTGGTCTCGCGGTTGTCCAGGTCAGCGATAGCCTTAACTTGGTCAGCAGACAGTGCGCTGCCATCCATGTAGCCAGCCTTAACAACGAGTGCTTCGTTGTCAGAGCTGAACTTCTTAATGACCTTTGCAGCGTCAACTGCTTCGCCCTTAATGAAGGCGATAGCGGTTGGGCCAGTCAGGTGCTCATCAAGGCCTTCGATGCCAGCTTCGTTGGCAGCGATCTTGAAGAGGGTGTTCTTGGCGACGGAGTAATCTACGTCAAAGCCCAGGTTGGTGCGCAGCTCCTGGAGCTGTGCAACAGACAGGCCACGGTACTCGGTGATAACGATGGAGTCAGATTCTGCAATCTTCTCCTTCAGCTCAGCCAAGTCAGCAGTGTTCTTTGGGTTTGCCATTTTCTTACTCGCCTCCTTTCAAAACATCTCTTATATGTTCCGCCGGAGCCTTTGAGATGCATAACATCAAAAAAGCCCCGTGCAAGAGCACGAGGCCACACAATCAAGTCTTTTAGACTCTGTAGTGCAACAAGTGTCTCCTGCGTGGGCTGCCCCAGTGAGTGCGGGGACCTTCGATCTGATTATTGCTCAGATAACCTACGGTCTTCGGTGAAACTTGAGCACGAACCATTTAAAGGTTCGTTCAAACTTCGACGCTTACTTTAACCGCCCACTACCATATTTTCCAAATCGCGGTTTCATTCCCCGCACATAACGCCGCGTTGCCCACCTTTGCACGACCCCCGCTGGACCGCTAAATAACCGCGCTAACCACCAGGAATGCTGCGAAAACGCCACGCATCTGCCAATAACTTCGCCTTCCAAATTCATCTCAATAATGAAGGCTTCCTCACCGCATTCTATGTGTCCATACTCAGTGCCATAGACCAGAACGGCCTGCCGAGTACCGTCCTCCCCCTCAGTCCGCGAGGCCGAAATAATCCGACACGGTGACACCGTTGGCCCAAAGTGCAGCTGCACAGTGCTTCCCTGCTGAGGCTTCCCGACCACACGCACTCCTACTGCTTTATGCGCCCGCCATGCAAAGAGGTTGTCCACCGCGCACTGGAAGTCCTGCTCCCCGTGTCCAATTACCTGCGCATAATCCACAACGTGCCACGGCTTCCCCGGTTCCCACGTCCCCGCGGTCAGGCACACGCTCGCCCCCACCATGTCGCGGGGGTAGGAAAGATTATGTGCCCTCCCCACATCGGCTTTCTCCATTAATCCTCCCAACAAGCACAGCTCCACGGTGAATGCCGTTGCCCCGATACTATCCGGCAGCATCCAAACACTCACCAGGATCGCAAAAGCGCCCCCACACAAATGGAGGCGCTGAGCGTTAGCTAGAAACTAGCAAGACAGAGTGTCTAAATTACTCTGCGAAGTTCTTCTGTACAGAACCATCGACTGGGATACCAGGACCGTTGGTGGTGGACAGGGTGACCTTCTTCAGGTAGATGCCCTTGGAGGAAGATGGCTTGATACGCAACAGCTCTTCGAGCAGTGCGCCGTAGTTCTCAGCCAGCTTCTCAGCATCGAAGGATGCCTTACCGATCATTGCGTGCAGGTTTGCAGCCTTGTCAACGCGGAAGGAGATCTTACCGCCCTTAACGTCAGCAACAGCCTTAGCAACGTCAGCGGTAACGGTGCCGGTCTTAGGGTTAGGCATCAGACCACGTGGGCCCAGGACACGTGCAACACGGCCAACCTTAGCCATCTGGTCTGGGGTTGCAATAGCAACGTCGAAGTCCAGGTTGCCAGCGTTGATTGCCTCGAGCAGTGCTTCGGTGCCAACGATGTCAGCGCCTGCTGCCTCTGCCTCGGTAGCCTTCTCGCCTTCAGCGAAGACAGCTACGCGGACATCCTTACCGGTGCCGTGTGGCAAAGAAACGGTGCCGCGAACCAGCTGGTCTGCCTTACGTGGGTCAACGCCCAAGCGGATAGCAACATCAACGGTTGCGTCGTAGTTCTTGGAGGAGGTTTCCTTAGCCAGCTTGGCTGCCTCGATTGGACGGTACAGGCGGCCAGCGTCAACGAGCTCAGCTGCTGCCTTGTATGCCTTGGAGTTCTTGCTCATTTAAATCAAATCCTTATTGATAAATGTGGTGGATTGTTGTGGTTTTAGCGGGCCGGAGCTGGCCCTGCCACATGAAATTGTCTTACGCAGGAGCGCCGTCAACGGTGATGCCCATGGAGCGAGCGGTACCAGCGATGATCGCTGCGCCAGCCTCGATGTCACGAGCGTTGAGGTCTGCCTTCTTGGTCTCTGCGATTTCCTTGCACTGATCCCAGGTGACGGAGCCAACCTTGTCGGTGTGTGGAACGCCGGAGCCCTTCTTCAGGCCTGCAGCCTTCAGCAGCAGCTTTGCTGCTGGTGGGGACTTCAGGATGAAGTCGAAGGAGCGGTCTTCGTAGACGGTGATTTCTACTGGGACAACGTTGCCGCGCATGGATTCGGTTGCAGCATTGTATGCCTTGCAGAATTCCATGATGTTGACGCCGTGTGCACCCAGTGCAGGACCGACTGGAGGAGCTGGGTTAGCAGCGCCTGCTTCGATCTGCAGCTTGATGAGGCCAGAAACCTTCTTCTTCTTAGGAGCCATCGAATTACCTCTTTCCGTGATACCGGAAACACATCACGATGAATAACGTGTCCCGTCCGGATGCCACCTTCGTGGCCACCGGGGAGTTGAATGAAAAAATCGGCGTGCGTAAAAAAATTACACACGCCGACTAACACTAATCTAGTAACTAGGTATTACCCAAATTAGCTTACGCGCTCAATCTCCGTTGGGGACAGCTCGACTGGGGTCTCACGGCCGAAGATGGATACCAAGCCGACCATCTTGCCAGTTTCTGGGTCGATCTCGGAGATGGTCGCAGACACGGACGCGAATGGGCCGGACAGGATGGTGACTGCCTCGCCAACTTCGTAGTCGTGCGCGTACTTCTTGGCTGCTTCCTGCTCTGGCATGGAGATGACCTGCTCGCCTTCAGCGGCATTCGCTGCAGCTTCGCCTGCCGATGCCGCGCCTTCCTTAGGCAGCAAGAATTTCGCAACGTCGCGGTGCTTAACTGGGGTTGCATTGCCCTCATTGCCCACGAAGCTGGTAACACCTGGGGTATCGCGAACAACCGACCACGCGGCATCGTTAAGCTCCATGCGAACAAGGACGTAGCCCGGAAGCAGCTTGCGCTTCACCAGCTTCTTCTTGCCATCCTTGTTTTCAATGACCTGCTCAACTGGAACAACCACGTCGAAGATGGAGTCTTCTACTTCCAGGGTCTGGGCACGCATGTCCAGGTTAGTCTTCACCTTGTTTTCATAGCCAGCGTAGGACTGGATGATGAACCACTGGCCAGGAAGCTTCTTCAGCTCCTTGGTGTACTGACGCAGACGGCGACGGTAGTCAGCTTCTGCTTCCGACTCGCCTTCAACTGCTGGTGCCGCTTCACCCTCAATAGCCGGTTCATCCGTAGCAGGAGTTTCACCGTGTTCGTCCTCGGCATTTTCATCCAGGACATCAGTGGTCTCAGAGTCGGCCACAGCTGCACCGGCATCGTCGAAGCCGGCGGCTTCAGCTTCTGCCTCGTATTCGGCGGTAACTGCTTCGGTCTCAGCGTCTGCTGCCTCTACCGCTTCAGCGGCCTGGGACTGCATGGATTCAATGAAAGCCTCGCCAACATTGTTGCCTTGGGATTCGTTGTTCTCTGCGTTGTTCTCGGTCATAATGTGCTCCATCTTCAATAAATTATCCCGCTGTTCCACGGGAAGGAACTAGCGGGATGATAGTGAACTTATTAGCCACTCTACTGCAAAAGCGTCACGTGGCACAACGTTAGCTAGCGGTTAGTTAACCAGTACTGCTTCTACGCCCATACCAACGAGGGTATCGACGCCCCAGACCAAAGCGGTCAGGATGATGAGGAAGGCGAAGACCACGATGGTGTACTGCACCATTTCCTTTGCGGTCGGCCAGACGACCTTCTTAATTTCGGTAACGACCTCAGGCACGAACGTTGCTACGCCGCCGCCTGGCTTGCTGTCACCTTCGCCGCCCTCAACGCGGACTACACGCTTGTTGCTGTATGCATCGGTTGACGTCTCAGCTGCGCCAGACATTTGGCGCTTACCTGTAGGGCGTTGTGCCCCCGTATTGTCAGTCACAGCGAGAATGCTCCCTAATGAAAAGTGCTAACTAAAAATCTTGCCAGATCTTGCGAACTTGAACGAGTCTATCAAAGCCCACCATAGCGATAAAAGTTTAGGCCCAGCCGGTTGGCTGGGCCTAAACTTTAAAACTGTGGCAGGGGCGACAGGACTCGAACCTGCAACCTACGGTTTTGGAGACCGTTGCGCTACCAATTGCGCCACGCCCCTTCGAGACGATGGTTATATTACCATCAGTCATCTTCTGGGATATAAAAAGCACCTGATAGACACTTTCAACCCGGTAGCGATGGCGAGAATTGAACTCGCGACACAGCGATTATGAGTCGCTTGCTCTACCACTGAGCTACACCGCCAGAGGCCATTTACTGACCCCGGCCGAAACCGTAGCCATAAATGAACAGAGCCCCCTGACAGAATCGAACTGTCGACCTTTTCCTTACCATGGAAACGCTCTGCCGACTGAGCTAAGGGGGCTTAGCTTCTTTGATTATACGCTTTCGCGCTCTCTCTGAAGCCTTGAAAAGATTAACCCGAAACGACATACAAACACAAATCGCCAGTTAAACCATGTTTTTCTCCGCATCTGATCAGCCCACAAATGGTCTTGAAATACGGCGTCCATCCCCGCCCTAGACTGGCTTGGAGTAGAAATGCTCTGGGCGCCCTGTTGCGCCATAACGAAGACGCACCTGCACGATTCCCTGACGAGCCATCGAAGCCAGGCGCCGCTGCGCTGTAGCCCGGGACACTCCGGCTGCTTCTGCCGCCGACTCCGCTGAATACTCACCATCACCCAAGGCATCGAGCAATAGTTGCTCCGTCGACGACCCCGTCACCGCTGCCGCCCTGGGCGTTGACCCCGCTGAGATTTTCCTACCGACGGTCCCTTCGCTCATCGTCGGCGTTATCGTCGTCTTCGCTTTCGCTTGGTTCCTCGGCATCTCTGAGCGCAACCGCCTCGGCGACTCCATCGATGACTCCCGCATCAATGACAGCATCGGCGGCGCCCCCAGTCGGTGGCTCCGCTGGCGGTTCTGGCTCCCGGAACACCGATGACAAGACCCCACACTCTGGCGGTCCTAACGGTGGCGGCGCAGCCACCGAGGTCCGTGAAAATAAGGTCGAACATCACCTCTCTGCTAACGCTCTGGAGGAAGAAGATCCACACGATGGCCTCACTGACACCATGTTGGATTCTCACCGCGCGACGCTTCGCCCGAAGCTAATTTGGTTCAACCTGATTTTGACCATCATCGTCATGGTCGCGCTCATCGCAGATATTTTCCCGCTGGCATTCATCTTCATGGTCGCCACTGCTTTGGCATTAACCGTGAACTTCCCCAAGGTCAAAGACCAAGCCACGGAGATGCTCTCACACACTCTTCTTCAATCGTTGGCGTGGGTCTCCATGGCTATTGCCGCAGGCGTCCTCGTGGGCGTGTTCTCCGGCACGGGCATGGTCGATGCCATGGCCTCCTGGATCACCTCCGTCATCCCGATCTCCATGGGTTCCTACCTCGCCGTCATCACCGGCCTGCTGTCAATCCCAATGACGTTCTTCATGTCCAACGACGCCTTCTACTTCGGCATCCTGCCGGTCCTCGCCGAAAGCGCCTCCCGTTTCGGTATCGAACCTGTCGAGATGGCCTGTGCCTCCATCACCGGCCAGCCAGTGCACATGCAGTCGCCTCTGGTTCCCGCCATCCTGCTGCTGGTGTCTTTGGCTAAGGTCAGCCTCGGCGATCACCACAAGAAGGTCCTGTGGCGCGCTGTGATTGTCTCCCTCGCGATGCTGGCCTCCGGCGTCCTGTTCGGAGTCATCCCACTCTCCGCCTAATCGCTTGAGCCCCCACACGCCGGCCCCGGCATCAACACCGTGAAGGCCGGCTTACCCCCCAAGCTCAAGCAAACCGCATCCGCAGATGCGAAAAGACCTCATCTGAATCTCTCAGATGAGGTCTTGTGTTGTGCCAGGTAGAAGATTCGAACTTCTGAAGGCATACGCCGGCGGATTTACAGTCCGCTTCCTTTGGCCGCTCGGACAACCTGGCAAGCACTACTTGGTGCGCTTCAATACTCTACTATGAGCACCCACAGTTAAAGCAAATCGGCAGGTAAATCACCGCTAAAGCGGGCGATTTACGGGAGAACGATGAGCCGCGAAAGCGGTTTACCCCACGCGTGCAGCAGTAAACGTTGCCAAGCTCAACAACGCGCGAGTAGCCGCAGTATCAGGCAAGCCAGCACACTCGGCAGAGACGATGTCCAGGTAGCGCTGAACATCCTCCAGCGCGCGCTCACGACCATTTGAAACGCGCAGCAGCTCCAAGGCTTGCTCAACCTCAGCATCGGTCTGCAAAGGACCAGTCAGCAACGCACGCAAGCCCTCCCCGGCCTCAGAGTCCTCCTCCAAGGCATAGAGGACGGGCAAGGTAAATACGCCTTCACGCAGGTCTGTGCCTGGAGTCTTACCGGACTCATGAGACTCGGAGTAGATGTCAATGATGTCATCAACAATCTGGAAGACCATGCCAATCGCACCGCCAATAGTGCGCAGGGCAATCGCATGCTCCTTCGAGGCACCACCGTGATAGGCGCCAAGGTAGCCAGCGGAAGCAATCAGCACCGCGGTCTTTTCTTTGATGACCTTGGTGTAATGCTCAATTGGATTGGCTTCACCCGCGCCGATGGTCTCGCGCATCTGGCCGGTAACTAGCTCTTCGAACGTCTCAGCAAAATGCTCAACAGTGTGGGTATCCAACTGACTCATCAGGCGGGATGCGTGCGCGAGCAACGCGTCACCCGCCAAAATAGCTACCGAGTTATTCCATCGTGAGTTCGCCGATTCCACGCCGCGGCGACGGTCCGCCTCATCCATCACGTCATCGTGATAGAGAGTTGCCACGTGCACCATTTCCACAACGGTGCCCGCTTTGACAACATTCTCGCTGCCCGCTGCGTTGCCATACTCGGACGCTAAAAGAGCCATGATGGGTCGGAAACGCTTGCCACCAGCCTCAGATAAGTGCTGTGCTTTGTCGGAAACAAAGGTCTCACCGCGGTTGGTTTCATCGTGCAGCAAGCGTTCAACGGCGGCAACGCCGGCAGCAATGCGATCATTGAGCTGGTCATCCCCCAGATCCACGGCGTGGTTGCTCATTGTTAACAAGTCCTTGTGCTCGATAAAACTAAATTTAGACAAACAATAACCGTAGTCGAACTAAGACGCATAACCCACTTCAGGGTACCCGCATGCGACAATAATCAGCATGGTTGAGCTTTTTGATGTTGCTGTCATCGGTGCGGGCCCATCGGGGGCGGCCGCTGCTTTGCACTCTGTGCGCCGCGGTTTCGATACGATTTTGATTGATTCTGCGACATTTCCGCGTGATAAGACCTGCGGCGATGGACTTACCCCACGTGGGTTGCACCAGCTTAACAAGCTTGGCGTTGCCGTCAATGAAACTTACCGCAATAAAGGCTTAAAACTTCATGGATTCGGCACTTCTGCGACCGCGCCGTGGCCAACAACGTATCCATGCGCCGAGGGCACAGCGTTGCAGCGGGAAAAGTTGGATGCATTACTTGCCGATGCCGCCCGTACCGCCGGTGCCACCCTTCTAACCGGAACTCCGGCCACCGACCCGATATTAGAGGGCAACCGGTTGGTGGAATTTAGTGTGGGCGATAAGCAGATCCGTGCACGTGAAGTCATTATCGCTGATGGTGTGCGCTCACCCTTTGGGCAGCAGCTGGGACGCATCTGGCACAAAGATGAGGTCTTTGGCATTGCTGCACGTTCTTATTGTGATTCTCCTTATTCTGATGAGCCGTGGATGCACTCACACGTGGAGTTACGTGATGAAGATGACGTCGTTCAACCTGGCTATGGCTGGATTTTCCCGATTGGTGATGGCTCAGTCAACCTTGGCTGTGGTGCACTTTCGACTGCGAAGCGCCCAGCGAAGGTCAATACCAAGAAACTGCTTGCGCAATACGCCAGCCAGCAGCGCGAACAGTGGAAACTCGGCCCTGAGAAATTTGTCACATCAGCTGCCTTGCCGATGGGAGGTGCGGTCTCCAATGTTGCTGGCGCCAACTGGATGATTATTGGTGACGCCGCCGCATGCGTGAACCCGCTCAACGGCGAAGGCATTGATTATGGCCTCGAAACCGCTGCCCTCGCAGCCGAGATTTTGGGCACAAAGAAAGACCTCACCTTGGTATGGCCAGATCTACTCCGCCAAAACTATGGTGAGGCCTTCATGCTTGCACGGACCGCCGCACGCGTGCTGACCTATCCGCAATTCCTGCCTATCGCGGGCCCGGTTGGCCTGCGCGGCCCCATGCACATCGCAGCGCGGCTCATGGGCAACCTCATAACTGACGAAGACCGCGACTTCACCGCGCGACTATGGCGTAGCGCTGGCTCCATCGTCGCTACTGCCCGTGCAGGCTCCCCGCTGTGGGACTCGAAGCTCTAAAGCCTTGACCGTCTAAGGCTTGACCGCAGAATGCAGAGCCACGATTCCGCCGGTGAGATTCTGCCAACCAGCTTCGGACCAACCATTGCGGTTGATAATCGCCGCGAGCTCTTCCTGCTCTGGCCACGCACGGATGGATTCCGCGAGGTAGACATAAGCATCCGGGTTCGAGGATACAAAGCGCGCAATCGGCGGCAGCAGGCGCATCAAGTATTCCTTATAGAAGGTACCGAAAACCGGGATGACGGGCTTGGAAAACTCCGCTACTGCTAAACGCCCACCAGGCTTGGTCACGCGAGCCATCTCACGCAGACCGAGCTCAAAGTCGTGGATATTGCGCAGACCATAAGAGATGGTCACCGCATCAAAGGTGTTATCGGCAAAAGGTAACTGCATGCCATCACCAGCCACCTTCGGCACGTTGCGGTCAGTACCGGCGGCAAGCATGCCACGAGAGAAATCACACGCCACACACCATGCACCAGACTTGGACAATTCCACGGTGGACACGGCGGTACCAGCAGCCAAATCAAGTACCTTTTCACCGGGCTCCAGATTCAGACGCTGACGCGTACGCTTGCGCCAACGGCGGTCTTGCCCAAAGGACAACACGGTGTTGGTGATGTCGTATTTTTCCCCGACGGCGTCAAACATGGACGCAACATCGACGGGCTTCTTGTTTAAATCTGCCTTTTTACCCACGCACACAAGTTTAAGCTACGCGCGCACCCAGAGCGCGAGCAGCCCACCGCGGCAGTTCCGGACGCTGGCCAAGGATGGTCAACGGCACCTTACGGGTAGATTCCAGCACTTCCTCGTAATAGCCCATCAGTTGACAGCACAACGCATCCCACGTCTTATTCTCAATCGAGGCACGAGCACGAACGCCGAATTCTGGATCATTAATGGCATCGACCGCCGCGGGTAGATCCTCAACGAAGGTGTCTACCTCCAGCAGGTAGCCGTTATAGCCTTCATCAATCAGATCAACGGGCCCGCCAGCGCGTGGACCGATGGTGGGAACGCCAGAGGCTTGAGCTTCTTGAATCGCCTGACAGAAGGTCTCAAACTCACCGGCATGAACGAAGACATCCAAAGATGCATATGCATGAGCAAGGTCTTCCCCGCCGAGTGCGCCGGTAAATACTGCAGTGGGCAGCTGTGCTTCCAGAAGTGGACGCTCAGGCCCATCACCGACGATGACTAACTGAATATCTTTACGGTCATTAAGTGCAGACAGACGGTGCACGCCCTTTTCCGCAGCGAGGCGACCAACAAAGCCGACAATCTTCTTCTTAGCGCTTGGGTCCCACTGCCGGCGTAGTTTCTCAGAGCGCTTGGAGGGATGGAAACGCTCGGCGTCCACCCCGCGTCCCCAGTGGCGCACGTTTTTAATGCTGTGCTTTTCTAAGTCGTCGATAGTCAACGAGCTGGGCGCCAGAGTCATCTGACAGGAATTGTGGATGGTGCGCAGCCACTCCCAGACGCCAAATGCAAGCGCTGATGCGTGATACTTAGTTGCGAATCCCGCGACATCTGTTTGATAAAGCGCGACTGCTGGAATGCGCAGCTGACGCGCGGAAAAAGCCCCCGCTGCACCGAGCACGAAAGGGCTAGCCAAGTGAATGATGTCCGGTTGGAATTCTCGCAGTTCACTATCCACCACCGAAGTAGGGACGCCCACGGGCAAAGAGTCGATGAGTGGAACCTTGACTGTGGGCACGCGGCGAATCGGGAACCCCAGATAGTCCGATACTTCCTCTTGGCCATCACGTGCGCCGGGTGCGATAACGAGTGCTTCATGGCCTTCCGCATGCAGGTGCTCAAGCACTCGCAAGACCGAATTAGTCACGCCATTAATATTTGGCAGGAAGGACTCTGCAACAATCGCTACACGCATAATCTCTCATCTTCGGCGTAAAAGGTTATCTTTGCGTAAAATCTGCACGAAATCGTGGAAAATTTAGCGTGCAGCATGCGCACCCGTGCCCCATACTAGCCATGAGTTTTGGTTTTGGTGCCACCCTTACGGTAGTTGACCAGCCACCATACACCACCCGCTATGAGTGAGCTCACAACCGCAACGGATATCGCCGGAATGATGGACAATGTCCATTCGCGGCCCTCAACTTTGACTAGTTCCGGATTATCGCCTGAATATGTCACCCAGACCTGCTGCCCGGGGGCCAGTCCTGTGGGATACAGCAGCCCCGTCGACGGCTGGTAATAGATTCCCTCGGCGTCCTGGTATTCCACTGCGGTGCGCATCCAATCAACGCCGGTAATGGTGCCCAGAGCACGCTGCGGGTCAGCGTTGATCTTCTGGTCATTAATGAAAGGACCAATCACCATCGCCGCAGATCCCAGCAGTGCGGCAGCATACAGTGCCACAATCAGCTGGTTGATGCGGCGGCGGAGTCTAAAACGCATTCTTGGAAGAAATCTCTTCGTGTAGTGCCCTGCGCGAGCTGCGGTTCACGCGGGCTTCCACAACCGTAATGCCCACGGCAAACTCTGCGAGCTCTGCCATCGTATCCAGTAATTCTTGGGCGGTGTCGGCGCGACGGTAGTCCAAGCCGAGGCCTTCAACGATTGGTTCAATGTCCACATCATGTGGGGTGCCAAATGCCTTCTCGAAGTCCCCACGCAAGGAGTTGTGTCCGGTCTCTAACGTTTCAAAGATGCCGCCGCCATTGTCATTGGCGATGACGATGGTGAGGTTTTCGGGACGGACTTCATCCGGTCCGATGATTAGGCCCGTTAGATCATGCAGGAAAGTGATGTCGCCGAGGAGTGCCACGGTGCGAGGTGCACGCGCGACATCGCGCTCGCGGCCTTGGATACCAATGGCGACGCCGATGGCTTGCGACAGCGAACCATCGATACCCGCAGCACCTCGCGCGGAGAAGGCATCAACACCATCAAAAGGCAAGCCCACCAGGGCCATGTCGCGAATCGGATTGGAAGAGCCGATAAAGACGGCATCGCCCACAGCGAGTGTATCGGCGACCGCAGCTGCCGCGTGCAAACCGGTAAAACCGTGGTCATCGTTTTCTAGTGCTTCACGCACGGCATCGGAACCAGCCTTCGCAGCGCCATCGCAAATCTGCATCCAATCGCTGGTTGGCTCCCCCGTTACTTTCACGGTGGTGCCAATGCGCGCGTGTTCCCCACGCGGGTTGGTGACCTGAGGAGTGCGTGAAAGACACACGAGATCCACGTCGGGGTCAGAGATCAATGCCAGCACATCACGGTGCAAAGTAGGATGGCCCACCACAATGACCTGGTCCACACGCGTGTTGACCACATAATCATTGGCCGAGACCTGGTCTTTGCGGAAGACGCGCGCGGCTGCTGGGTGCACCGGGTAATACGGTGCTGGCGCGGTGGGCTCAGCAATGGTCGGGACATCTTCCAGTCCCTCCACTGGCCAGGCTTCATCACCGGCAATCACCAAAGTATTACGCCTGAGGTCTACCTCGACCTCACCGTGGTTAACCCACCCTGCGACAGGTGCCCGCTGTTGAGTGATATCACTGGGTTTATCCAAAGCAGAATCACTCAACAAAGGTGCATCTAATTCCACGTTGATGTGTACCTGACGCTTGGAGGTAAATGCCTCTGCCATCGCAGGGATGTCCATGGCTTCGCTCACCTGAATCGTGTCGGCATAAACACCGAAAATGCCCTGCTGCTCAATGGTCTGGGAAGCGCCGGTGCCCACCAAGCGTTGCGGACGGTCAGCGCTCACAATAGCGAGCGGCACATGACTGTAATGAGCTTCAATCATGGCTGGCAATGTATTGGCCACCGCGGTGCCCGAGGTCATCACCACAGCCACGTGGCGTCCAGATACCCGTGCCAGACCCAGCGCCAAAAATGCGGCGGTGCGCTCATCAATGCGGGTATGAACGCGAATGTCCTCGCGCGCCAGAAGCGCCAAAGATAATGGCGAATTCCGCGAACCCGGGCACAGCACCACATCGGTGACATGCCTGGACAATTGCGCGGCGACGGCTTGTGCGAGAACTAAAGACTGCGAATCCATGTCTCTAATCTACTGTGTGTGGCAAATCAACTAATGCTACTGCCCAAAAATGTCATTGACCCAGTCTTCAACGTCTTCTGGATCTTCCGGAACCTCCGGCAAATCAGAGAGATCCGGCACCGGGCTATCAGTCACCGTAGAGGTTTCGGTTTCAGTTTCCGTGACCGTTTCGGTCTGCATCTCAGTTTCAGTTTCCGTGACCGTTTGGGTTTCGGTCACCGGTGCTGGGTCAGGCGCATTCGCCTCTTCGACGGAAGTGCGCCACAGAAAGAGCAATGCACCAGCTGCTAGCAGAGCTAGCGCCGCAATCACGCCCAACGTAACTGTCAGACCCTTGCCGCTGCTTTCACCAGCAGGTGCTTGCTGCCCATAGCGCTGTTCATCATTGGGGAAGTTATATTGCTGCTGGTATTGCTGCTGCTCATAGTTTGGCTGCTGCGGCTGCTGGTTTGGGTCGTCATCGCCGGGGAAATATTGCCGTGGTCGATCATTCATGGTGTAACAACCTACCGGCAACCGTGTTCCGAAAGCCAAGCCTGGGCTGAGGCCATTGCATCATCCACCTGATGATCAGGCGCAATGGGGTCATCGCCATAAACCTGACCATTCCGGTCCTTATCCTGCGCGATTGTCAGCATTAAATAGCTGCCATCCGGATAATCATAAACGGTATTTGCCGTGGCAAACCCCGCGGTCGGTTGACCAAAAGACACAGCATTTTCCAAGCCTTTAAACGCCAACATGGTAGCTTCGCCCGACGATGCAGTCTTTTCATCCACCAGCACAGCGATGGGGATATCGGTGTTTTTCTCTGCTTCCACGCTGAGTGCTGTGCCACCGCCGGATACCGAGGTACCATCGACGGTCACGGCGCTCTCAGTGTAGGGAGAGTGAAAGAACATGGCGTCGCCATCGGGGAGTAATGGCGAAAGACCTGCCACCATCGGCCCCATGTCACCGCCAGTATTGCCACGCAGATCCACCACGGCGCACGTGGCATTCTGCACGCCTTCGGCAATGGTGTCAGCGTAGGCCTGCACATCAGCGTTGCGGTTAACCGCTGGCAGCGTCGCAACAACCATCCCTCCTTGGCGCTTAATAGTTGGCTGCTCATCGGTTTCGATGTCTTCGGATTGGGCCGCGGATTCCTCCGGGGTAAACAGGCTGGAGTGTTTGCCGCCGGCGGCTTCTACTGCTTTACGTAGTGGTTCGTAGAGCTCCTCGCGGGTATTCGCGGATTCAATCGCGGCTTGGGCTTCGACCTTCGCGCGGGCGAATTCTTGCGAATCCGCGTGAATGCCTTGGGTCTCTGCCATGGTAAGCACCGAATTACCGTAGCGCTTAGGGCTATCGTGGCCTAAGAATATCGGCTTGCCCGTGTACATGGCACCCACGGTGGGGCCAAGGAAATACACGGCAGCTGCGATTGCCGCAAGGAGAAGCACAGAGACGGAAAGTACTATCTTCTTAACCATTATCGCGTCCAATCTCGAGGGTGTTTGTCCGAAGCGGTTCCACAGCGACGATGGCGATGAGCGTCATCAACCAACCAATGCCTAAGAACGTAATCGCCATGGCGACGCGGCCTAATACATTGACGTCGGCTAGGGCTCCGGCGAGCATTGTTGAAGCAACCAGCACGCCGAAAGAGAAGCCAATAAGTGAGACGATGATGATGGGACCAAGCGTTTCAGCGATCTGCGCGCGCAGGTAGAAGCCACGGTTGACACCGATTAAGTGCAGCGAGCGATTAAGGCTGGCCTGTTCAAAGATGTGTGAAGACAGGCTCAAGAAGATAGCCATTGATGACAGCACGAAGCCGAAGCCCAAGGTGAGCAGCCCACCGGTGGTGACATCGCCGAACATCATATAGGTGCCGCGTTCTTCCTGGATGAGGCTTGCCAGGCCGTCATTTCCAAATGGCGAAATGATGAGGAAACCAGCAATCACGCCAAAGAATGCAGTGGAAGCACTGCGGCGCCAGGTGGTCTTCGCATCTGCGACGATTCGCTGGCTTGCCACAAAGTGTGCGTTGCCGGGCAATAGCGCCAGCATGCGGTAGATAACCTGCAGTACAAACGGGGCGAGCCAATTGATCAGCAGCACGTTAACCGCGATTACGCCTGCGACAATAGCCATTGCGAATGCGCCGTCATCCATGCTGGTGTTGCGCACCAAAAGCAGCGTGCCGATGGTCACCACCGCAAACATGATAGGGCCCCGGTATTTAAGCGCCGGCGGCATTTCCTTGCGGGTCACGCCAAGGGGCGAGACACGCACGCGCTGCATACCGGCAATTGATGCGCCAACAGCCAGCAGGAAAATCACGGCGGCGACCACCGCGTATCCCCACCACGGCAAGATGAGCTCAGCCGCACCAATAGACACTTCCTGGAAGGTGAGATTGCTAAACACAGGAACAAGTAGGAAGCTAAGCAGCCCGCCGAGAACAATGCCGATGATTGCTTGGACTGCGGTCTCCAACATGGTCATCCGCGTGATATCGCCAGATGACAGCCCAATAAGGCGCAGGGTGGCCAGACGCTTTTCGCGTCCCGATGCCCCCAGCACCGCGGCCTGGGCGGTCAGCGAAAAGATGGTTGGTACCAGGAATGCACACGCAAACAGCGCGAGCACAACCCATGGCGCCATGACTCCGTTTTGCAGCTCAGGGCCGGCATCATCAAGCCCGAGTGCTTCCATAACGACCTGAAAGTCTTCCGGACGCTGCGCCCGCTCATAAAACATCCAGGTGCCACCGGCGACGAGGAAAGCAACGGTGGAGCTTACGGTCAGGCTCATAATCGCCAAGAGCGTGACCACGCCGGTGCCGGTGCGGGTGCGCAGCGCGGCTTTATGCAAATCCAGGACCAAAGTGCTGGTCTTCATCGTGGTGCTCATCGGCGGCCTCCTACCAGTCGATCGTCGTGAATGATGCCGTCGCGGATTTCGATACGGCGCTCCATCCAGTCGGCCACGCGCGCATCATGCGTGACCATCACTAGGGCTGCGCCGGTGCGCTGCACGATGGCGGTCATCATCTGCATGACCTCATGGCCAGTGGCTTGGTCCAGCGCGCCAGTCGGCTCATCGGCAAAAATCACCGATGGCGAGGTGACCAATGCGCGGGCAACCGCGATGCGCTGTGCCTGGCCGCCAGAGACCTGACCCGGGCGACGGTCCATCAGCGTTCCCAATCCCAGCTGGTCCAGTAATTCTTGTGCTTTCGCCCGCGCTTTGGCGCGCGAGGTGCCGTTGAGCATCGCTGGCAGCGCGACATTATCTATCGCGGAAAGCTCGGGCAACAGCTGATGGTCTTGGAAGACAAAGCCGAAATCCGAAAGGCGGGTACGGGAGCGGGTGGCATCAGGGGAATCGGAAAGCACGTGCTCTTTGAACACCACCTTTCCCGACGACGGCGTGAGCACGCCCGACATGCAATGAAGCAGCGTGGACTTGCCAGAGCCCGACGGTCCCATGACAGCGACGGTCTCACCGGCGCGAATATTGAGCGTGATTCCAGACAGAACAGGTGCGCCACCAAAGTCTTTGGTGACGTCATCAAGGTGCAGTAAATTTTCCATGTTCACTATTTCACTCGGATGGCCAGATATAAACCATGGTGCCAGCGTTGCACTTTCCGGTAGTGCTAGCACTACCTTGGGAGCGCTAGGCCTGGCCGCGCTACGCTGGGCTGCATGTGGTTTAAGCGCGGACAACGCACATCAGCTTCAACTTATGAAGAAGCCCAAGCTCAGCGCATTGCTGAGCTGACCAAATCCCGGCGCGCTATTGCTGATGCCTATGAGGTTGAGCGCCAACGCATTGAGCGCGACCTGCACGACGGCACGCAGCAATACCTGGTGGCAGCGTCGATCAAACTTGGAGAGGCCCTGCTCGATGCCCCACCGGAATCAGCAGAGCTCATCAAAACGGCACAGCACGATCTCAACCGCGGGCTCGAAGCACTGCGAAAAACCGTACGCGGTATCCACCCGCAAGTCTTGGCCGAGCGCGGACTGGTGGCCGCGGTCAAAGACATGGCTGCCGGCTACGGCCCACACGTCATGGTGGCTGCGCCGCATCCATTGCCGAAGCTCTCCCCCAGCGTGCTGGCCTCCGGCTATTTCTTCTGCGCCGAGGCTTTAACTAATGCCGCGAAATACGCGCCGGGCGCGGATGTCTCTGTCTTATTGGTTGCCGATGAGAATCTCCACATCACAGTCGTTGACCAAGGCCCCGGCGGTGTGCGAATGGTAGAAGGCGCAGGGCTCGCGGGCATGCGCGATAGACTCGATGCCTTTGGTGGATGGTTGGAAATCACCTCTCCAGCAGGTGGGCCCACCAGTTTGTCCGCGCGGATTCCGCTATTGGTTGAACGCGGTACCCCGACTTTCACACGCCACGATGAGGAAGGAAAATAGAGTTATGACACAACTTTCCATCGTCGTTGCTGATGACTCCGCGCTGCTACGGGAGGGAATCGCCGGGCTTTTAGAACGCCGTGGACATAATGTCATCGGCCAAGCTTCTAGCGCGCCCGAACTCATTGAGGTGGTCGAACGCCAGGTGCCTGATGTGGTTATCACCGATGTGCGCATGCCACCTTCGATGTCCGATGACGGGCTTCAGGCCGCGGTCCAATTGCGCGGGATATACCCGGATTTAGCTGTCATGGTGGTCAGCCAATACGTCGCGCCCGTGTATGCATCAGAGCTTTTCGCCGATGCCACCGGTGGGACCGGCTACCTGCTCAAAGACCGCATTAGTGAGGTGGCATCCTTCCTGGATTCTTTGGCGATTGTTGCCTCCGGCGGAACGGTCATTGACCCCTCGGTGGCAAGCGCCTTAATGTCCACCTCGCGTTCAGGCCTTGCCACATTAACTCCGCGGGAACAAGAAGTCTTAGAACTCATGTCCCAGGGGCTGTCCAACAAGGACATCGCTGCCAAGCTCGTGCTGTCGTCTGCGGCCGTGGCCAAGCACGTGTCCAATATCTTTATGAAATTAGGCCTTGACGCATCCGAGGATAACCGCCGCGTCAAAGCCATTTTGGAGTACCTGTCAGCGCAGAATCTGCACTAACTATTCACTAGCTATTTCTGACGACGAATCAGAACCACGGCCGCACCGATGAGCACCAGCACGCCGACGCCGCCGAGCGTCCAGCCCATCGCGCCGAACCCGCTATCGGATTCTTCGGCTGCTGCCTGCGGTTCGTCTTCAGAGGAATCTGCTGCTCCCGCTTCTCCTTCAGCTGGTGCGGAAGTTTCTTCGCTCGCCGCGCTGAAGGTCGGTCCGGGTTGAGGTTCACCGTCGATGAGAGCTGCGAGTGAGTAACGGGCGGTGTGCTGCTCACCGTCCCCGACTTCTCCATTCTCCCCGCCGCCGATGCGCCGGTAGTTCACGGAAATGTATTGCTCGCCGTCTAGCCATAGACGATTAGTTGTTGAAGTCCCGTCATCAATGTTGCGGTAATTCAATGGGGCTGCGTGTCCGATGGTCGCTACAGAGTCATTAGATGGTGATGCTGTCTCTGCGTTCGCAGTCGGTTGGCGCGCTGCGTTGAAAAGCTTGATCTCTAGCTGGTCAGCACTGACGCCAGCGGCGCGTTCGACGTCAGTGCCGTCGGGACGAAGGGTTGCGGCGAGGCGCTGGCCATACTCGGCGGGCACTTTATAGAAGTGTGTTTCACCTGGCACGATGTCGGTCTCCACTGCTTCTACGCCATCCGCAGGTATCTCAGCTGCATCATCAAACCAGGTGCCGGGGTTTGTATCGCTGGTCTTAGCGGGCAAAGAAACCTCTGCGACATCGGAATCTGCTTCAGGTTCAGGTACGTCCGAAACATCTTCGCCGGCCATGCGGGTAATGGTCAGCTCCAGCGGGATGTCTTCGCCTTCCATGAAATTGCCGCGCCGTGAGACGGAGAAATCCACATGACCATCAGCACCGCATTCCTCACTTGTTTGCTTGCTGATTAACGCGCCTGCCTGCACACCCTGGGCAGATGTAGAATCTACTGAATTCCAATCAGCAGCACGGCATGCAGAATTAGCAAAATCAATGCTCAATCCAAAGCTGCTATCGGCGAGTCCGCCGAAGCTTGGCGGCTGTACAGTCAGCGCGGAGATTGCGATACGCTCGCCTTCCTCAACGGGGATCCGCCAGTGTTGGGCATCGCCATTGATCTCATTGAGCGCCGCACCTGGATCGTGCAGCGGGGTTGAGAATGACGTGACGTCTGCGGGGACCTCAGTTGGCGTGGTCTCACTATCGGAGCCCTCGTATTCCTCCAAGTCAGACTCATACGCGTTAATGGAGCGCGTGTGCAGCACCCGCATGGATTCCGCCAAAGAATCTGCGTCATTGGCATCCAAGTATTGCCCGCCGCCAGCTTCGGCAATGCACTCAAGCTCAGTGCGAGCTTCATCATCAACCAGGAAGCCAACGGTGTTGATGATTAAATCGATGCCTTGTTCATGCAGGTCCTTAGCCACATCACACACCGGCGGCGGCGCGCAGGTATCAATGCCATCAGAGACTAACACGACATTGCGGGGGCCCTCATCCGGTAATTCATCAGCGGCCTGACGCAGTGCCGGGCCCATTGGTGTGTAACCGGAGGCCTCGATGTCATCGACCTCCCCGCGGATATCCTCTAGTTGACCAGCGCCAACCGGCGCCAGCGTGGTGACATCCTCACAGCCGGCCTCGCGTTCCTCGGGCGCATTTGAGGTTCCCGTGCCGTAAGTAATGAACCCGAGCTCCGAATCATCACTCACTCCGTCAAGGAAGGTATGGGTTGCTTCTTTGGCGGCATCCATGCGGGTCTGCCCACCTGCATCGGTTTGTTCCATCGATCCCGATGCGTCGAGGATAACCATGGTGGGCGGGACATCAGATTCCTGTGATTCCTGCGCCACCGCAGCGGGGGCGCAGCTTATTGCAAGACCAATAGCGGCAATAATGCTCGCAATAGCTTTTCCTTTGACCATGCGCCCTAGACTAGCTAGCGGTTATTCACCTCACAATCACCAAAGATTATGAGAAACTGAACACCAGTTGAACAAGCGCTGGTCAGGTACGGGAAAAATTATTTTGAATTCAATAGTGAATAGCATTCCCGGGCGCGGTTAAACCACCAATCGCGGCGCTCCGACGGTGCTGCCAAGGCCACCACGCGGTCCAGGTCAGCAGCAACGGGCGCGGCAGGCAGTGCACCATCCACCAGCTTGTGCGGCACGGCAACATCTTCGATGAACAAGGAACCAGTGGCCAAACCCGCCGCGGCAGGAAGGACATCAATATCTTCATCGTCATAGATGATCGGCAGCGCCGCCACGGTAGCCAGCCCCATATTCATGCCAACGGCCGTATCCAGCGCTGATGCAACAGTGATATCCATGTGGCGCTCGCGCAGCTGGCGCGCAATCTCCAGGGTCTTGCGAACACCGCCCAAGGGCGCGGGCTTAACAATGGCCACGTCTGCCGCCTGCAAATCCGCCACCTTGAATGGATCCTGTGCTTTTCGAATGGACTCATCAGCAGCTACGCGCACAAATAGTCCATTGCGCATGAGCTGACTGCGCACCTCAGCGAGCTCTTCCGCCGTGCGGCAGGGCTGCTCCATGTAATCCAGCGGCATCATTTCTTTCGCCGCGGCGATAGCTTCTTCAACGCTCCAGCCACCGTTGGCGTCCACGCGAATAATGGGAGACAAACTCGGGTTATGTTCCTGGGCATATTCGCGCACTGCATTCACACGCGCGATGTCATCTTCCAAGGTTTGTCCTGGCTCAGCGACTTTGACCTTCCACGTGCGTACACCTGGGTAGCGGTTCATAACGTCTGGAACTTGCGCCGCATCGACCGCGGGGATGGTGCCATTGACCTCGACGGTGTCACGCACCAGTTCCGGGAAACCTTCATATGCTGCTTCCAGGCCCGCTGCCAGCCACGGCGCGGATTCCTGGGCACCATATTCGAGGAAGGGGGCGAACTCGCCCCAGCCGGCGGGGCCATCGATAAGCAATGCTTCGCGGGTGGTCACTCCACGGAACTTGACGGCCATGGGAAGGGCGACCACATGGGCGCGGTCTAGAATATCGTCGATCTGCATGCTTGCTACTTTAGGCGGCGACTAGATTAGAGTGCATGACTGCAACCCGAACTTATAGCACCGAAAATCCTTTTGACGCTTCCCAGTGGAAAACCGTGGAGGGTTTTTCCGACCTCACCGACATCACCTACCACCGTCACGTGGGCGAAGGCCGCGCCAATGGCATCGTGCGTATCGCTTTTGACCGACCTGAGGTCCGCAACGCTTTTCGCCCACACACCGTGGACGAGCTCTACCGCGTACTCGACCATGCGCGCCGCACCCCGGACGTGGGCACCGTGTTGTTGACCGGCAATGGTCCGAGTGAAAAAGATGGCGGCTGGGCTTTTTGTTCCGGCGGCGACCAACGCATCCGTGGCCGCTCCGGCTACCGCTACGCCGACGGCGAGACCGCTGACACCGTCGACACCGCCCGTGAGAAGGTTGAAGGCGGCCGCCTGCACATCCTGGAAGTCCAGCGCCTCATTCGCACCATGCCGAAGGTGGTCATTGCTGTGGTCAATGGCTGGGCTGCTGGCGGCGGCCACTCCCTGCACGTGGTCTGCGATCTCACCATCGCATCCCGCCAGGAAGCTGCATTTAAGCAGACCGACGCCGATGTCGGATCCTTTGATGCCGGCTATGGCTCCGCCTACCTGGCCAAGATGGTCGGTCAGAAATACGCCCGCGAAATCTTCTTCCTCGGCCGCACCTACTCCGCTGAGCGCATGCAGCAGATGGGCGCGGTCAACATCGTGGCCGACCACAAGGACATTGAACAAGAAGCAATCGAGGCCGCCCGCGAAATCAACACCAAGTCCCCCACCGCGCAGCGCATGCTGAAGTTCGCCTTTAATCTCACCGATGACGGCCTGATGGGCCAGCAAGTATTCGCCGGCGAAGCCACCCGCCTGGCCTACATGACCGACGAAGCCGTCGAAGGCCGCGATTCCTTCCTGGAAAAGCGCGACCCGAACTGGGACGAGTTCCCTTATTACTACTAGGAAATACAACAGCCCCGCGCGAATTACTCACTCGGGGCTGTGGGGTACCTTGCGCCGACCTTTGTCGACGCCATCTACCGCAAAATTACCCCGACACGTTACTACGTCCAAGCTACGTTAGAAGACGTTAGAAAATTAGTTAAAGCTTTAAGTTGACGCGACAACATCGATGATTTACACTTTCGCCATGCTGAATTTCACTTCAACCTTTAAGTCTCCAACTGAGTCCGCCGGCCTCCTCATTGCACGCATCATCCTAGGCGTAGTTCTCATTGCCCACGGCTGGCAGAAGTTCAACGAGTGGACCATTGCGGGAACTACTGATACCTTCACCGGTATGGGCGTTCCTGCCGCTGGCATCGCAGCACCTATCGCAGCTGCCATTGAACTTGTCGGTGGCATCTTGATTCTCACCGGTCTGATTACCCGCATTGCTGCCGCACTCGTTGCACTGCAAATGGTTGGCGCCGGTATCTGGGGCGGCCACTTCAGCTCCGGCGTCATGGTTACCGAGAACGGCTGGGAGCTAGTTATGGTTATCGCCGCTGTTGCAGTAATTCTTCTCGCAGCAGGCCCTGGCCAGTACGCCGCAGACAACTTCATCTTCAAGAACAAAGAAGCTGCAGCCAAGACTCCAGTAGCTGCCTAACCTCAAATCCCGGACAATCTACCAAGGCACCTCACCTGGCTTGGTTCCGCAATGAGTCCGCGTCATTTTCCGCCGGCACCTTCAGGTGCCGGCCTTTTAGGTTTTCCCGCGATTAATGTCGATTAATCCTCAATCCCACATGAGAAGGCAATCCGCAGCGGCTGTACGAATGGGCGTCAACTTGATTATGTTGTCCCCGTTTTGCCCGCGCCGTTGAATTAATCTTCGTCAAACAGCTCGATATATTCGCTTTCGTCCCTCTCGGTCAATTCACTCAGAGCTTCAATAGCTTCTCGCGGCCAGCTCCCAGGCGGACCATACATCATGTACGGACGCCCCTCAAAGTCGATATACATGCCGGGGAGGCCATCATTCGTGACCACCAAGCCGTCATCCATGACGATTCGAGCATCAGCTGGCTCTAAAATCCAACCGCCGCTACTCAGTTGAGTCGAAGGTACCCACTGATACGTAGGGTCGAAATTGTTTGCAATTTCTATCGTCTGTTCTTTATCCATGCACCCAAGTTATCGGCCGGATCGGACAGGCAAAGACTGGAAGCTATTCCGTATTCGAACGCACCGTAATTTCGTGCGCGGCGACCTCAGCAAGCGCAAAGGGTTCACCGCCATCGACACTGATGTGCAATAGCCCGGCAAGTGGCGGTTGCACTAGCTCAACCTCAGTACCAGGGCGCATGTTTTGTGCTGCAAGGAAGCGCAGCAGCTCAGGATCGTCGTCATTAACCTGTTCCATAACGACTTTTTGGCCCACCGAAAGCCCCGCAAGAGTGCAGGTAGAAAGTGGGTCGGTGGAGCCATCGGCACGCGGAATCGGATCACCGTGCGGGTCGCGGGTGGGGTGATTCAGGTGGGCATCAAGACGCGCAATGAAACGATCCGAGCAGGCATGCTCCAAGACATCCGCCTCTTCATGCACTTCATCCCACGTATATCCCAGCGTATCCACCAAGAAGGTTTCTAATAGTCGGTGACGTCGTGCCACCTGGTGTGCTAGCTCGCGGCCGAGTTCCGTCAACGTCACCCCTCGGTATCGCTCATGCAGCACCAATTCCTGCGCCGCCAAGCGCTTTACAGCTTCCGATGCGGTGGGAAGTTTTTGCCCCAGCGCGCCTGCCAAATCCCCCAACGCGAGGGGAAGGTTCGCCCCGCTGCGCTCCTCATGATCAAACAATTCTTTGAGGTAGTCCTGGGTGCGCTCCGGCAAATCTGTCACGTGCATACCCCCATCCTAGTCACGCTGTTTCCAAATCATTTCTTCATACGTATGCTTTCAAATGTTCAAGGCATTGAACTTAGAATTTCAAGGATGGAAATGCAACGAATTCTGTGTGCTCTAACCACGCTCAGTGCAGCTGCAGCGCTCACTGCTTGCTCTTCTTCTGCAGCTGAAGATGCTGCTGCCTCTGATGGTTCCAAGCCAATGACCATTTATGCCACCACCGGCTACTTGGCGGATGCGGCGCAGAACCTTGCGCCAGACGCAGAGGTCATCACCATGGTCGGCCCTGGAGGAGACCCGCACACCTACCAGCCTTCGACCAAAGACATCGAGCAGATGCAGTCCGCGGACCTGGTTTTGTGGAATGGCCTGCACCTAGAAGCGCAGATGATTGAGCAACTAGAATCCCTCGGAGAAAAGCAGTTGGCCGTCGGCGATCAGCTCGATACCTCCAAGCTTCTTTCATGGGACGAGGTAGGCGACGGTGGTGAGCAGCTTTATGACCCTCATATTTGGAACTCACCGGAGCTGTGGACCGAGGTTGTAAGCCATATTGGTGACAAGCTCGCCGAAGTCGATGCCGCTAACGCGGATTCCTACCATGCCCATGCCAAGGCCTACTCGGAAGAAATCGACGCCGCGGCCCAAGCCACGGAAGCAATGCTTGCCGACGTCTCCTCTCGCACCCTTATTACCGGCCACGATGCGTTCAACTACTTTGGCGACACTTTTGACTTTGAAGTTCACGCCACGGACTTCGTCAGTACTGATGCTGAAAAGTCACCCCAGGAGATTTCAGAACTCGCGGATCTGATTGCCCAGAAAGAAATACCAGTTATCTTCCAGGACAACCAGGCCAATCCGCAGGCCATTACCGCGCTACGCGAAGCGGTAGAATCCCGCGGCTGGGCAGTGGAGGTCTCTGATGAAGAACTCTTCGCAGATACCCTCGGCGCAACTGAGCCAACTGATACTTATCTGGGGGCTTTTGCCCACAATGCTCAAGCGGTAGCAGAAGGCTTAAGTAAATGATCGATATTGAAAATCTCTCGGTCAGCTATGACGCCAATAAAGTACTGGACTCAATCAGCGCGCATGTCGAACGCGGCCGTATAACCGGTCTTGTCGGCGCGAATGGCGCAGGTAAATCCACTCTCGTCAAAGCAGCCGTAGGCCTCGTTCGCGCTGAGCCCGGCGCGCGCATCACTTTCGCTGCCAAGTCACTGGAACATTTTCGTGACCGTCTCGGATATATGCCGCAACAAGCTGCCCTCGATTGGTCCTTCCCAGCAGTCGTGGAAGACATCGCGATTATGGGCCTTAGTGCACGTCTGCCGTGGTATCGCTGGCCTGGCAAAGAAGAAAAAGCCGCAGCACATCGGGCATTAGAGCGTACCGGTGCGGCCGACTTGGCCAAACGACCGATTTCAGCACTATCCGGCGGCCAGCGCCAAAGAGTGCTGCTGGCCCGCACGCTGGCCGCCGAGCCGGAAGTGCTCATCCTTGATGAGCCTTTCGCGGGTGTGGATGCGGCCAGCCAGGATGCCATCGTCACAGTTCTTCAAAGGCTGCGCGATAACGGTGTCACGGTCTTGCTGGTTCACCACAATTTGGCCGAGGTCGCAGAATACTGCGATGACGTCATTTTGCTCGGTGCCCACGGCATCATTTCCTCCGGCCCCACCGCCGAGACGCTTACCGACGGTGCCATCACTCAACTATTTACCCTCCCACGGTGAACCACCACTGATGAACCCACTCGATCTCCTCACGGACTACACCTATACCCAAGCGCTGCTGGGCACAGTCATCATCGGTATCTGCGCCGGCGCACTCGGACCGTTGGTATTGGTCCAGCGTCAAGCACTTATTGCTGATGCCATTTCCCATTCCAGTTTGCTCGGCTTACTCGGCGCCTTCCTCGTCCTCGCCACACTCGGTTTTGACGGCCGCAATCCGTTGGCGCTTATTGCCGGTTCCATCATCACCGGCCTGGTTGCCGTCGCGATTATCTCCGCGATCACCAATCGCACGGTGATTCACCGGGACGCTGCCATGGCCGCGACATTAACGACTTTCTTCTCACTCGGCATGCTGTTGCTTCAGTACATTTCCCGTAATCCCATCCCCGGCAAAGCCGGAATTCAGGATTATCTTTTGGGCAATGCCTCGACGCTCACACGCGCTGACGTGATTTCCGCACTTGTCATTGGCGGCGGTGTCCTGCTTATCCTTTCGTTGATACACCATAAGCAGTCCTCTGTCGTCTTTGACGCCCCTTTCGCCCAGCTAGCAGGGCTACACCTAAATACCATCCGCGCTTTGGGCTTTTTCGCACTGGTGGCTATTACAGTCATTGGCGTCAAAGTGGTTGGCGTCGTGCTCATGGTCGCGGTCGTCATCGCACCCGCCGTCGCCGCACGACAATGGAGCAACCGGCTTCTCCCCTTCATCTTCAGTTCCGCTGCGATTGGTGGGGCATCGGCAAGCGTTGGCACTTATCTATCCATCGCCGCGGGCGAAACCGCGGTCGGTTCCATCCCCACAGGCCCCGCGATTGTCTTGGTCCAAGCGCTCATCGCAGCCATATCTTTAACAGCAAAGAAGGTACGCACCACTCATGTCTTTAGCTCTTAGCGCCTGCCTTTTGGCCATCGCAACGGCGCTGGCCTGTGCTATTCCCGGCGTTTTCATCGTGTTAAAGCGCGATAGCATGCTTATCGATGGCATCGGGCATGCCGTTTTACCCGGCATCGCCATAGGCTATCTGTTTACCTCCGATATTGATTCTCCGTGGCTATTATTGACTGCCGCGCTCGGCGGGCTGGCCGTGGCCCTGGGCACCGATTGGCTAGGGCGCAGCGGAATCATCACCAATGATGCCGCGCTCGGTCTCATCTTCCCGGCGCTTTTTGCCGCCGGCATTGTTCTGATTTCCACGCGCATGTCCAATGTGCACTTGGATGTTCACGTGGTGCTCATCGGTGACTTAAATCTGGTGGCGTTTACTAATCCCGGCTATAGTCTCATCATGTTTGGGGTGGCAGTGATCAATGCTGTGTTCATCCTGGTAACCATGCCGCGGCACACCGCTGCCATCTTTGATCCGGCGTATTCCTTTGTCGCGGGTATCCGTACGCGCGGACTGCACACTGTGTTTATGGCGTTGGCTGCGGCCACCTGCACCGGCGCTTTTCACGCAGCCGGTGCCATGTTAGTCATCGCGCTCATGGTCTTTCCTGCCATCTGCGCGCGCCTTCTGACCAATCGGGTGCCGATGATGTTCGCCCTAGCCTGCCTTATCGCCGTGTGCACCGCACCCATTGGCTTCTGGCTGGCTTATCACGCGAACGCGTCAACCTCGGCGTTTATGGCCGTGACCTACGCGGGAATCTTTGTCATAATTCTTGTTCTTCATTTCATTATCGTTCCACGTCGCACCGCGAAAGTTGGTATTAACTGACTAAGGTTTTAAGTCGTGCCACATGTTCTTCGTCCTTTACCTATCCCACCTGCCGATCCGCTAGCTATCCTTCCTGACCTGGAATTAGCCATTACGGGCCGCTATTCGCTCCTACCTTTGCCCGCTGCGGATAAGACCAAGTCCACGCTGTTGAAAAATTCACAGCGCGCGGGCGAAGAAATCGACGCGGATATCGCATTGGTGGTGCCCACCTCAGGTTCGACTGGCACTCCGAAGGGCGCGCAGCTCACGGCTCATAATCTGATCTCTAGTGCAGATGCGACCTACCAGTACCTGGGCGGGCCAGGGCACTGGTTGCTCGCGATGCCAGCGCACCATATCGCCGGACTGCAGGTTCTTATTCGCTCCATGGTTGCAGGGGTCGAGCCCTTGGCTATCGATGTCTCCGCCGGCTTTAATATCTCCGAGTTCGCGCGTGCTACCCGGGAGTTAAAAGAGACGGGCGAGCGCACTTATACCTCGCTCGCTCCACTGCAGTTGGCCAAGGCAATGGATACCCAGGTGGGTATCGAAGCTTTGCAATCCTATGATGCAATTTTGGTCGGCGGTGCTGCCACTAATCCGCAGTTGTTGGAGTCAGCAGCCAAAATGCAGATCAACGTTGTGACCACGTATGGCTCTTCTGAGACTGCCGGTGGCTGTGTCTATGACGGAGTAGCCTTGCCCGGCGCGCAGGTACGCGTGGATGAGGGCCGCATTTATCTAGGTGGGCCAACCATCGCGCATGGTTATCGCAATGCGCCCGGCCATGAAGCTTTCGCGGAGCCCGGGTGGTTTCAAACCTCTGATGGCGGTGTCTTAGAAAATGGCGTGCTCACCGTGACAGGGCGCTTGGATAACATCATCGATTCCGGCGGGCTCAAGCTACACCCAGAGGTGCTGGAATCTGCCATGCTGAAAATCCCAGGTGTGGAACAAGCCTGCGTGGTTGGCACCCCGCACCCACGCCTCGGCCAGGCGATCGTCGCCGCGTATACCGGGTGGGCATCTATGCCGGATATCCTCGAAGCCCTTGAGGAAGCCGACATCCCCCGCTGGCAGCTGCCCAAAGAACTCAAGCGCTTGCCGGATATGCCCGTTACCGGCCCCGGCAAGATCGACCGTCAAGCGGTGCTGAAGCTCTTTAGCGCTTAAACTAAAATCCCACCACGTGGGCACGGTGCACGCCGTAGAGTTGAATCCCATGAGCACTAATAGACACTCCGGTTTTGATTTCACCGCCCACACCATCAACGTTGCCTGGGATCCGTTCAACGCGCCTAACGGCGAGACTTTGGAGCTTTTCGCCCGCGAAATCGTCGCACCCGATAAGCATGATGCCCCGGCCATCGTCTATCTTCAGGGCGGTCCCGGCTCCCCTGCCCCGCGCCCATTAGCAGCGAGCGGCGTTATCGGTGAGATGCTCAAGGAGTTTCGCGTCATCCTACTGGACCAGCGCGGTACCGGTAACTCCCACCGCATTGATACCGCCAACCCGGCAGATGTTGAGCGCCTGACTCTGCTGCGCCAGGAGTACATCGTCGAAGACGCCGAGGCTCTGCGCAAGCATCTCAACCTGGATAAGTGGTCCCTATTTGGTCAGTCTTTTGGTGGATTCTGCATCACGTCCTATCTCTCTCGCTACCCAGAGTCCGTGGAGCACGCCTACCTCACCGGTGGTCTGCCCACGCTTAATAAAACCGTCGATGACCTCTACCGCACCACCTATGACAAGCTCACGGTGCGCCATGACCGTTTCTACCGCGAGTACCCCTGGGCCGAAGAGCGCATTCGTGAAATCTGCGCACACCTCGATGAATCAGATGAAACACTGCCCACCGGTGAGCGCCTCTCCTCACGGCGTTTCCGTACCATCGGCATCAACCTTGGGCGCGGCACTGGTTTCCACTCACTGGCGTATCTGCTGGAAAACCCTTTCCACACCACGGGTGGCGAAAAGCGCCTGCGCACAGATTTCCTCAACAGTATCGGCACGCAGGTTTCATTCCAATCCAATCCGCTTTATGCATCCATCCATGAGTCCATCTACGGCGGTGTCGGCGGGCAGGCCGCCACTAATTGGGCAGCACACCGGATGCGTGAAGAAATCCCCGGCTTCGAAGAAGCAGCAGACCCACGCACGGCGGACAAGTTCTATCTCACAGGCGAGCACATCTTCCCCTGGCAATTCGACGAAGACCCAGCTCTTATCCCCGACAAAGATGCCGCGATGGCTGTCGCCGCGCACGAATGGTCAGCGTCCCCCTATGACGCCGCAGCGCTTGCCGATGCCCCCACCAGCGCCGCCGAGGTCTACCTCGATGACATCTTTGTGCCTTTCGAGGATTCCCTACAGACGGCCGATGCCTATGGTGACCTACGTTATGAGGTCACCAATCTCTTTCAGCATGATGGCATCGGCCATGATGGCGCCGGAATCTTCCAACGCCTGCGTGGACTTATCAAAGACCACTAGCTGAAATGAACTCCAGATAGTGGCACACTGATTAGTTGGCGCCGTGGGTCTCTGCGGCAGCCTGAACCGCAGCCTTGACCGCTGGTGCAACGCGTGAGTCGATAGCGGCTGGAACAATGCGGCCTGGATCGAGCTCATCAGCCACGATAGACGCAATCGCTTCAGCGGCAGCCAGCTTCATCTCTGGAGTAATCTTTGTTGCCTTTGCAGCCAGTGCACCGGCGAAGATGCCTGGGAAAGCCAGGACATTATTGATCTGGTTCGGCAGGTCAGAGCGGCCGGTGGCGACAACTGCGCCGTACTTGTTGGACAGCGCCGGATCAATTTCCGGGGTTGGGTTGGCCAGGGTGAAAAGGATTGGCTCTGGTGCCATCAGCTGCAGGGCTTCTTCGCCGATATTGCCGCCAGAAACACCAATGAAGAGCTCAGCGCCGGTAAAGGCTTCATTGATACCGCCGGTAACCCCGCGTGGGTTGGTCTTTTCTGCCAGGGCACGCTTGGTTGGGGTGAGGTCCTCACGAGATTCGTGGATGATGCCGCGCGAGTCGAGCACGATAATATCGGTCGCACCAGCGTTGGTCAGCATATCCACGGAAGCTACGCCCGCAGCACCAGCACCGGAGATGACAATCTTCAAACCGGCCAGTTCACGGTTGAGCAGCTTCAGGGAATTGCGCAGTGCCGCGAGGATGACCACGGCGGTACCGTGCTGGTCATCGTGCATAACAGGGATATCGAGGCGCTCAATGAGCTTCTGCTCGACCTCGAAGCAGCGTGGCGCAGAGATGTCTTCGAGGTTGATAGCACCGAAAGATGGCGCAATCGCAGCGATGGCCTCAACCAGCTCGTCGACTTCGTGAACGTTCAAAACAATCGGAACGGACTTCAGTCCTGCGAAAGAGCTAAACAGCTGTGCCTTGCCTTCCATGACCGGAAGGGATGCCTGCGGGCCGATATTGCCCAGGCCGAGTACTGCCGAACCATCAGAGATCACAGCAACGGTGTTGCCGATACCGGTGTGGGTGCGGGCAACCTCTGGATCTTCAACGATAGATTCGCAGACCTTCGCGACACCTGGGGTATATGCCAGGGAGAGGTCGCGCATATCGCGAAGCTCACGGGTGGAGCCGATAGAGAGCTTGCCGCCCTCGTGGGCGTCGAAGATTTCTTCCTCGGTGAGGTTTACAGTGCTGCGGTTGAGCGTACTAGTCATGGTTTTCGCCTTGTGTGGAGTAGGTTGTGCTTTCTAGTCCAAACACACTAACCAATTCTGTAGCTCAATAGGCAATACGCTGTGCGCACATTTGTAAACTCCGCGTTGACCTTTGTTGCTATCCTTGCAATTACCCCCATTAACAATGAATATTAATCACGCGAAGGCAGTGGCCGCCCTTATGAAGCAGCCACTCTCTACAGCCCTTTTCGCAGTCTTCTCTCGCAGCCTGCTATCGCAACAATGGGCGTGACCAGAGCGCGAGCACGAGCGTGGAGGCCAAGCTGAGCCCTGCCATAATCCACAAGGTGCCGGCGGTCCAAGCATTATCCACAGCGAGAGCACCGACTGCTGCGCCGGAGGCGATACCGACTTGATAGGTCACCACATACAGCGATGACGCTGCATCGGGATTATTACGCCCCGCGTGCAAAAAGATGGTGGTCGCCAGCGTCGGCAGCGCGCCATAAGCGCCACCGAAGACAATGACCGCCAGGAAGATGGCGACCACTGCGAGTGCGCCTTCCAAGCCGAAAGCAATCTGGCCGATAATAGCCGCGATGACAAATAACGTGGTGGTGTGCACGCTGCCGCGCAGCATACGGCGGTCAACGGTTCGGGTCGCAACGGTCACGCCAATAAGACCCAGCGCGCCGAACGCGAAAAGCCCCAGGGAGACAAAGCTTGCGCCGGCGGTCTCCGCCAGAATCAGGCCGAGGTAGGTATATGCGGCGAAAACACCCGTGGTGGCCAGCAACAAGAATACGACCAAGGAAATCAGCCCCCAGGGCATGGTGCGCTGAGAGGTAGATTCCGCATCGTTTCCCAAAGACGGCAGCGAAGGAACAGTCGGAATCAGTACGGCCACAGCACCTAGTGCCAGCACGCCAAGCAGCCAGGTCGCATTGCGCCAGCCGATGAGCTCACCCACCCACGTTGCCAATGGCGAACCAACCACCAGCGCCATGGTGGATCCAATGGAGACCACACCCACTGCTTTACCGGTATGACCCGGTGACATGCGGGCGGCCATCGGCCCCACCAATGCCCAGAACACGCCGTGGGTCAGCGCAGCAATGATGCGACCGAGCGCGAGCATTCCATAATTGACGGTCAGGGCCTGAATCACGATGCCCGTACCTAAGAACGCCAAAGTAATGAGGAAAATACTGCGCTTATTAAACCGCTTTAACCACATCATCGCGGGGATGGTTACTACCGCGACCACACCGGCATAGAGGGTCATGAGCAGACCTATTTGGGATTCGGCAACACCCAAATCAGTCGCAATCGGGCGGATGAGGCCCACGGCGAACATTTCAAAAGTGACGTACACAAATGCCGCAAAACTCATCGCAGTTAGTGGAACGACAGGAAACCGTGACTCGGTAGTGGTGGCTGTGCTCATGGGCTCATCCTTTCTTCATTTGTCCTATCAAACCCTAGTAGTTCAGTCGTGAAAACGCGCAGTCGAGAACAAGGAATTTAGGGCAAAAGTAATGAGGTTAACCATCGGCAAGCTTGAGCTTCATAGAGCACTTTTAGCAGCAAATTTTCCATCGTGAGACAATGAGTCCTATGTCTAGTGCAAAAAATTGGCTTGAGGGCGCGCGCCCACACACCTGGGCGAATGCATTCGCCCCTGTCTTTGCTGGTAGCGGCGCTGCCGCAGCCATCGGTGGGTTCCATTTCGGCCGGGCTCTGCTTGCACTGATCGTGGCGTGGGCGCTGATTATTGGCGTGAACTTTGCCAACGATTATTCCGACGGCATCCGCGGTACTGATGATGATCGCACCGGCCCGCAGCGCCTCACCGGCGGTGGCCTGGCCAAACCTCAGCACGTGAAGTTCGCAGCTTTCGGCTGCTTCGCCGTCGCAGGTATCGCCGGCATCTGGCTCTCGTTGGCTGCTGGCGCGTGGTGGTTTATTCTCATCGGCGCATTCTGTATCGCCGGCGCCTGGTTTTATACCGGCGGCAAAAACCCTTATGGCTACCGGGGCTTAGGCGAGGTCGCCGTCTTCGTTTTCTTCGGCCTGGTTGCGGTACTCGGCACCCAATTCACTCAAGCCGGCACGCTGTCTTGGACGGGCCTCCTGCTGGCCCTGGGCATCGGCGGTATGAGCGCCGCAGTGAACCTGGCAAATAATATCCGCGATATTCCCTCCGATTCACAGACCGGCAAGATTACGTTGGCCGTGCGCTTGGGCGATGCTCGCTCCCGCATGCTATTTACCATCCTGCTCACGCTGCCGGTGGTCTACACCATCCTGATTTCCATCGGCTCCTGGCTCGCGCTCATCGGTTTGGCTTATATTCCTTTCGCCCTCACCTCAGTGCGCACCGTTAATAAGGGAGCGCGCGGACCGGAGCTCATTCCGGTACTGGGGCTCACCGGCCGCGCCATGCTGATTTGGGCGGTTACCGTCGCACTCGCCGTGGCGCTGGTTTAAATGCTCGGCGTCATCACTGGTTTTGCCATCATCCTGGCCGTCATCGCGGTCGGGTATCTTTTAGCGCGCACTAAGATCATCCGCTCTGATATAGAGCGGCTCATGTTCAACCGCGTCGCCTTTTATGCGGCCACGCCGGCGCTGCTTTTCGATGCCGTCTCCAAATCCGAACCCGAAAATTTCCTGACGCCAGTCACCCTCGTGATCACAATTGCGACCGTGGCAGTCTCCGTTATTTATGGCGTCATCTTCTTCCGCCAAGGCGCAGCCGGAATCGGCATCGGCGCCGGCTCGGCCAGCTATTTCAATTCGGTCAATATCGGCTTACCGGTGAGCATCTACGTCATCGGTGATTCCACGCATGTCGTGCCCATCATGCTATTGCAGATGATGGTATTCACGCCCATCATTTTGGGCATGCTCGGCGGGGGTTCTTTCCTCAGTTCAGTAAAATCCGGACTTCTGAATCCGGTGGTACTGGCATCCATTGCTGGTTTCATCGTCGCGGTGGTCGGTTGGGAAGTCCCGGCTCCCGTCGCTGAACCTATTGCACTACTTGGTGGCGCATCCATCCCGATGGTGCTCATGAGTTTCGGCGCCTCGATCTATGGCAGCAGCGTACTGTCGGATACCTCTGCACGTCCAGCTGTGCTGACCGCCACGGTATTGAAGCTGGTTGCCATGCCGGTGGCAGGCTACCTCACCGCTACCCTGCTCGGCCTTGAATCAGACTTAGTCTATGCCTGCACCATCCTGTGTGCGTTGCCGACTGCGCAGAACGTCTACAACTTCGCCGCGACCTACCAAAGTGGGCAAACAATTGCGCGCGATACGGTATTCATCACCACCTTCGCATCCCTGCCGGTCATGCTGATCATCGCAGCGCTCTTCGGACGTTAATCGGGAGTTGTTGTGATTGAGAAGCTGACTGCTGCCGCTCATGCAGGTGAGCTAGAGCATGCTTGGCAGGACCTTGTGCACCAAGGTACCCCGCTGGTTGATGGCACTACTGCTACTTTTCTTCTTCGCCTGAGCGAGTTGGACCTCGACAAAGCCGAGCTCGCCGCGGTGCGCGGAGTGCATCTTTTTCTCAACCGCATCACTGATAAGCAGCATTTTAATACAGGCCTGATGCGGCAGGTTCCCGAAACCGATATTTGGGCGTTAGAAATGGAACTCTCCCCCACTTATCGTGGTTCTTATGGCTTCCGACTGCTCACTGAGAAGGAACTAGCGGGTGATGCTGCCACCCAGCGCCCACCGCACAATGGTTTCCTCACTGTTGCTGACCCGCATGGCACAGAACGTTTAGATAACGCGGGCGGACTGTCAGTGGTCTCGGGCGTACATGCCCCTGAAAGCACTGCGTGGACTCACCGACCGGTGAATATTCAGGGAACAGTTATCTCAGGGCACTTGGCCGGATCTGATATCGATGTAATGGGTTATTTCCCCGCAACAGACAAGCCTTGCGCGGTTCTGACGCTTTTTGATGCCGAAGCCTGGTTCGACCGCATTAGCCTACCGACTGCACTCGAGGCCGCTATGGCCGCTGGCATGGGACCGGTTGCGGTGCTTGGGGTGCGCAATCGGGATACGCCCCATCGGATGCAGCAGCTACGCGCCAATAAGGATTTCTTAGCTGCCATTGCCACGGACGGTACCGCGTGGCTGCAGAAGCACGCTGCGCACGCGGGCGTGATACTGGATAAACAGCGTCATATTATTGCCGGTCAATCTCTAGGCGGGCTCTCGGCGCTGATTGCAGGATTGCAGTATCCAGAGTCCTATCACGCTGTCATCGCGCAATCGCCATCTTTGTGGTTTAGCCCTGATGTGCCCGGTGCCCCAGGGGCTCCACACAGCACCCAGCGTTCCACCCCACGCGATTTGGACAAACCAAGCCATGGTTGGCTGGTCGAGCAGGTCTATCAAGCAGATAGGGTGCCCGCACGCATCATTATTGATGTGGGCGCGCGTGAGGGCGCCATGGTTAATAAAGCGCACCTGCTGGATATGGCCCTGAATACGCACAAAGCCCGCCATGAGCTCAACGTCTACGATGGCGGGCATGATTACGCTTGGTGGCGCGTGGCGCTCATAGAGCACCTCTTTGCACTTGCTTAGATGTCTTCGTCCTGACCACGGCCGGACAGCTCGCGCTGCACCCAGGCCTTGTGTTCTTGACGCTGTCGGGAGTATTCCGCCAAAGACTCGGTGGCTTCCGCGCGCCACTTGGAAAAGACCAGCATGGACAGCGGCAGCGCCACAAAAAGCGCCAGCAGCGCAGTAAAGACCAGTGGGACCGGGGCATCGATTGCGATGGCCAAAGCCTGAATCACGATGGTAAGACCAATGAACAGTCCCAGGCGTGCGAGACCATATTTCACAACGGCGCGGCGCGACTTCTTACGAAGTTCTGGGTCTGGGGTAGGTGCTTGATCATTCACAGGCAACTAGTTTACCTCCTCAGGTTATACGCCCCGTATCATGGGCTATATGGGTCGACTACTACTTCTTCTACTGCTTATCGTCGCTGTTGTTTTGGTCTGGAAGGCCTTCGGTCCAAGCTCCTGGAAGCGCAAGACCGCCGTTCAACAACAGCAGCCGCAGCGTGAAATCAAGGGCCCCGACGATGATGAAGATTTCTTGTGGAACCTAGAAAAAGAAGCCTTCAAGCAGCGCCGTGCGCGCGAACGCGCTGAAGAAGAAAAGCGCCGCAATAATCCTCAAGCTCAAAATCGCGGAGATGCGTCAGGAGATAAGTCCGGGGATGACTCGCGTGGTGAATCTGACGGCGAATCAAGCGGCGACAATTCTGGTGAAGCGCCGAAAGATTCTTAATCAGCCTGGTCGCGCTGAGTAAGAGTGAAATCAAAATTCAGGGCATTAGCGACTGCAACCACTTTCTCCCAGCGCACGCCTTCCCCACCGTGTTCGATGGTGTGCAGCGTGGAGCGGGATACCCCGACAGTTTTCGCGAGGTCTTGCTGCACAATGCCATAATCGCGGCGGCGCTGCGCTAGCTGCTCCCCTAGAGCTACCAGCGCTTCATTCTCACTCGCTGGCTTGCCCAGTTTCTTGCGGGTTGGATTACTCATTTCCGTTAGTTTAGTCCGGCGTATGAGTGAAGGCCAGAGACCACCATGTTGATGAAGAAGAGGTTAAAGATCATCGTGACCAGCGCGACGATATTGATCCATGGCGCAAACTTCGCCCACGATGGAGTCGCACGCGCATGCAGGTATGCGGCGTAGAGAATCCAGGTTGCAAAGGACACGGTTTCCTTCGGGTCCCAGCCCCAGAAACGACCCCAGGCGGCTTCCGCCCAGATGGCACCCAGCACGATGCCTAGGCCGAAAACGGGCAGGGTGACCACGGCGACGCGGTATGCGAGCTGATCGAGTTTCTTCTCAGCAGGCAGTGGCTTCGCGATCGCACCCATGAAGCCCTTCTCCTTACCCTTTGGCTGGGAACGGCGAATGAGGTGCAGCACCGAAGCAATACCGGAAACGATACCGAGTGAACCACCCAGGGACACGATAGTCACGTGGATTGGCAACCAGTTGGATTGCAGTGCCGGAACAACTGGAGCGGATTCAGCATAAAGTTCGGTGGATCCGTAGAACATTAGCGCGAGCAGTGGAGTCAGAATCCAAGGCCACAGGGTGCGCCATTCCTTGCGCTGCATAGCCACCATCATCACGAGCATTGCGCCGAAGGTAATAGCCAGCATGTACTCATAGAGGTTGCCCATTGGGAATCGTGCAACCGCCAGGCCGCGCAACACGATGGACGCAAGGTGCAGAACCAGGCCCACCCACAGCAAAGAGTTGGTCATGCCGCCAAGTCGGTCCAACTTGGACTCGCTCTTTGCCAAATCTTCTTTCAACTGCGAATAAGACTTGGTCGAGGAATCATCGGAGCCATTTGCATCATCGACGAGAACACCGGCGGTACCGGTACCGGCAGTGCCGGTGCTTTCCGATCCTGAGTTCGCCTCCGCATAGGTACCCGACGCATATGCGCCGGTGGCCTTGGTGGAATCAGCCTTAGCAGCTTTGACCTCACGGCGTGAATTGATCACGCCGTTGAGACGGCCGTAGTACATCAGGGACAAAATCAGCGCGACCGCGTAGATAATAAACGCCGTCTGGAATGCAATATCTGAGAAATTAGAAAGGTTTTGATTAACCGGCATGAGAATTCTTACCTATCGGAGTTAGACCGCTAAATGCAGCTTATATGCACAGGACTCTACTACTTTTGTACTCCCGTGACCAACTTTCGGACGAGTCGGATGCTTCAAGCGAGATGCCCAAAGCGGGGAGTTGGATTTAGTCATCGACGAAGATTGCGTCTTCCTCGACTTCGTCCGGATCTGGTAATTCCATGAACTCGCGGTAGAGCTCATCGAATTCCTCAGACCAACCAGCGCGGTCGGTACGGGCCAGACCTGCCATCTCAATCGAGGTACCCGCGCCGTTATCGAGTGGGCGCAGACGAATCCAAATGCGGCGGCGCTTAATCACCAGTGAGAACACCAGCGAGATGAGCATCGTGATGGCAGAAAGCAGGACCCACTTTTGGGTTGGGTCATAGGAAATCTGGAAATTGGCGAACTCATTGGCGCCGTTGAAGGTGATTTCGGTGCCATCGTCCAGCGTGACTGATTCATCCTTGAGCAGGTTAACGCGATCAATGCGCTGGAGCTGGCCAGAGTGCACCAGTGAGGAATCCAGGTCGAAGATGGACTGGGCATTACCTGTATCCAAACCGGCATCGCCACGGTAGATATCAACCGCCATTGCCGGATCCATCATCGCTGGGAAACTCGAGGTCAGAAGCTCATTATTATCGCCTTCCCACTGGGCGGTAGGTGCAAAGAGACCCTGAATAGCGATCTGGTTTTGACGGCGCTCATAGAGATCCGGGTACATGCCCGCTGGTGGGTCAAAACGCATCACACCAGAAGAGAGGAAGAAGGTGGGATCATCTGGGCGGAACTGCACCGTTTGAGTACGAGTCTCACCATTGGGCCACTCCACCGTGACGGTTGGGGCAAAACCGTGGCCCTGCAAGTAGATTCGGTTATTGTCCGTACGCAGCGGGTGATTGACCTGGAGCTTATAGTCTTCCCAGGTTTCTGGATCGGTGAAAATATCCTCGCCCTCGGCATAGGAGATATTCGAGGTGAACATCTCAGCCTGGCCATTCGGCAAGTAATCACCAATGAAGTCATGAGCTTGGAAGCAGAAGTCGTGCAGGCCGGTGCCATCGAAAAGCGAGCCTGCGCGGAAGCTGTCATAATTCGACAGCGAGGTATTGCAAAATTCGGTGGACTGCTCCAGATCACTGGAACCGGTATTGGTCACCACGATGACTTGGCCCTCGTAGTAGACCAAACGACCAAAGGCAACGAATACCAGGATGGCGACCAAAGAGATGTGGAAGATGAGGTTCGCCAGCTCACGGGCATAGCCGCGCTCAGCGGAAAACGTGTGCGCACCCGCTCGGTCTTCGTCGGGCTTAAACTCAGAGACTCGCCACTTCTTCAGCATGGTCTGAGCTTGGGCGTGCATCTCATCGAAGCTGCGCTCAGTCTCACCGGTGGCATACATCTGCATGCGGTTGAGGTTGCGCGGCGCACGCGTGGGTGGGGTCTTCCAAGCCTTGTAGTGATCCCAGGAACGCGGAATAATACAGCCGACCAGAGAGATGGTCAGCAGCACGAAGATGGCGGTAAACCACGTGGAGTTAAAGACATCGAAAAGCTGCAGTGAGTCGTAGATTTCTGCGACGCGACCGTTGGATTCAATGAATTCATTGACATTGGATTCATTCAAATCACGCTGTGGCAGCAGAGATCCGGGGATCGCTGCCAGTGCGAGCAAAAAGAGCAGCGCGAGTGCGGTGCGCATGCTGGTGAGCCAATGCCAGGATCGGCGAAGCCAAGTACGGATTTTCTTCATGGCGAGGACAGTCTCCTATTCTTACGCTTAAATCAGCGTCATGCCGTATTCGACGGTCCATTGACGAACCCAATTGATGAAGTATGCCCACGCGCCGGACACAAGCAAGAGCCCCACGATGATCATGGCGATGCCGCCAAAAATCTGGATCTTGCGGGAGTGCTTGCGCATCCATTCGATACTGCGCATCGCACGAGCAGAGCCCAGTGCAACGAGCAGGAATGGCAGGCCCAGACCCAGGCAGTATCCGATGATCATGATGGTTCCGCGTAACGCGGTCATGCCTTCGGTACCAGCTGAGACTGAGATAATGGCAGCCAAGGTGGGGCCCAAGCAAGGGGTCCAACCTAGAGCGAAGACGCCACCGAGCAGGGGTGCACCGAGCCAGCTGGTCCAGCGGCCTGGTGCCATGCGCGTGTCATTTTGCATAAAGCCAATGCCGCCCATGAACACGATGCCCATCAAAATGGTGACAATGCCACCGATGCGCATGAGCAAATCTGCATTGAGGGTAAGAAGGGAGATAGCGCCAAAGACTGACACGGTGGCCAGCACGAAGACGACGGTGAATCCGAGAATAAATAAGAGCGCGGCGCCAACCACTGCCCATTGGCGTTGTTTGGTCACCACCGGGTTATTGTTCTTGAACTCGACCTGGCCACCAACGATGCTGGCCAGGTAGGACATATATCCCGGAACCAAAGGCACCACACACGGTGATGCAAAAGAGACCAGTCCGGCTGCGGCGGCGGCCAAGATGCCCAGCAGCAGCGGCCCGGATAGGGCTGCATCTGCGAAAGCGCTTCCAATTTCAGTCACGTAATTTAGCTCGCTTGTTCTTGCTCGAGGTCATCAATGACTTCTAAGAGGTCAGTATCTGTAATTCCGCGCAAGAAAACAGCCGCTGGGCGGTGCTGTTCATCGAGCACAATCGTGGTGGGAACCACCGAAGTAGGAACACCACCCAGGGCTGCTGCGGTCTTAAATGGTGGATCGTAGATAGATGGGAAGGTGACGCCATTGTCTTCCTTGAAATCGCGTGCAATCTGCGGGTTGTAATCGCGCACGTTGATGCCCAGCACGGTGCCCAGCTCACGCTCTTCCAAGTCTTCCTGAACGCGCTGCAGGTCATCGACCTCAGCACGGCACGGTGCGCACCACTGGCCCCAGGAATTCAAGATGACGATCTCGCCCTCATAATCATCGAGCGAAATAGTCTCACCTTCATTCATCAAAGACTCACCCGAGAAAGACTGCAGCGGTTTACGCTCTGCTTCTTCGTAGAAAATCTCTTGCTGACCACCCGGGGTGATGAATTCGAAAGTGCCGCCCACAGCAACTGCGTTTTGGGCATTCTCGGACTCTTGGGCACACGAGGCCAAGAACACGCTGGCTACCGCGAGGGTGGCCGCCGCGACGAGGCGCTTGGAGTCAAACATGAAAAGAGACTTTCTGGGGTAAAAGTTTGAAAGGTGCTAAAGAAAAGATTCTGGTGACTAGATACTTTGCGCAGGTGAAGAGTAGAAAATATCGATGATCTGGTCATCGCTGAAGACAACGGACGTCACCGATCCCAAATCGCATTCGCGGTTCCACGGTGCATGCGGCAAGCGCAGTCCTAAGACCGTGCGCTGGACCATAACGATTGGCAGCTGGTGGCTAACCAAAATCGCCTCATCGCCTTCCGCATGCATGCGGGCGCGTTCGACGGCGTCCATCATGCGTGCAGCAATCTCAGTGAAAGGCTCACCCCAGGATGGCTGCAAAGGATTACGCAGAAGCGGCCATCGCTGTGGATTCCACAGGGCTGAGCGTACGCCCTTGACGTGGAGACCTTCAAAACGGTTTCCCGATTCGATCAGGGTCTTATCTATCTCCACATCCAGGCCTGTGACCTTGGCAAAAGGCTGTGCGGTTTCCTGGGTGCGCTGCAAAGGAGAAGCTGCCAGATAGGTCACATCGTGGCCTTCGAAAGCCTTCGCGGTGCGTGCTGCCATGGAATGGCCGCGGGCAGACAGGTGGTAGCCGGGGATCCGGCCGTACAAAATCTTGTCTGGGTTATGAACCTCGCCGTGGCGCACGAGGTGGACGATGGTTTTCGTCACAGCTTAGGAGTCCTTCCCGGGGGCGGTTGCCTTCGCCGCAGCTTGTGCCGCTGGCTTGAGGGCTTTTTCAATTACCTCAAAATCATCGTCCGTCAGCGCATCAGATACAAACCAGGTCTCAAATGGGCTTGGTGGAACCATGACGCCGCCGGAAAGAAGCTCGTGGAAGAAAGGAGTAAAGCGGAAGGTATCGGCTGCCTTCATGTCATCGAAGTTGCGGCCTTCGCCCTCAGCAAAGCGGATGGACAGCATCGACGATGCCCGCTGCATATTATGAGCCACGCCTTCGGCGCTCAACGCAGAAGAAATCAGATCCGACAAGCGGTCAGCGTGCGCGGCGAGGCGGGGATACAGGGATTCATCGGCAAGCTTGAGCGATGCCAAACCTGATGCCATGGCCACGGGGTTACCCGACAACGTACCTGCCTGGTAGACCGGACCTACCGGAGCCAGGTAATCCATGATGTCTGCGCGTCCACCAAAAGCAGCTGCTGGCAGACCACCGGAGACGACCTTGCCGAAGGTCACCAAGTCACCGGCGACATTATCCACGCCGAACCAGCCCTGGTGGGAGGTGCGGAAACCAGTCATGACCTCATCGAGGATGAGCAGCGCGCCATCGGCATGCGCGATATCTTTGAGCGCCTGGTTGAAGCCCTCCTGCGGTGCGACGGTGCCCATATTGCCGGCAGCAGCCTCAGTGATGATGCAGGCAATTTCGCCTGGGTTATCAGCGAAAGCCTGCTTGACGGCATCGAGATCGTTATATGGCACAACAATGGTATCGGCTGCCGAAGCACCGGTAACACCTGGGGAATCTGGCAGCGCCAGCGTTGCAACACCGGAACCGGCGGCAGCCAACAACGCATCCACGTGGCCGTGGTAGCAGCCATCAAATTTCAAGACCTTGGCGCGGCTGGTAAAGCCACGCGCCAAACGTACAGCGGACATGGTGGCCTCGGTACCGGAATTAACCAGGCGAACCTTTTCCGCTGCGGTGCGGGAGATGATTTCTTCCGCCAGGAGCGTCTCCCCAATGGTGGGCGCGCCGAAAGACAAGCCGCTGGTGGCTACTTCCTGCACCGCCTTGACCATTTTTGGGTGGGCGTTGCCGTGAATCATGGGGCCATAAGAGCCAACGAGGTCGACGTAGGTATTTCCGTCAACATCGGTGAGCTGGGAGCCCTGAGCGGATGCAATCACGCGGGCTTGGCCGCCGACAGAACCATAGGCACGGACGGGAGAATTTACTCCACCTGGGGTAACTTTGCTTGCGCGCTCGAACCACGTAGCAGAATTAGATGATGTGTCCTGGAAAGAAGGCATAGCCCTCATTGTACGTATTTTCTCGCTATACAAAAGTTTGAGTAAATGCTGTGATGCGCCTTCATTAGCGACCCGCTAGACTCTGATCTTGATTCAGGAAGGAGAAGTTTCGGGGGCGGGGCTTCTCATAAATAGCCAGACTCGGGGGTTCGGCATTGTTTCAGGGTATTTTTTCGGCCGTTAAGCACGCGAAATCACAAGGCAGATTGGCACTGCGTGCGGGTGTAATCGCTGTGTTGGTGGCGAGCACACTCGCAGCGTGTACAACTGAAGAGGTTGCCACTGAGCAGGTCGCGGCAACCGCTACTTCTGAGTGGCAGCCGGCGCACCAACCACAGCCGGTTTCCCGGCGCGATGGCTTTGGCGCCAGAGCCGGAGAGTCACAGAAATCACATACGTCTACGCAACCGTCTGAATCAGAAGAGGCGACTGCTTCTGCCGAGCCAGCACCAGCCGAACCAGGATCCTCTGAGCCCGCGGCGAATCCTGCGTCTGAGCAACCGATTGAACAGCCCGCACAGCGTCATACACCTGCGCCGCAACCTGCACCACAGCAGCCCCCAAGACCCACACCGCAACCTGCGCCGCGACCCGCTCCGCAGCCAGCACCACAACCGGCGCCGAAACCTGCGCCTGCGAAGAAGGAGCCCGAGCAGAAAGGCCCGGTCTTACACTTTCCGGGCACTGACTTGCCATCACTACGCCTAGTGATTCCTTAATGCACGTGGGCCGCTGAGGTTAGTTGACGACTTTGAGTCCTATGATGCCGGCGATGATCATCAATAGGAAGATGAGCTTGGCCATGGTGACGGCTTCGGCGCCGGTGGCGAAAGAATAGATGATGGTCAGTGATGCACCGACACCGACCCACACGGCATAAGCTGTTCCGACTGGGAGTGATTTCATCGCCCAGGCGAGTCCTCCCATGGAAATCACCACGGCGAGGGCAAACGTAACGGACGGCCATAGCCGGGTGAATCCGTCTGATTTGGATAAGGCGATTGCCCAGACGGATTCGAAAGCACCTGAAGCGATGAGTACAAACCAAGCCATGACCCCTACTTTTACACTTCTTTGGCACAATGGGTTGTTATGAACATTGCATTTTTAGGAACTGGCCGTATGGGCACGGAGCTTGCTCGCCACGTCATGAAGTCGCATGAGGTCACCGTGTGGAACCGCACAGCGGAGCGCGCACAACCATTAGTAGATGAGGGCGCAACGCTCGCGGACTCCCCGGCCGCAGCAGTGGAGGGTGCTGAAGTCATCATCACCTCGTTGTTTGGCCCGGATGATATCCGTGAGGTTGTCATTGAACCGAAGTTGATTCCAGCAGGCGTGACCTGGATTGACACCACCACCGTTTCTCCGGAAGCAGCACGTGAATTCGCTGATGCAGTGGAGTCTTATGTCCACGCACCGGTCGTTGGTTCCTTGATCCCTGCACGTAATGGCGAGCTCGGCGTTTACGTGGGCACCCCGGATGATGCACGCCGCGACGTTGCGCTTGATATTGCACGTCCATGGGCTGGTGAGAACAAGCTGATTGGTGTGGATTCTGCTGCCAAGGCTGCCACAGGCAAGCTACTGGCTAACCTGGCACTGTCTGTCACTGCACAGGGCGTATTGGAAGCTCTCAACCTTGGCGAATCTGAAGGCCTGGCACAGGAAGAAGTCCTGAAGATGCTGGACATAACGGGCCTGGCGTTCATGAAGAACATGAAGGCCCCCTTCATTCTGGGTGAGCGCGATACCGCTCCTGGTGATTTCACCGTGGATGCCCTGTGCAAGGATTCCAAGCTGATGGTGGACACCGCTGACCAGGAACTGCCGGCAGTTCAAGCTGCCATCAAGAACTTCGAGCGCCAGCAGGAATTGGGCCACGGGGATGAGGACTTCTCATCCATCTTTGTTTACCGCAAAGATTAACTACCTTGCTTCAGCTGCTAATTAACGAGTAAAGGCCCCGAGCACAGGACTATTCCTGTGCTCGGGGCCTTTTGCCATAGTGCGCAAAAAGTTTCGCGACTGTGAAAGATTTATCCTTCGAGAATGCGCTTGGCTGCAGCGCGGGCATCTGCGACAACGGCCGGAACACCAACACCGCCAGCCCAGGCACCGGTGACGTCCAGTCCTGGTTGCGCATTGAGTTCCTCACGCACGGTTGCAACGGTGGCCAGGTGGTTCTCGTCGAAACGTGGCAGGCCACCGAACCAGCGCTGGGTGTAGATTTCGCTCACGCCAGCTTCGCGGGCATCAAAACCGGTGATGGTCTTGAGATCATCGAGGGCGTAATCCACCAAGGTATCTTCGTCCTCACGCGCCAAGGAGTCATCACCAAAGCGTCCGAAGCTTGCGCGAATGACTGCGCCATCACCGATTCGGTCCTTGATGTGTGGCCATTTCTTGGAGCTAAACGTAAACGCCTTCGCGTGCACGCCCAGCTGGTCAGATGCGATAAGGAGTCCGGAATTATCGGGGAGACCAGCATCGGAATCAAACTTGAAGCCCACTACAGCAGAGCTTGCGAGCTTGACTGATTTGAGGGCATCAGCAGCTTCTGGTGCAACCTTCGATAGCAGTCGCGCCGTGGTGGGCGCTGGGGTTGCCAAAATGACGCGGTCATAAGGTTCCGTATCCCCCGGAACGCCCTGTCCAGCAATGGTGTACGTGGAGGTCTGAGCATCAAAAGTGATGCCGGAGACGAACGTATCCAGGTGGATATCTGCGCCGGATTTCTCCGCCAGGGTTTCATAAAGCTCGGCATAACCACCGGAGAAAGCATTGAAAACAGGCTTGGTTGGACCATCAGTCGGCGCGGGGCGGGACTGTTCAATCTTGACCACCGCACCGGAGAGGGTGACCTTCTCCCCCGCTTCAGCCAAGGCATCAAAAGCTTCGGCCAACTGTGGGACGGTTGCGCGGATGCCTAAATCATCGGCCAGGCAAGAGTAAACGCCACCAAGCAGTGATGAAACTACACGGTCAACAACTTCATCACCGTAGCGCTCACGCACGAGCTTGCCAATGCTCCGGTCCTCCCCGACCGTCCAATCAATTGCTGCGGATTGTGCCTCAGCATCAATGGTGCGGGTAGTGTCTTCGCTGACCAAGTGTGCAATCGGTGCAGAGGTGGATGGAATTCCCATGACGCCACCGCGCGGCAGATTCTGCAATTTATCACCAGAGTAGACCAGAGAGGACTTTCCGGAAGGCTCCACTAGGGAGTCCGCGAGGCCGAGCTCAGTGAAGAACTCGACAGCGTCTTCGCGGCGAGCTAAGAATGCCTCAGCGCCAAGATCAACCGGGCCATCGTTGAAAGGCACGGTAAAGAGCTTTCCGCCGATACGGTCTGAAGCTTCATAGACATCCACCTGAGAATCCTCAAATGTCGTTAGCTCACGAAGCTCATATGCCGCGGTTAGCCCGGCTAGTCCTGCGCCGATAATGGCAATTCTCATTTAGCCCTCCTCGTGGATGATAGATACTGCACGCGTGATCGCTTCCGCTTCAGTAGTTGGCAGCACACCATGCCCCAGGTTCCAGATATGTCCGGTTGCATGGCCTGCTGCCTTCGCGCTCGCAACCTGCTCGCGGATCTTGCGAACAGCACCGCGAACAGCGTCATCGCCAGCAAAAAGCAATGCAGGATCCAAGTTACCCTGCAGCACACGTGCACCATTATCAGCGTGGATACGCTGTGCTGCATCATCCATGCGTACGCGGTAGTCCACACCCATGACCTCAGAACCAGCTTCCGTCATGGCAGAGAGCAACTCACCGGTGCCCACACCGAAATGAATACGTGGGATAACGCCTTCAACGTGCTTCAGGATCTGCGTGGAGTACGGCAAGACATACTCTCGGTAATCATCGCGATTGAGGTAGCCCGCCCAAGAGTCAAAGAGCTGCATTGCATCAATACCAGCATCTACTTGAACATCCAGGAAATTGGTGATGGTCGGAACCAGACGTTCCATCAGTGCGTGCCAGGTCTTCGGCTCAGAATGCATCAAAGCCTTGGTCTTTTCATGGTTCTTCGATGGCCCGCCCTCAATCAGGTAAGACGCGAGGGTGAATGGCGCACCCACGAAACCGATGAGTGTTTGGGAGTCATTGAGTTCATCAAGGATGATCTTGATTCCCTCGGCGACCTCAGGCACGTGATTGTCCAAGATAGGGAAATTCTTCACGTCTTCAATGGTCGTGATGGCCTTGTCCATGACCGGACCGCGGCCGGCAACAATCTCTACACCGACACCTGCCGCCTTGAGCGGAACCACAATATCGGAGAAAAGGATTGCGCCATCAACATCATGGCGGCGGACTGGCTGCAACGTGATTTCTGCAAGCAGCTCCGGCATGAAACACGAATCCAGCATCGAGATGTCCTTGCGTGCTTCCCGGTATTCCGGCAAGGAGCGCCCCGCCTGGCGCATGAACCAGACTGGTGGGCGTGATGGGGTCTTTCCAAGAGCAGCATCAAGCAAAGGAGCATTGGTGAGGTTACGTTTCGACATACTAGTCATTATGCCTGACTATCATTCAAAAGTATGAGTTGTGCAGCTGGCATGGCGTGCGTGTTTAATCCCAGCTCGGGTCGCCGGCCTTCTCAGCGATATAAGCATTGGCGGAAGGCCGAAACATCATTACCAGCGCGGTAGCGATGAAAATCGGGATGAGAATGAGGAAGAAACCGGATACACCAATGAGATAGCCCGCGACAATGACAAAGAGCACGACGCATGAGGTCGCGGTGATGACTCGACGACCAATCTTTGAGCCCTGCGCCAGCTGCGGCGCGGTCAAAGAGAAGATGATTGCACCAATAACATTGGTGCCCGCAATCAGGTAGCGGTTGAATTTCACCGCGCCTGGCTCTTCAGTCACAGGCTCCGCACCAGTGCCGAAGAAGCCCACGAGACCAGCGCACAGCATGATGACGGCAGCGACGATCAGAACCCAATACGCCCAACGCAAGGGAGCGGGCGCCAGTTCCTGGGGAACGCTGGGCGGGGTGTAACTGCGGTTGTAATCAACCGGTCCTTCCCGCCTATCGTAGTCATTCATCGCGTCTACCCTTCATCCACAATCTGGTGCGTGCTCACAGGCTTTACTCTACTTAGAGTCTTTATCCCTGTCGCTGTCTTTCTTATCGCCCTTATCGCTATTCTTGTCATTTTTGCGCCAGCGATTCAGCATGCCCTTGAACGTGCCATAGTCTTGCTCGTCTTGGACTTTCTTGGAGCCCTTGCCCGAAGAATTCTTCTCATTCTTCTCTTTGAGCTCACGCGCGCGCTGTTCCTGGCGTTCCTTTTGCTCTTTCTCCATCTGGCGGAGCTTTTCCATTTCGCCGGTGTATTCCAGGGTTTCTTCACGGGAAGAGAACACCAGCACCAAAATAGCGGCAACTCCTACCAGAATCTGGAGCGAGCCATCAAAGACATACAGCCAATCCGGTGCATCCGAACCAGTGGTTGGGCGAGTCACAAACACCAAGAAGAGGCGGAATGTGAAGTACAAGGAGAACACGAACAGCATTCGTCGCGCGGTGCCAGCATGCTTGGACTTCTTATTCAACAGCCACAGCATCCATGCCAAAATGCCGATGATGGTCAGCGAGATAATAGTTGTCAGCGCCAAAGAACCCCACGCGGTGAGGGTGACCATGGTCCCGGAAAGCTCTGATTCCTCGCCCACTGTCTGACGAGCCGTGGCCTTGAGCACCTCAAAGTTTAGAACCGCTAGGATAAAAGAGAAGATCTGGTGAATAAACTCCAGCGCGATGGCACCAGCCATAACCTGCAGCAGCAGCTGCACGGATTCGGGTTTTCCATCGAGCAGCTTCTTGCCGCCCTTTTCAGGTGGCGTCGGTGCGGCCTCGTGGTGCTCAGGAAGCTTGCGGGAATCCTCGTGCCCCTGTGGTTCCGCAGCAGGAGCCTCCCCGGTCTTTTGCTCCCCGCCGAGGTTAGGCGAAGAGGGGGTGGTGTGCGAAGCTGCGGACATCGTCGCGGGAATCACAGTGTGGTGGCCTCCTTGAGACTGCGGCGAGAAAAGATGAGCTTATAAAATTGTGCTGCGCCGGCTAGGACTTTTTGAGTTCGCGCGCTGCTTCGGTAGCGAAGTAGGTGAAAATCTGGTCAGCGCCGGCACGCTTAATGGAGATTAAAGACTCCATCATAACGGCCTTTTCATCAATCCAACCATTAGCGCCCGCCGCCTTAATCATCGCGTACTCACCAGAGACCTGGTAGGCAGCAACAGGGACTGGAGAACGCTCCGCCACGCCAGAGAGCACGTCCAGGTAAGGAAGAGCTGGCTTGACCATGACAAAATCAGCGCCTTCTTCAACATCCAGGTCTACTTCCAACATGGATTCGCGGTAGTTGGCTGGGTCCTGCTGATAGGTGCGGCGATCGCCCTGCAGAGAAGAGCCCACGGCTTCACGGAAAGGACCGAAGAAGGCCGATGCATACTTCGCCGAGTACGCCATGATGGCGACGTCTTCGAAGCCAGCGGCATCGAGGCCTTCACGGATAGCGCCGATTTGGCCATCCATCATGCCTGAAGGGCTAACAATGTGTGCACCAGCGCGAGCCTGCGCAATGGACATGGCAACGTAGAGCTCCAAGGTCTCATCATTGAGCACGTTTCCGGCATCATCAATGACGCCGCAGTGGCCGTGATCAGTGAATTCATCCAGGCAGGTATCAGCCATGATCAGCAGGTCATCACCGAATTCTTCGCGCAGGATGCGAATACCCCGGTTGAGAACACCTTCAGGATCCCACGCAGGTGAACCTTGCGCATCCTTATCAGAATCCAACGGGACGCCGAAGAGGTCCACGCACTTAACGCCAGCTTCTAGTGCTTCGCGCGCAGCGGTGACCAGGGACTCTTCAGTGTGCTGGTAAACGCCCGGCATGGAGGTGATTTCGCGTGGCTCATCAATGCCATCTGCGAAAAACATCGGCAAGATGAAGTCCTGCGGTGAAAGCTGAGTTTCCGCTACCAGCGCTCTAATGGCTGAGTTCTGGCGCAAACGACGTGGACGACGATGTGGAAAATAGCTCACCTTAAATCAAGCTCCTTATAGCTTCGAAACGAAATCAGACTTGAAAGTTAAAAAGCTTCCAAGCTCTTTTAACTTTCAACCTTAATCGTCTTCTTACGCGCGCGACGCTTCTTGCGTGGAGCAGGCAGATTACCAGCTGCGCGTAGACCGGCAACGTGGTCGGCGAGGGCATCAACTAGCGATGGCACATCCGCTACTTCCGGCACCACGTCAACGCGCAAGCCCATCTCTTCGGCTGCAGCCTTGGTAGATGGACCAATACACGCGATGATGGTGCGCTGGTGCGGCTTGCCGGCTATACCAACGAGGTTGCGCACGGTAGAACCGGAGGTAAATGCAACGGCATCGAAGCCACCGGACTTGATCATGTCGCGGACTTCCGCTGAAGGCGGTGCCGCACGCACGGTGCGATAAGCCACGACATCATCAACTTCCCAGCCCAGTGCTTCCAGGCCGGTAACCAGTGCTTCGCCAGCGATATCAGCGCGTGGCAACAGCACGCGGCCCACGGCATCGATATCTTCGACGTAATTCGGGAAGACATCCACCAAGCCTTCAGCGTTTTGGCGGTTAGGCTTTGGCAGAACCTCTGGCTGCATGCCCTTCTTACGAATCGCATCGGCGGTCTTCTCGCCCACTGCAGCCAAGTTTACCCCGGCGAAGTCACGTGCATCCAGGCCGAGTTCAAAAATCTTGTCCCACACGGCAGTAACCGCATTGACGGAGGTAAACACGATCCACTTGTAGCGGCCTTCGACAATCCCCTTGATAGCACGGTCCATCTGCGCTGGGTTGCGTGGCGGCTCGACCGAAATAGTTGGAACCGACTGCGGGATTGCGCCATAAGATGCCAGGCGCGCAGACATTGATGCTGCCTGGTCCTTTGGGCGTGGCACGAGCACGCGCCAGCCATAAAGCGAGCGGTTTTCCCACCAGGAGTACTTAGTGCGGTCATCAAAGCTACGGCCCAAGGTGATCACCAGTGGTCCCACGAGTTCAGCATTGAGCTTGCCGATAGTTCCTAGGTTCGTTTCATAAGTCCGCTGCAAACGGGTCGTGCCATGCACGGTGACAAAAGCTTCAGTATCCGCAGGCAAACCGCGGTTGAGCAGCTGAGAGGAAATTTCCGGCAGGTGCTCAGCGGTAGCCTGCAGCACTAGTGGCTGTGCGGCTTGCGCAAGACGTGCCCAGTCCACGTCGCCGTCGGTGACATCTGCTTCGGTGTAGGTAGAACCCAGTGCCAGACCAGCGAAGGAAGGCACGGTGGAAGGCAAAGACATGCCTGGTACAACCTGGAATTCCAGACCGGCTGCTGCGACCGCGTTGATTTCTTCCTTGATGGATTCGCGATTCAGCGGATTGCCGGAGACCAAACGAATGACATCGAGGGATTCCGGGTGGGAGTGCTCAACAGCAAAAGCTTGGGCATCATTCAATCCCTCGGTCAGCGCCTGCACGTTAACTGTGGCATTCGACTGACCATTAGACGGAGCAGCTTCACGCAAATCCGCTGCGGTTGGTGCAGGCGGACGTGGTGGCTTGCGTCGTGCGCCTTGCGCCTTGGATTCGGCAACCAATTGCTCGTAGTGCTCTTCGTATGCTTTAAGCTTGTCCTCAGGGACTGGAAGAGCCGAGCCGACTATGTCTCTGACGCCGTTTAAAACCTCAACATCAACGATTGCGATCGCATTATGTGCAAGTACTTCGCGGGCGCGCACGGTCAGCAAATCAGGGTTTCCTGGGCCTGCGCCAACGAAGATGACTTTGCCAAGCTGGGGCACGGCATTGCTCATTAAAGGTTCTTTTCTAGTATCAACGGCCAAATATGCGGTCAGCGTTAACAACGCATTCCACCATCATAAAATCGTCCCGATGGTGACTGCGCCGACGCTAACCATTTAGCCAATGTGCAAAACGGAAATTTTAAGCTGGTCTTTGACACTTAAAAGCCCAGGGTTTTAACGCCCTGGGACTATAAAAGGGAGCCGATATAACTCCCTCAGAAGACCATGTGATATCTACACCATATAAGTTGACCTAGCCCTAATCAAAACCCGCGCCTGGCGTGGGTGATATAGAGCAGTGATCACGGCCTCGGCTGAACGCTCTTATTCAGCATCCAGAATGCTGGATGCGCCTTGTGCAAAGAGCTTCTCTGCTACTTCCAAGCCCAGCTCGGCGGCATTTTCTAAAGGACCAGTCTCTTGCGCCAATAGCTGCTTGGAGCCGTCCAGGGCAAAAACGCCACCGTAGATAGTGATGATGTTGTCTTCGATCACAGAGGTCGCTGCAACTGGTGCGGTACAACCTGCTTCGAGGCGGCGCAAAATAGCGCGTTCGCCGGCCGCAGCCAAACCCGCGCGGGCATCTGCCACAGCGTTAACGGCATTGACCATATCAGCATCATGTTCATTGACTTCCACAGCCAACGCGCCCTGGGCAGGAGCCGGCATAACGGTCTGCGGATCGAAAACTTCCGTGGCACGGTCGGCGTAGCCCGCACGGACGAGACCAGCATAAGCCAAAACGACGGCATCGAGTTCACCATCAGTGACCTTGGACATGCGGGTTTCGATATTTCCGCGCAGTGGGCGGATATCCAGATCCGGACGGATGCCTTTGAGCTGGGAAATACGTCGCGGTGCAGAAGTACCCACCTTTGCACCCTCTGGCAGGGTCTGCAAGGTCATGCCATCACGAGCGATGAGCGCTTCGCGGTTATCTTCACGCGTTGGCACAATCAGGTGGAACCGCTCATCTGGTGCGGTTGGCAGATCCTTGAAGGAGTGCACCGCGACATCGCATTCCCCGCCATGCAGTGCCTCACGCAAGGCGTGGGTAAACACACCAACGCCAATGCGCTCAACTGGTGCCATGTTGACATCGCCCGCGGTGGTCACGATGTGGAGCTCACCTGGGGTGCCTTGCTCCGCAATCCAATCACGCACATGACCAGCTTGGGTGGTAGCCAGCTTGGAGCCACGGGTACCAATCTTTTTCAAAGGGGTGCCCGAAGTAGATTCAGGTTGAAGATTTACCATTATTAAACATCCTTTCCTGATGCGGGCATATCAAGGTTCTCCGGTAATTCTTTAACATCAACGGACACACCGGAGCCTTCTAGCTGCAGGCCGAATAGCTCCTGCAGAGCAGTTTCATGACTGACCGTACCGTGATCAGCAGCGAGTTTCTTCGCGCGCACGGTTGGTTCATGCAAAAGCTTATCCACAACGCGCTTTAAGGCGTGCGAGACATCGCCTAATTGTTCATCGGTTAGCTCTGGCGACTTTTGCTGCAACCTGCCCATTTCGCATTCAACGACATCTGCGGCACGGCGGCGCAATGCGGCAACCGCTGGCACGACATCACGAACGCGCTGGGCGGTGCTATATGCCTCCAGCTCCTCACGCACAATGCTGCGCGCTTCTGCCTGTGGGTCACTTCCACCCGCGACTTCGGTATCAGCCGCATCCAGCGAATTGCTTAAGCGCTCAATATTAATCAAATGCACGCCATCTAGCTCCATGACTGCGTCATCAATATCGCGTGGCAAAGACAGATCAATCATCATCAAATCATGGCCCTGCGGCACATCTGATTTCTTGAGCGTAAAGCCTTGGGCGCCGGTCGCGGAGATGGCCACGTCGACATCGGCAAGCACCTGCGCACGCTGGGAAAAATCAATCGCTTCCGCTTGCACTCCAGCCTCTTGAGCATGGCCAGCGAGACGCTCGGCGCGCTCGAAGGTACGGTTGGCGATGATCAACTTCTCAACGCCCAAACGCCCCGCCTGGGTAGCAGCCAAAGAACTCATGGCGCCCGCACCCAGAATCAAGGCAGTCTTGCCCTTCAAATCAACCGTGCCCATAGCCATCATGGCCTGGTCAAAAGCAAAAGACACCATGGATGAGCCGGCCTCATCAATCTGGGTCTCTGAATGGACGCGCTTGCCGGTGTGCAGCGCAGCCTGCGCCAAAGCATGGATGCGCGGACCAACCGCGCCCTGCTCGGCGGCCAGCTGGTACGCGGTGCGAACCTGACCAATAATCTGCTGCTCACCAATCACCATGGAATCAAGACCAGCGGCAACGGTCAGCATGTGCTCTGCGGCGGCATCCGCGTAACGGACATAAAGATAACCACGCAGCTCATCTTCATCTACGCCAGAATTTTCAGCCAACACCTTCACCACATCTTGGACGCCAGTGTGGAAAGAGTTGGTGACCGTATACACCTCAAGGCGGTTACAAGTGGATATAATCATGGCCTCTGACAATGAAGGCTTATGCGTTAATACATCGCATGTGTCATTGCGAACTGTGTCATCCATGCTGAGCCGTTCCAGCAGCGCTACCGGCGCTGACTGGTGAGACATTCCCACAACGAGCATGCTCATGAACTTTCCTCCACCAAGGCGTGTGTACGAGTGCGATTCCACGGTTTATCAATTCCCAATAAACTCATAACCTGCTGAAGCATAGTGCTGCCTGGTCATAAGTGGGAAAAGTTGGGGACGGGGAACGACTCTCGCACCGCACTCCTTTAAATCAATTCTTAATCAATAAAAAGTACGATATCTAAGATCAAACCAAAGGATACCCTTTTCGTGCGCTAAACCCGAACTGGGCGGCTAAAGGGCAAGCTCTGCTGCTAATTCTGCATTATCTACTTCCCACGCACTAAACTCTTCGCCGTCAACCACCACTACGGGCACGCGATCGCCATATTCAGCTGCAAGCTCCGAATCATGGTCAACATTGCGAATAACAAGCTCAGCACCTGCCTCAGCAACAACGGGTGTGATTTGTTCTTGAACGCGCTTGCAGGAACCACAGGTGGTCCGCACCATCAACTCAACGATATGAATCTTCATTCTCCTTCAACCGGCTTATTCTTTCCTTCACATCACGGGAAAGAGGCAAACGTACTACGATGGACACGTTACCGATAACTTTAAGTTTTAACCCCTAACCCAGGAATGCGCGATGTCTTCTCACCCTACCCCTCCTGGCTTTCCTGACTCTCCTCGTGATTTTTTGAGCAACTGGACGGCCAGCCGCGGCAATCTGCGTAACTTCTTGGAAAATACCTATTTCCCGCCGATTGATGATGAAGCACAGCGTGAGGCTGGCGAAGCGGCCGCAAGCGCGGCAATTGAAGAGGTCTACGGCCTGGACTTGGACTCTTATGCCAAGGGCGTGGATTCCGTCTCTGGTTCTTTCGATGCTGCGGGCGCTAAGCACATCACCGCACAAGACCCAGACATTCCCATTGATTCCGGTACTGCTGCCTTCTTTGATGTGGATAACACGCTCATTCAGGGATCTTCGCTGATTTCCTTTGGCTTTGGGCTTGCCCGCAAGAAGTACTTGACATTCCGGCAAATCCGCACGATGGCCTGGAAGCAGCTTAAGTTCCGCATATCCGGTAAAGAAAATGCCCAAGACGTGGATACTGGCCGTGAACTAGCCCTAGAGTTCTTCAAAGGCCGCTCCGTGGATGACATGGTGGCACTCTGCGAAGAGATCGTGGACAATTCGATGGCCCGGCGCGCATATCCGGGCACGCGCTCTTTGGCGCAGATGCACCTGGATGCCGGCCAGCAGGTCTGGTTGGTAACCGCTACCCCAGTTCAGCTGGCACAGATTCTGGCCCACCGCTTTGGATTTACGGGCGCTTTGGGCACCGTTGCTGAAGTCAAAGACGGCAAGTTCACCGGCAAACTCGTGGGCGATATTTTGCACGGCCCCGGCAAGCGCCATGCGGTGGCAGCACTAGCCACGATTGAGCAGCTGGACCTATCGCGCTGCACCGCCTATTCCGACTCCGCCAATGACGTTCCCATGCTGTCGATGGTCGGCACAGCTGTGGCCATTAACCCGGATAAGAAACTGCGCGATATCGCCGAGGACGAAGGTTGGCTCATCCGCGACTATCGCTCTGTCCGCCGCGCAATCCGCACCTACGGTCTTCCTACCCTGATTACCGCGGTCTTTTCCTTTGGTTCTTGGCGCTATCTCCTCAAGCGCAGCACCAAAGACACTGACTAACCCAAAGAAACAAGGCCCTGGGAGTTCACTGAAGTGAAATCTCAGAGCCTTGTTTAAAGAAGCTTTACTTGCCCAGCTTACGACGCTGCACACGGGTGCGGCGCAGCATCTTGCGGTGCTTCTTCTTGGACATGCGCTTACGGCGCTTCTTAATAACTGAACCCATAGTAGGTTTCCTTTCAAAGTTTTAGTACGTACTAAACCTGTCAGCTCCATTGCCCACTTAAGGTGCACTCTTTAGCAGGCCGCAGCCAGTGTTGCGCGCGAAAGGCGCTGCCACACACGCGCAACCGCGCACAGTCGCTGACACGAATGGCTATCATTCTACTTCTCGTAGTACCAGCTCACCAAACCGCCCATGATTAACCCCCTCAATCAACAAGCAAGGCCTCCCCCTATCGCCCTTGCTCCACGGGGCTCCACGGGGCTTCGCGCCCGCTTCGACGCAAAGCAGCGCCCTCCACCTTCTGTCCACGTTTTACCGTGAGACATAAAGAGGAGGGCGCTGCGATTAAAACGCATGCGGAGGATTATCCGACGTCGTAGACCGAGTTATTCAGGTAATCCTGAACTGCCTTGTCATTCACGCGGAAAGAACGTCCCACGCGAACAGCTGGCAGATCGCCTGCGTGAACCAATCGGTAAACAGTCATCTTCGAGACGCGCATGATGTCTGCGACCTCTGCGACTGTTAGAAAGGTTCCCTTATCTTCATTTGCCATAATTCAATACCTTTCAGCCCGAAACGCGCTGTAGGCTTCCCCTCCCACAGGATGATCACGTTCGTGCTGGGACTAGCCTAGCGTGAAACATGTGACTAATGCGACTCAAGTGTAAAAATTTCCTGTCACAACTAACTCATTTACCCCCGTAAGTATCACAAGCACGTTATTTACCCTGCGGAACTTTGGAACCAGAGGAAACTGGAGTCAGATTTGTCACATTTGTGTCATCTGCGGAATAAGGGCGCCGATTGCTAGCTCATCGAGCGAGTGCGTTCCACGCATTGTTCAATAGCGCGGAAGAATGCACCACGAATGCCGGATTCTTCCAATTCTCGCAGCGCCGCAACGGTAGTGCCACCTGGTGAGGAAACACCGTAGCGCAGCTGGCCCGCATTCTTATCTGATTCCACGAGCATCTGGCCAGCGCCTGCGGCGGTGGTATTGGCCAATTCTTCTGCTTGCTCACGGGTCAGTCCCAGGTTCACGCCGGCATCAATGAGCGCTTCGGTCACCAGGAAGTAGTAGGCCGGGCCGGAACCAGCCAAGGCAGCAGCGACGTCCATCTTGTCTTCTGTGATCTGCAGAACCTCGCCCACGGTGGACAGCAGCTCCTTGACGGTGTCCAGCTGCTCTTCTGTGACGTTTTTACCTGGGACGACAATGTTCATGCCATTTCGGACCAGCATTGGCGTATTAGGCAAAGAACGCACGACTGGCACGTCTTCGCCCACTGCACCCTCGAGCTTGTCCAGGTTGATGGCTGCCGCCATGGAAACCACCACGGCGCCTTCCTTCAAAGAATCATTGATTTCCTTGAACATGTCCACGATTGCATATGGCTTCACGCAGACAAAGACCACATCGGCACCGTCCACGGCAGCGTGGTTGTCATCGTTGGTGGATACCTTGTAGGTCTGCTCGAACTCCTTGCGGCGTTCGGGCCTGCGGTTGGTGACAACGATGTCTGAAGGGTTAAAACCGGACGCGGTGAGACCACCGGCGAGTGCTTCGCCGATCTGGCCGCCGCCAATAATTGCAATTTTAGTCATACCATCCAGGTTGCCAGACATTAAGAAAGCCGGCCACCACCTTTCGGTAGTAGCCGGCCTCAATGTCGTCGCATCAAGGGCGAATGGGGTTTAAAGCAGAATAATCAGCAGTGGGCCGAACGTCAGAATCAAACCGACCACGCCCGCCAACGTCATCGAAAACGCATCGCGTGCTGTGCGTAATGCGTGGACGATGCCCACCATCGCGCCAGTAACAACGAGCGCCAGGATGGAGACGATAATGCGGTCGAAGCTGCCCCAAAGAACCTCAAAGCCCTTAAAGACAACCGCACCAATGATGATGCCCACCAGCGCCAGCACCACAATGTTCACTGCGCTGAGCTTGCCGTCATCCTCCGCCTCGGGCTCCGCGACCTCATCATCAGAATGCTTTTCAAGCTCGGCAAAATCCTTGACTACTGGAATTTCACCAGTCGCATCGGACTCTTTCGCTGCACCTGGCTTCTCCGCGACCTTCTGCACCGGCATGACCGTGGTTTCCTTGGTCTTTGATTCCGGCTTCGATGCTGACTTAGCTCCAGCGGTCTTCTTCTCAGCAGGCTTAGCGTCTGACTTCGCAGTATCAGCCTGATCAGCGTCTACCTTCTTGATGACGCTCGTGTCATCATTCGCTGGGGATTCTGCCTTCTTCTCAGCAGGCTTTGCCGCAGTCTTGCTATCAGCAGCCTTTGCCTCACCAGACTTAGCTGCAGGCTTAGCGGACGCTGCTCCTGCAGCACCAGCGGTAGCAGCTCCAGCAGCCGCTGCACCGGCTGTCGCCGAGCCAGATTTCTTTGGCTCTGACTTCTTCGCGTCCTTAGACGCCTCCGCCTTCGTTTCGGCCTTTGCTGCGGGCTTATCAGCTGGCTTGGAAGCTGACTTTTTGGCAGGCTTCTCAGTAGACTTCTTCTCGTCAGCGGCCTTCTTCTCGGCCGGTTTAGCAGCAGACTTCTTTACTTCTGGCTTCTTGGCAGCAGGCTTAGCTTCGGTCTTCGCTTCTGGCTTTGCCGCGGCGGACTTGGCCTCGGTTGATGTAGGTGCGTCGGATTTCTTTTGAGCAGGGGCTGGGGACGCGGCAGAACTCGAGTGGCGCGAGCGCGGAGACTCAGCCTCAACACGCTTGATTGAGCCCGTGAGCTCGGCGACGGACACGCCTCCCTCATCGAGGCTGCGACGACGGCGCCTGCGTGGGGTTTCTTTGCTGTCCTCGCTTGATGCAGAACTGCCGGTGTCCTTACGGCCCTCACGCTCTTTAGCGTTGCGAGCCAGCAGTTCAGCAACTGTTAATTGCTTATCCTCAGCCATGTTCCTAATCCAGTCCCTTGTCAGTCCGCTGCAAAATCACGCCTTCTCGCAATGCCCATGGACAAATCTCAAGCTTGTCCAAGCCCAAAGCACGCATTGACGCTTCAGCGACGAGTGCACCGGCAACAATCTGATGTGATCTATCTGAGCTTACGCCCTCCAGATCAGCGCGGTCTGCTGCTGTCATTCGAGAAATAAAGTTTATCAGCTGACGCAAACCAGCAGCCGTCAACGTGCGCTGGACGAAAGGACCAGCCGATGACGGCGCCGAACCAGTCAAACGCGACAAAGAGCGCAGCGTCTTAGAGGTACCCACAGCCAGGCGCACAGGGCCTAGGTTCCTCATCTGAGAAGCCGGGCCTTCTAGCTCAGCATCGATGTAGTCGCGCAGGGCTTGGACATGCTTCTTTGCCGGTGGGTCAGTATCAAACCAGTTATGGGTCAACCGGCCCGCGCCTAAGTCGAGGGAGAACGCCATCTCCGGGTGTTCGTCCGAACCGGTGGACAGCTCTAGTGAGCCACCGCCGATATCGATATTGGTGATGCGGCCAGCGGACCAGCCATACCAACGGCGCACAGCCAAGAAGGTCAGCTGTGCTTCTTCCTCACCGCTGAGCACCTCCAAGCGGACTCCGGTTTCTTTCTCGACGGTGCCCAAGACCTCATCAGAGTTCGGCGCGGAGCGCACAGCGGAAGTAGCAAACGCGATGAACTCATCGCAGTCCAGCTTGTTGCCCAGCTCAGCTGCTTCGCCAACGGCAGAGACAAGCTTCTTCACACCTTTGGCGTGAATGTTGCCGTCTTTGTCCAGCTGCTCAACAAGACGCAACGGAGTCTTCCAGTCACTCATCGGGGTCGGACGACCGCCATTAGTGGCGTTGACTGCCACGAGGTGGACAGTATTGCTTCCGACATCTAATACACCTAATCGCACACTCAACAGCGTAGTAGGTCTACCGTGTGTAAGTGTGAATCGCCCGGATTTTTTGCAGCAGTATCAACCGTCGTCGAAAACCATTCACCTTGGTTTTCCCGCGTCATCTCCGGCCGCCGCATCCATTAATGCAGGCCGCGAATTAGCACCAGATTTTCCCAGGGAGTGGTTTGAGTTTACCGACCCGGATGATGAATTCCACGTCTATAGTGTGGATTTAACCTGGTTAGAGTCCCATTACACTTGCCAATTCGGCACCGAGCGATGCTTTGGTATTGATTCAAATAACCCGGATGTTGGTTGTTGCGGACATGGCGCTTTCATGGCGGATGAAACCGACCGTGATCAGCTCTATGACGCCGTTGCGCAAATGCCAGCGAAATATTGGCAAAACCGCCCAGCGGGGGTAGACGAATTCTTGAAAGCGGAAGATCCACTCCAGATTGAGCCGTGGCTGGAGTGGGATGAATTAGATGGCGATGATGGCGAGCCAGAGCCCGCATTGAAGACGCCAGTCGTCAACGGCGCGTGCATCTTCGCCAACCGGGCAGGCTGGGAAACCGGTGCCGGTTGCGCCCTGCACCAGTGGGCAATAGCTGAGGATTTAGACCTCACCGTCGTTAAGCCTGAGGTGTGTTGGCAGCTCCCGATTCGCCGCCACGAAGAGTGGGAAGAGCGTACCGATGGCCAAGAAATCCTGCGCACCACCATTGGCGAATACGACCGCCGCGGTTGGGGCAACGGCGGCGAAGACTTCGATTGGTACTGCACCACGGATTCCGCCTGCCACAACTCCCCCGAGCCAATGTGGCGCTCGCATATCTCAGAACTCACCGCACTATTGGGCAAGGAGACCTACGAAATCCTCGCTGCTAAATGCGAACAGCGCGCAAAGCTTCGAGATGCCGCCAAAGACATGGGCATGAGCTTGCCGATGCACCCAGCCAGCCAAAAAGCTGGTTGGTAGATAGACTCCCCGAGTTTAAATGTCCTTAGCGTGCAGGCTCCCAGCGGAAACGAGTTCGGCCGATTGTTCCCGCTACGACGAGCAAGCCAACGAGGAGCAAAAGCTGCATCGCTAAGGATGAAATGGAGTCACCATTCCAGGCCCTTTCAGCGCCATCAACAAACCACCTGACCGGTGAGTATTGGATAATCTGCTGAATCCCTTCGGGCATAACCTCGACTGGTGTAAATGCGCCCGAAGTTAGCATGAGCAAGATCATCAGTACATTTCCGATTCCCGTTGCCGCTGCAGTTGATGGGTAGATTGCCGCGAGCGCACAGCCGACGGCAAGAAACGCACCTAATCCGACGAGGCAAACGACAAATACAGCGAGGAAATTTTCTGGCAGCGTCACGCCGAATGCCACGATGCCAATGGCTAGAGCTGCAATCATGCTGACGATGCCCGCAATAAAGTGCACCGTCTGACTGGCCAACATGAAGGTTGAACGCGACAATGGAGTAAGGCTTAAGCGTTGAAGCGCGCCTGAATCACGTAGCGAAAGTAGTGCGATCGGCACTTGCAGCACACCAACCATTGCCAGCACTACTGATGCAAATGCAGGAAGCGTCCCATCGAGGAAACCTTGTCCCCCAAATTCCGGTCGGGGCTCATTTCCGAATATAAGTCCTAGGGCAATAACAAGCACTGGAGCAAAGGCTACAGAGAAGAACAGACCAACCGGGTCCCGCCTTTGGGAACGCCACAGTGCTTGAACTAAACCTCGATACTTTTTCATAGTCATAGTGTTTGTTCTTCCAAAGAGATGGGACGACCCGTCAAAGCCAAGAAGACGTCTTCCAGACCAGGCGTCGATGAGGTCATATTAGAAACTGTGAGATTTAGTGCTGATAGTTTCGTGAAAACCTGCTGCAACCCCGAAGTTGATCCTCGGAACGTCAACTCGCGTCCATCGAGTTCAGCGTCTCTCACTCCGGGAAGCTCGCACAGCTGCAGCTGATCCGAAGGCTTCTCATCAAGAATCAATACCGCCGAAGTATCGCCTGCATAAGATTCGACGAGACCGGACACGCTGTCCAGCGCAACAATGCTTCCATGGTCAATAATCGCCACTCGGTCGCACAAACGCTCAGCTTCTTCCATGTAATGAGTGGTGAGAACCACCGTTGTTCCCTCATCACGCACTTTCTCGACTAAAGACCACATATTTCGTCGTGACTGCGGGTCGAGAGCAGTGGTCAGCTCATCCAGAAAAGCTATCTCGGGACGATTAAGCAAGGCCAGCGCGATAAATACGCGTTGGCGTTCACCACCTGAAAGTCTTTCAATTCTGCTTTGAGCCTTATCTTCAATATCAAGGAGTTCTAATAGCTCAATCCAAGGTCGGGGCTCTGGATACAAGGACGAATACAACTCCAGCGCTTCAGAAACTTTCAGTCGTGGAGGCAATGAAGCATGCTGAAGCTGGACCCCAACTCTGTGAGATAACTCGTTCTGGTCCTTCGTCGGGTTAAGACCGAGGACTTCAATCTGTCCATAACTGGGTTCATCCAATCCTTCTAGACAGTTTAGAAGAGTTGTCTTTCCTGCTCCGTTGGGTCCGACGATGCCGAAAATCTCACCTTTCTGGACAGAAAATGAGACATTTTCGAGCGCCGGAAAGCCCTCAAAACTTCGACTGACTTTTGTGCAGGCTACGACTTCTTTCATTATTGGTCACCTGGTCCTAGGTTTGGCGGACGCTGGTGCGGCATTGCTTGCGCCACGATTTCATCCAAAGCTTCTTGACGCATGATGGCAATCCCCTGATCGGCGTCAGCCAGCAAAAGAAGTGTGTCACCTGGTTTGATGTCAAAAAGGTCACGCGCCCCTTTGGGGATGACCACTTGTCCTTTTGGTCCTACTTTTACTGTTGCTGCAAATTTTCCAGGGGGAGGCCCTTGCAAATCATCCATAACAACCCTTTCTACAAATTGCTACAAGTATAACTTGTATAACCTGAAGGGTAAGGCCTTCCCTGAATTTTGTGATTGGCCGCCACGAAAGCTACGAAGGTTGGTTGGTAGAAATTTCTACCAACCAGCCTTCGCCATGTGCTTAGCACTCGGTCCGACGAGCTTGCCGAGAAAAATACAGCGATACCAACGCACCGAGAAACGGAACAAAGATAATAACTACGAGCCTCAACAGCACCCGCGTCCAAACCTCCTTTTCCCGGAGCAGTTCGGCTATGGCCCAAATCGCCAGTACAACCGATAGAACGCCGGCTGCCATGACGAAGCCGTCCAGCGCGGAAGGAATGAGCGGATTCATCTTTAGGTCTCGATCTAGATATCGAACTTATAACCCAGTCCGCGCACGGTGACCAAGTGCTGCGGGCGAGAAGGCTCAGATTCAATCTTGGAGCGCAGGCGCTTGACGTGAACATCGAGGGTCTTAGTATCGCCGACGTAGTCAGCGCCCCAGATGCGGTCAATGAGCTGACCGCGAGTCAGCACCCGGCCTGCGTTTCGCAGCAGGTACTCGAGCAGATCGAATTCCTTCAGCGGCATGGAGACGGGTTCCCCATCGACGGACACTGTGTGGCGTTCCACGTCCATGCGTACGCGACCGCCTTCGAGAATTTGGTCCTCAAACTCTTCGACTTCTTCGACCGCTTCGCCACCGCGGCGCAGTACCGCACGAATGCGTGCGATTAGTTCACGGGAAGAATAAGGCTTGGTGACATAGTCATCCGCACCCAGCTCGAGGCCCACGACTTTGTCGATCTCTGAGTCACGCGCTGTGACCATGATGACCGGGACTGAGGATGTAGCGCGCAGCTGCTTGCACACATCAGTGCCGGACATACCTGGCAACATCAAGTCGAGCAGGACGATGTCGACCTCATGACGCGCAAACTCTTCGAGTGCAGTCTTGCCGTCGTGCGCGACGATAGGGTCAAAGCCCTCTTTACGCAGAAGGAATGCCAGCGGATCCGCCAGCGATTCTTCATCCTCAACGATGAGAATGGTCGTCATGACGTTTTATCCTTTCGACGTGAAGTAGCCCGGGCGACCGCGGATTGCAGATCTGGCCGTGGAGACTTTTCAGTTTCATTATCCTCTGCCACCGGAATTTTTTCCGGCAGTGGCTCGTGATAAATCGGAAGTTCAATTGTAAAAGTTGATCCAGTACCCAAGCGGGACCACAATTTAATGTTTCCGCCGTGGTTAGCAACAACATGCTTTACTATCGCTAATCCTAGGCCAGTTCCACCTGTCTGACGCGATCGGGCTTTATCAACGCGGAAAAAGCGCTCAAATACCCTATTTTGGTCATCCGGTGAGATACCAATACCGCGGTCAGTTACTCGGATGGCCACGATGTCGTCACTCACGCGCTTTTGCGAAATCGACACTGGCATCGATTCCGGTGAATAGTGCACCGCGTTGGAAATCAGATTAGAAACCGCGGTGACAAGGAGTGACTTATCGCCTTCCACCTGAGCATCAACGCTCAAACCGCGGGTAATCTGGATTCCATGGGATTCTGCAGAAAGCTGATTACGAACAATCGCCTCATTGACAATCGAGTCCACGGATACCGGCTCTAGCTCAGGAAGCGCCTCTGCACCCTGCAGCTTGGAAAGCGCAATGAGCTCATTAACCATACCAGCCATGCGGTAGGCCTCTTTTTGCACGCGGGTACCGAAGTATTCAACATGCTCAGAGTCCTGAGGGTCATCAAGCAGCGCCTCTGCCAGCAGGGCAATGCCACCAACCGGGGTTTTCAGCTCATGCGAGACGTTAGCCACGAAGTCACGACGTGCAGCTTCCATGCGCACTGATTCGGACTGGTCAGTAGCAAAGATGATGACAAAGCGGTCATCGATCAGCGTCAGAGGTTTCACCAACGCCCGAATCTGCAGCACGCGATTACCGGTGCGGCGCGTGGAAATCGGATGATCGATGGTGCGTTCTTCTTTATCTTCGAAGACTTCCTCTGCCACCTGCCACAGCTCTTGATTAATAGAGCGGTCATGCACCAGTGTCATCTCATGCGCTGCTGGATTAGACAAGATGACATCACCGTCTTTATCCACCACCGTCACACCGGTGGGCGCGCCCTGAACCGCTAAGTGAAGAACCTGGCTCACCGTGGTGACCTGGTTGGCTTCGATCGAACTGGAGCGCCGCGAGCTCAACAACCGGCGGTGGATAAAGCGGTACGCAGGCATTGCAATGATGCAGACAATAATGCCTGCGATGAAGGCAATAACCGTGGCCACTTATTTACCAGTCCTGATTCTTCGAAATTCTAAATAATGATTCATGCATGCAATCACCCCAGAGCAATCGTGCATAGTGCTCTGGGGTCATGACTATAGTGCCGGTGAGAAGATCAGACCAGCGCTAGAGAATTCTTACTTGCCGCCCTGGGCAGCTACAGCAGCGGCACCAGCAGCTGCTGCTTCTGGATCCAGGTAGGTGCCGCCTGGGTTAACAACCTCACCGGATTCATTCAGCTCATAGACCAGTGGAATACCCGTTGGGATATTCAGGCCAGCAATATCATCATCAGAGATACTGTCCAGATGCTTGACCAGCGCACGCAGGGAGTTTCCGTGCGCAGCAATAAGAACAGTCTCACCGCGCTGGGCACGAGGCAGGATTTCTTCCTTGAAGTAAGGAATGAAACGCTCAACAACATCCTTCAGGCACTCGGTGCGTGGGACCGTATCCAGGTTTGCGTAACGGACATCATTTGCCTGAGAGTACTCAGCGTCATCGGCAAGCTCTGGCGGTGGGGTGCCATAAGAACGGCGCCACTCCATGAATTGCTCATCGCCGTACTTATCCTTGGTCTCAGCCTTGTTCAGGCCCTGCAGCGCACCATAGTGGCGCTCATTCAGGCGCCAGTCACGGATGACCGGGATCCAATGGCGGTCCGCTGCGTTCAGGGAAATATTTGCGGTGCGGATCGCACGACGCAGCAACGAGGTGTAAACAACGGAAGGCAAGATGTTGTTTTCTACCAACAACTCGCCGCCGCGCTTTGCCTCAGCCTCGCCCTTTTCAGTCAAGTCAACATCCACCCAGCCGGTGAACTGGTTGGATTCATTCCACTTGGACTGGCCATGGCGTAAAAGAATTAGCTTTCCATTAGTCATGCCTTCAAGCATGCCACGAAAATTACGCGCTCGCGCATTAAAAAATGTGATTTAGATACCGGCAGCCTGACGCGGGCCGTGGCACTCAGATAAATCCACCTTCAATGCCTCGTCATAGACCTGCAGCAAGTCCTTCGCTGATGCCGCCCAGCTGAATTTCGCCGCATGCCCGACTGCTGCTTCGCCCATGGCAATACGCCTGTCATCATCATCCAATAACTCCGCCAAGGCATCCGCCCACTGGGTGGAATCGTGGCCATCGACCAGCAAACCCGTGACTTCATGATCAACGGCGATGGGCAAACCGCCAACGCGGGCCGCAACCACTGGGGTTCCCGTGGCTTGTGCCTCCATGGCAACCAGACCGAAAGACTCGTTGTAGCTGGGTACCGCAACAATATCGGCGGCCTGGTACACAGCGACCAAATCCTGCGGTGGACGCGCATCAATGAAACGAATCCGGTGCGCAACCCCCAGCTCACGCGCTAGCTCGTGATAGCTTTGCACATTCGACTGTGTTCCGGATGCGCCGCCACAAATAACCACGCGCAGATTGCGGTGTGGGTCGCGCTGAAAGAGCTCAGCCGTTGCCCGAATTAGTACCTCCGGGCCTTTGAATTTCTGCAAGCGCCCCACGAAAGCCACGACTTTGGTGTGCAGTGGGATACCCAGCTCACGGCGGCTGCGCTCCGTATTGCGATCGGTACCAGGTGTAAAGAGCTCCGTATCGGCGCCCGGAGTGATCACCGAAATATGGCATTCCTCGGCATCATAATGCGCAATGAGCTCTTGTTTTTCATCTTCGGTATTGACCACCAAGATGTCTGCGTTATCAGAAAGCTGCTGCTCACAAATGCGGCGTGCCTCTGTTTCAGGAGAATCATCCGCCGCACGGTACGCATTCTTCACCGCCGCTAAGGTGTGCGCGGTATGCACCAAGGGGATTCCCCACAAATCCCGTAGTAGCCAACCCACCTGTCCGGATAGCCAATAATGCGAATGAATCAGGTCATAGTGCAGTCCATTGCACTTAATAAACTGCACCATGCCGCCAGAAAATGCTGCAAGCTGCGTGGGTAGTTCTTCCTTGCTCAATCCTTCATAGGGTCCAGCGACGATATTAATCACGCGCAGGTGCGGTTCAATTTCTACTACTTCACCCTGACTCGGTCTGGTCGCTCGGGTGAAAATATCCACGTCCACGCCCTTACGCGCCAGCTGCGTCGCGATGGACAACACGTACACATTCATTCCGCCCGCATCACCGGAACCGGGTTGCGCGATGGGCGAGGTATGCATTGAAATCATGGCGACTCTCATATGCAATATCTTAGACTTTCACCATGAGCCACACATCTGAAGACAAGATCCTAGAAGTCATTAACGTTGATAAGGAGGTCTCTGACACTGCATCCTTCATGACGCGATATAACGTCTTACCCAGCCAAAGCATTAATTCCATCGTGGTCACCGTCAAGAGCAATGGCGAACGTACGCCCTATCTGGTGCTGGTTCCGGCCACCCACGCTTTGGATAATAAAGGCATGAAACAAGCACTTGGTGGCAAGACCTCCTTTATGCCCATGGAAGATGCCCTCGCGCTTACTCATATGGAACGCGATAGCATCGGTCCTGTTGGCGCTCCGGATGACCTGCAGATTGTCACTGACTCATCTGTGCTCAACGAGGATTCCTACATCATTGGTGGCGGTAAGTTGGGCAAAAAGTACCGTATTGCCCACGATGAATTACTCCAGCTCATCGACATTGATGCACGTGATATTTTCAATCATCGCCCAGCTACGCCAACCGACGAATAGCTAATCTTTAACTAAGTACTTCCGCAGACAGCCCCGAGATACACGGCGCTCGAGATACATGGGCCGATACCGGAGTCTCGAAATTTGATTCATTCGACTTATTGTTTCTCTGGTGATGCAATTTACTTTCGGTGCTGAGGGATCCCTCAGGTTTATGGCGCTACACTGGTTGTCAACAAATACCTAATTAACCATCGACATTCATTCGCCTCCCGGCCTGCTGAGATTCAATGTCTTTCAAAGAGCCAGGGGCGAATCAACGACGACCTAGAAGGATTCAATGTCTGCAAACGACACTAAAGCTTGGCTCCAGTACTACCCGGAGTGGACGCCACATTCGCTCGATTATGGCGACACCACCCTATTGGATGTTTATGACAATAACTTGGCCATCAATGGACACAAGACTGCGTTAAGCTTCTTCGGCCGCGGCCAATCTTATGCCGATCTTGACCGCCAGGTACGCCGTGCTGCGGCTGGCCTACGCGCCTTTGGTGTACGCCCCGGCGACCGTGTTGCCATGGTGCTTCCTAATTGCCCGCAGCATGTTGCCGCCTTTTATGCAGTGCTCAAGCTCGGCGCATCGGTTGTGGAACACAACCCGCTTTATACCGCGCCAGAGTTGGAAAAGCTTTTTAAGGACCACGGCGCTCGTATCGCTATTGCCTGGGACAAGGCTGCACCAACGCTAGAGAAGCTCCGCGGCACCACCAATTTGGAAACGGTTATTTCCGTCAACATGATTGATGCGATGCCAACTTTGCAGCAAATCGCGCTGCGCATTCCCATCCCACCCTTGAAAGCTAAGCGCGCCCAGCTCACTGGCGAAGCACGTAATTCTGTGCCATGGGATACGTTGATTGGCAATGCCATTGGTGGCGATGGCAGCGATATCGAATCTGAACCCACCGTTGATCGTGACACCACCGCCGTGGTGATGTACACCTCCGGCACCACTGGTCAGCCAAAGGGCGCTGAGCTAACCCATGGTTCTCTCTTCGCCAATCTAGCCCAAGGTAAGGCGTGGGTTCCAGAGCTGGGCGACCAAGATGAGCGCATGCTGGCGGCACTGCCGTTCTTCCACGCATATGGCCTGACCATGAACCTGACGTTGTCACAATTTATTGGTGGTGAGCTTGTTCTCCTGCCATCACCACAGATTCCACTCATCATGGACATCATGAAGAAAAATCCACCGACATGGATTCCGGGCGTACCCACCCTCTACGGAAAAATCGTGGAGGCAGCAAAAGAAAAAGGCATTGCCATCAAGGGCATCCGCAGCTCCTTCTCTGGCGCGGCATCACTGCCCGCCGCAACTGTTGAATCCTGGGAAGAACTCACCCAGGGGCGCCTGGTCGAAGGATTTGGCCTCACGGAGTGCTCCCCTATTCTCATCGGCAATCCAATGACTGATGATCGCCGTCCTGGATATGTGGGTATTCCATTCCCTGACACCGAAATCCGCATTGTTAATCCGGAGAATCCAGATGAAGTCTTGCCGGATGGCGAAGAAGGCGAAATCATCGCCCGCGGCCCACAGGTATTCAAAGGCTACCTCAATAACCCGGAGGCCACTGAGCAGGCTTTCCATGATGGCTGGTTCCGTACTGGCGATTTAGGCGTAATGGAAGAAGATGGCTTCATCCGTCTGGTTGCCCGTTTGAAGGAAGTCATCATCACCGGTGGGTTCAACGTCTACCCCGGCGAAGTTGAAGAAGTTTTGATGTCCCACCCGGATGTTGAGGAAGCTGCCGTTGTTGGCCGCCCACGCGAGGATGGCTCTGAAGATGTTGTCGCATGCTTGACGCTAAACGATGGCTCTGCCCTAGATCCCGAGGGCCTGAAAGAATTCGCTCGTGAACGCCTGACCCGCTACAAAGTACCGCGCACCTTCTACCACTTTGAAGAATTAGCCAAGGACCAGCTGGGCAAGATTCGCCGCCGCGAAGTCCAAACCGACCTCATTGAGCGCTTGGAGAAGCAACAGTAAGCGGCGAAAAAATTACATAAAGATTGACCCACATTGCGGGCTTATTGATCACCAAGGATTCAGCAATTCACACATGGTGACTAGTCCTCAATGTGGGTTTTCTTTTGCGCCGGGGGTTCTACATGGGGTGAGGTAAAGCAGCTTTCCTGCGACAAACCGCTCAAATATGAGGTTTCCATCATGTTTTACATGTACTATAAGGGGCGAAATAGTTAGCTCTGGAAACACATTGTCCGTTTCAGCGGATTGGCATTTGCAGAGTTATTAAAGAAACTCATCGCTTTACCGCAAGCCCGAACATTTGGAAGGACCCGCATGTCCGCATTTGAAACCAAGGCCTGGATTAAGCAATATGCCCCATGGACCAAGGCCGAACTCGAGTACACAGATGACACCCTGGCATCCATCTATGACACCAACCTTGAAAATAATGCTGACAGGCCTGCGACCTATTTCTTCGGACGCAGCCAAACTTTTAAAGAGCTAGATCAACATGTTCGTGCGGCTGCTGCTGGTTTGAAGGCTTTTGGCATCCGCCCTGGTGACCATGTGGCACTAGTATTACCTAATTGCCCTCAGCACCTGGCAGCATTCTTTGCTATTCAAAAGCTTGGCGCGATTGTGGTGGAACACAATCCGCTTTATACCGCGCATGAGTTAGAGGGTCTGTTTAAAGATCACGGCGCACGCGTAGCAATTGTTTGGGATAAAGCTGCGTCTACTTTGGAAAAGCTGCGCGGCACCACGGATTTAGAAACTATCGTCTCCGTCAACATGACGGAGGCCATGCCACGCCGCATGCAATTGCTGCTGAGCATTCCTATTCCTCCAATTACCACTAAGCGCGCCGCGTTAACGGGTGAAGCGCCAAATACTGTGCCCTGGTCAACGCTCATTTCACAAGCCATTGGTGGCAATGGCAAGGACCTTGTCTCAGCAGAGATTGACCCCGACGACACGGCGATCATTTTGTATACGTCCGGTACCACCGGTGCCCCTAAAGGCGCGATGATCACCCATCGCAATATCATCAGCATCTGCCATATGGGCAAGGCATGGGTTCCGGGTCTTGGTGAGAAACCCGAACGTTTCTTAGCAGCACTGCCTTTCTTCCATGTTTATGGCCTGACCATTGAAGCAGCCTTGGCGATCTTCGTTGGTGCCGAACTCATCTTGCTTCCGGCACCGCAAATCCCATTGGTGATGGATGTTATTAAGAAGCACACCCCTACCTGGGCACCTGGTGTACCGACTTTGTACGAGAAGATTTTGACCGCAGCCGAAGAAAAGGGAATGGATAAGTCAGCGCACCCGATTGCCAACTCTTTCTCCGGTGCTGCAACCCTGCCAGTACGCACTGTTGCCCGTTGGGAAGCATTCTCTGGAGGCAATCTGGTGGAAGGTTATGGACTGACGGAAACGTCCCCGGTTATTTGTGGCAACCCGATGGACGGCAACCACCGTCCGGGCTATGTCGGCCTACCGTTTCCAGATACCGAGGTCCGTATTGCCAACCCAGAAAACCTCGATGAAACTATGCCTGATGGCGAGGAAGGTGAACTGCTAGTCCGCGGCCCACAGGTATTCAAGGGCTATCTCAATAATCCAGAAGCTACCGAAGCGACCTTTCACGGTGATTGGTTCCGTACTGGTGACGCAGGCGTTATGGAAGAAGATGGCTTTGTCCGTCTCGTAGCCCGCCTCAAGGAAATCATCATCACCGGCGGATTTAATGTCTACCCTGCTGAGGTCGAGGAAGCGATCTCAGCGCATCCAGATATCGAAGGCATTGCCGTAGTTGGACGCCCACGTGATGACGGATCCGAAGATGTAGTCGCCTGTGTCACCCTGCGCGACGGTGCCGCCCTGGATCCAGAAGGACTCAAGGAGTTCTCCCGCGAGCGGCTAACCCGCTACAAAGTGCCACGCACTTTCTACCACTTCGATGAATTGGCCAAAGACCAACTAGGCAAGATTCGTCGCCGTGAGGTCCAAGCAGATCTTCTCCAGATGTTGGAAGACAAAAAGTAGCGAATATAAAACCCGCTACCTCCCCATGACGTAATCGACTCGTCCTCCCAAGCGATAAGTCTTGGTGCACTAAGCTTGCAAAGGAGAACTACACTTCTTTGCCACTTTGCAGGTTGGCCCCCTTTAAGCTTGTCACGCTGACCCTTGCAGATGCACCATCGATAAACTATCCCTGGGAGGACGTCTTATGTCGGCATTTCAAACCAAAGCATGGATCCACAATTACGCCGAGTGGACCGAGCCTCATCTGGACTACGGCGATGACACGCTGGTTGATTTCTACAACAACAATCTAGAGAAGAACGGCAATAAGTCCGCGACCTATTTCTTCGGACGCACCCAGACTTATAATGACTTGGACCAGCAGGTTCGCGCTGCCGCAGCGGGTCTTAAAGCCTTTGGCATTCGCCCTGGCGACCGCGTGGCGTTGGTTCTTCCTAACTGCCCACAGCACATTGCTGCTTTCTACGCAGTACTCAAGCTTGGCGCGACCGTGGTTGAACACAACCCGCTCTACACCGCGCATGAGTTGGAAGGACTATTCAAAGACCACGGCGCACGCGTGGCAATTGTCTGGGACAAAGCTGCTCCCACCTTGGAAAAGCTGCGCGGAACAACCGAGCTTGAAACGATTGTCTCCGTCAATATGACTGAAGCAATGCCACGCCGCATGCAGCTATTGCTGCGCATCCCGGTTCCACCAATCACTTCGAAGCGTGAGGCCCTGACAGGTGAGGCACCAAATACCGTTCCTTGGTCCACCCTGTGTTCCCACGCCATTGGTGGCTCCGGCAAAGACACCGAGTTTCCTGAGGTCACCCAAGATGACACCGCATTGGTGCTGTACACCTCCGGCACGACCGGGCAACCGAAGGGCGCAATGCTCAGCCACGGAAACATGGCCTCGATGGTTGTCATGGGTGATGCCTGGGTGCCGGGCTTACGCGATAAGCAACAACGTTTTCTCGCTACCTTGCCGATGTTCCACGTCTATGGATTGACGATGGTCGCAACACTGGGTGTCTATGTCGGCGCTGAGATGGTTCTGCTGCCAGCGCCGCAGATTCCGCTGATTATTGATGTTTTGAAGAAGCACACTCCCACCTTCGCGCCAGGCGTGCCAACGCTTTATGAGAAAATCATCGCGGCAGCCAATGAGAAGAATATTGAAATCACGGGCATTGATAATGCTTTCTCAGGTGCGTCTACCCTGCCGGCTTCCACTGTTGAGGACTGGGAAACCCTGACCGGCGGCAAGCTCGTGGAAGGCTACGGCCTGACTGAGACCTCCCCAGTTATCTGTGGCAATCCCATGAACGGCAAGGTTCGCCCGGGTTATGTCGGCCTGCCATTCCCCGATACCGAAATACGCATTGCCAACCCAGATAATCTAAATGAAACCATGCCTGATGGTGAGGAAGGTGAGCTGCTCGTTCGCGGCCCACAGGTATTTAGCGGCTACCTCAATAAGCCTGAAGAAACCGAGGAGGCTTTCCACGGCGACTGGTTCCGCACCGGCGATGTTGGCGTCATGGAAAAAGATGGCTTTGTCCGTCTCGTAGCCCGCATCAAGGAAATCATCATCACCGGCGGATTCAACGTCTTCCCTGCTGAGGTAGAAGAAATCTTACGTACCCACCCTGACATCACCGATGTCGCTGTGGTGGGACGCCCTCGTTCCGATGGCTCCGAAGACGTCGTCGCTTGTGTCACCCTGCGCGATGGTGCAGCGCTTGATCCAGAGGGCCTCAAGGACTTTTCCCGCGAACGCCTCACCCGCTACAAGGTGCCGCGTACCTTCTACCACTTCGAGGAATTAGCCAAAGACCAGCTGGGCAAGATTCGACGCCGCGAGGTCCAGGCAGATCTACTCAAACTGCTGGAGAAGTAAATGACCTAAAGCGCGGGGCTATGTATTTATGTAACTTATACATATGTCCCCGCGTTCGAAGAATCCTGAGCTTCCACAAGAATCCCCAAATCCTTTTCGTCCAACCTTTGGTGCTTCACCGCGCTTTTGGGCTGGGCGAAAAGTCATTCTTGATGGGTTCGCTGAAGCACTCGATAGCCCGGTTGGCCACCCTGACCGGGCTATGTTAATAAGCGGCACCCGCGGTATCGGAAAGACCGTGTTGCTCACGGAGCTCGAGGATCTCGCGGAAGAACGTGGCTGGATTTCTGTCCGCGCTATCGGCGGCACCGGTATGGCCGATCACCTCATCAATACGGCCATTCCGTCACATATTTCAAGGCTTAACCCTCAGGCAGAAACTAGATTAAAGACACTCGGCATCGCAGGACTTGGCCGGGTGGAGACCGAATTGGACCCACGGTATGGGCAGCTACAGCCAGTCCCCACGGTGGAGACTCGTATCCGCCAGCTTCTGGAATTTACCAGTGGCAGCGGCGTATTCATTGCCATCGATGAAGTCCAAGACGCACCAAGTGAAGACCTAGCAGCAGTGGCGCAGGCCTTCCAGAATCTCATCAAAGATGAACTTCCCGTGGCGCTCGCCTTCGCCGGACTCACTGTGGGAACGCGTGACTTATTGGATTTGCCCGGCACCACATTCCTGCGTCGCGCCAGCGCATATGAGCTCGGCCCATTGACTGCCGATGACACATTAAGCTTGCTGGCCTCTACTGCCGATGGCTCCGGTGTCCATTTCGGAACCGCTGCCGCCCGGTGCGCCGCCGAGGCATCATTCGGGTTTCCTTACCTAGTGCAGCTCATCGGCGCACTCGCGTGGCGAGTAACGAAGGACAACGATCAGAGCGAAGTCACCGAACCCATCATCAAGGAGATTCTTAAAGAAGCCATCGATACATTTGGTTCGCAGGTTCACCGGCCAGCACTACGTCACATCACCGATCTGCAGCGTGAATTCTTACGCTCGATGGCACGCCTTGGCGGCAAGGAACAATCTATCGGTGAGATTGCCGGACTGCTGGATAAAACCACCACTGGCATTAGCCGCGTCCGTGCAGCCTTAATCAAACAAGAAATTATTGAGCCGTCCTCCCACGGATACGTGCGCTTCACCCAGCCGTATATGGGAGAGCATCTGCTGGCTGAGCCACGCACACGGTACGTCCAGTAACTGATATTTGCTCTACCCGCTACGTTTCGCTGCAGAATGCACGGCAAAAATTGCGCACCTAATAAACCCACCCACCCCTTTTTGTAAAATATTGGGATTTCCCACCCAGACTAAAAACGGGCATTGGCCGTTTTGCTCAAATTTGTGCGCTCACGGGTGACAAAATCATGGCCAGAAAGCAGGCATTTTCAGCTAAATAACAGCCCTTTTACACGTCAATTTCACGTTAGATTTGAAGTGATTGTCGTGGTCAGGCCACGATCGGTTACAAGATCCAGAAAGATGAGAAAAACCTCACATTTGGGTGTGTGAGGCTCCAAACTTACGCTCAAGTAGGCTACGGTGACGTAATCGCGATAGTTTGTTGTTTCTAACAAACCCACAACGTTCATCGCGGCACTTTTGCTGGCTAGGTCAATGACCTCAGCCACGAACAATCTCACCGATACGTGTAAAAGAGGACTACCTGATATGTCGTTGACCCCCTTGCTTACCTTGAACAATGACAGCACTGCCCCGGCAGTGCTGTTTGCGGGTCAGGGTTCTGCATGGCAAAAGGCCATCGCTGATGCCGCCGCCAGCCACCACCAAGCAACGCGCCTGCGTGAGATCTTGGATGAAGTACGCTCCACCACCGGCCCGGTAGCGCGCATCATCGCGTCGTCTTGCCCAGGTGTTTATGAGCGTCTGACCGAGCTGGCTAATACCCCTGCCGGCGAGGCACCTACTGCACATGAATATGACGCATACCCTGCATACTCCATCCCAGGTATCGTTCTAGGCCAGATTGGCGCGATTGATCACCTGCGTGAGCTGGGTGTAGACGTTGACAATGCGCAGCTTGCTGGCCACTCCCAGGGTTCTTTGGGTGTCGCCGCTGTTAAGGACGCACGCCAGGCACTGGCTATCGCCGTGTTGATGGGTACCGCAGCAGCTGTCACCCAGGGCGCGAATGATTCCCGCTCCCACATGCTTTCTGTCCGTGGTGTTCCACGTGAGATGGTTGAGGAATACCTCGCTGGTGATGCTGCTATCGCTGTGGTCAACGGCCGCATTCACTTCGCGCTTTCTGGTAGCCCAGAAGATTTGGCTAAGACGGAATCCAACATCGAAGAAGCAGCGAAGTCCTACAATGAGGCGCTCGAAGAGCGTCTCATTGGTGGTTCTGAAATCAACCCGAAGTTCGACGTCCTGCCAGTAGCGCTGCCATTCCACCACGCATCCCTGCAAGGCGCAGCGGACCTCACCGTGGACTACGCACAGCAGTGTGGCCTAGACACCGAGCTCGCGCGCAAGCTTGCAGACTCCATCCTGGTTCAGCCACACAGCTGGGTTGAGACTGTCGCTGGTCTCGATTCCAACTACCTGCTTTCCCTCGACCGTGGCTTGTCTACCCTGACCGCACCACTGGTTGATGGCACCGGCAAGGTTGTTATTCCTGCTGCCACCGCTGCTGAGCGCGATAATCTGGCAACCCCAGGCACTGAGCTGCCAACCGCTGTGAACTTTGAAGAGTTCTCACCAAAGCTGATCTCTTTGCCTAATGGCAAGTCCTACACCCAGACCCGTTTCTCTGAGTGGACCGGTATGTCCCCCATCATCCTGGGCGGCATGACCCCAACCACCATGGATCCGGGCATTGTTGCAGCAGCTGCCAACGGCGGCTACTGGTCCGAGATGGCCGGTGGTGGTCAGTACTCCGATGAAGCTTTCACCATCAACAAAGATGGCATGATGGAGCTTCTGGAGCCAGGCCGCACCGCAGCGTTTAACACCATGTTCTTCGACCGCTACCTGTGGAACCTGCAGTTCGGTCAGGCACGCATTGTGCCGAAGGCCCGCGCTAATGGCGCAGCGTTTACCGGTGTCACCATCTCCGCTGGTATCCCTGAGTTGGATGAAGCGAAGGAATTGCTGGACCAGCTCACCGCAGATGGCTTCCCATATATTTCCTTCAAGCCAGGTACCACCAAGCAGATCCAGGACTGCATCGCGATTGCTGCAGATAACCCTGAGCACCGCATCATCATTCAGATCGAAGATGGCCACGCTGGTGGCCATCACTCGTGGGTTGACTTGGATGAAATGCTGCTGGCCACCTATGCATCGGCACGCCAGCATGCCAACCTCGCCATCACCGTCGGCGGCGGCATCTACTCCCCAGACCGCGCGTCTGAGTACCTGACCGGTACGTGGTCCACCAAGTACGGCCTGCCAATCATGCCAGTTGATGGTGTCTTCTTAGGCACCGTTGCTATGGCAACCAAGGAAGCAACTGCTAACGATGACGTCAAGCAGCTGCTCGTTGACACCCCAGGTATCTCCCCGGAGAAGAATGGCGGCTGGGTTGGCCGTCTGAAGGCTGATGGCGGCGTGTCCTCCTCCCAGTCCCACCTCTTGGCTGACCTACACGAGATTGATAACTCCTTTGCTAAGGCATCTCGTCTGATCACCAATACCCCTATTGAGCAGTACGAAGAAAAGCGCGATGAGATCATCGCTGCTCTGGAAAAGACCTCCAAGCCTTACTTCGGCGATCTTTCGGAAATGACCTATGAACAGTGGGTTTCCCGCTTTGCTGAGCGCGCCTACCCATGGGTCGATCCAACCTGGCATGACCGTTTCCACGATCTGCTGCAGCGCGTTGAGGCACGTCTCAATGACGCTGACCACGGTGATATCCCAACCCTCTTCCCTGCACTCGAAGATTCCGAGAACGCACCAGAGGCAGTAGCTAAACTGATTGCTGCTTACCCGAATGCAAAGACCACCAAGGTCAACACTCGCGATGAGGCTTGGTTCCCAACCCTTATCCGCAAGCACGTTAAGCCAATGCCATGGACCACCGCGATTGACGGTGACCTCAAGGAATGGTTTGCGAAGGACACCCTGTGGCAGGCACAGGACCCACGCTACGACGCTGATGGCGTTCGTATTATCCCTGGTCCAGTTGCTGTTGCTGGCATTACCAAGAAGAATGAGCCAGTTGCTGAGCTGCTCGGCCGCTTCGAGGACGCAACCACCGAAGCGCTTTCCGATGCCGGCGTTAAGGCCGAGGAGCTGTACTCCCGCTTGGCTTCGGCTAAGACCGCAGAAGACTTCCTGCGCAATGCTCCAACCATTATGTGGCATGGCCACCTCATTGCTAACCCAGCATATGAGCTGCCAGAAGACGCATTCGACATCATTGATGATGGTGAAGGCTTCGCCATCCGCATCAACTCCGATTCTTACTGGGATAACCTGCCTGAAGAGCAGCGTCCTTTCTACGTCAAGCACGTGGATATCCCAGTTGCACTGTCTGAGGCAGTAGCAACCGGTGCATCCCCAGTGGTGGATGATGCACGTCTGCCAAAGGCTGTCTTTGACCTGCTCGCTGGCGTTGCTGGTGTTGGTTCCATCTCCGAAACCGGCGATGAAATCACCGCACTGCCAAAGGTCATCGAAGGTTCCGTTTCTGAAGAGAACCCATATGGCCTGGTGGAGTACTCCTTCACCCTGCCTTCTACCCTGCTGACCGCACACACCGCGGTTACTGGCGCAGCACTGGGCACCGCCAAGGCTGGTACCCCGGACGCACTGGTTGGTCCTTGCTGGCCAGCCATCTACACCGCCCTGGGTACCGGTCGTTTGACCGAAGAGCACGGCGAGCCAGCTGGCACTGACTTCCCAGTCATCGAAGGCCTGCTCAACGCTGTTCACCTGGACCACGTCGTTGACGTGCGCATGCCACTCGAGGAACTCGCAACCGGCGCTAAGGGCGAAGGCCGCCGCATTGACGTGACCTCCCGTTGTGCATCCATCGCAGAATCCAACGCTGGCCGCATTGTCACTGTTGAACTGGAACTGCGTGATGCAGAAACCCAGGAAGTCGTTGCCACCCAGATGCAGCGCTTCGCCATCCGCGGCCGCGCAACCGGCGCATCCGTACCGGTTCCTGCTCCAGCATGGGGCGGCGGCAAGTCCCAGGACAAGGTAGAGACCACCCCACGTTCCTTCGTGGACCGCGCGGTTGTTACCGCACCAGCAGATATGACCCCATTCGCGCTGGTCTCTGGTGACTACAACCCAATTCACACCTCCACCAACGCAGCACGCCTGGTCAACCTGGAAGCACCACTGGTGCACGGCATGTGGCTCTCGGCTACTGCCCAGCACTTGGCTGGCAACCACGGCACCGTGGTTGGTTGGACCTACTCCATGTTCGGCATGGTTCAGCTCAACGATGAAGTTGAAATCACCGTCGAGCGTGTAGGCCGCAAGGGCATCCACGCCGCATTCGAGGTCACCTGCCGCATCGACGGCGAGGTCGTCTCCCGTGGCCAGGCACTGATGGCACAGCCACGCACCGCTTATGTCTACCCAGGCCAGGGCATCCAGGCTGAGGGCATGGGCCGTGGTGACCGTGATGCATCCGCAGCAGCACGCGAAGTATGGCGTCGCGCAGACCGCCACACCCGCACCGAGCTGGGATTCTCCATCCGCCAGATCATTGATGACAACCCAACCGAGCTGGTTGTTCGCGGCACCAAGTTCATCCACCCGAATGGTGTTCTGCACCTGACCCAGTTCACCCAGGTTGCTCTCGCCGTTGTGGCTTATGCCCAGACTGAGCGTCTGCGCGAAGCTGGCGCTTTGGGCACCAACTCCATGTACGCCGGTCACTCACTTGGTGAGTACACCGCGCTGGCATCCTTGGCGAATATCTTCGACCTCGAAGCCGTCATCGACATCGTCTACTCCCGTGGTTCCGCAATGGGCACCCTGGTTGAGCGCGATGAGAACGGTAATTCCAACTACGGCATGGGCGCGCTGCGTCCAAACATGATTGGTGTTCCAGCTGACCAGGTTGAGGCATACATCGCCCAGACCGCCGAAGAAACCGGTGAGTTCCTGGAGATTGTTAACTACAACATCGCTGGCCAGCAGTACTCCATCGCGGGCACCAAGGCAGGCCTGGCAGCCCTGAAGAAGAAGGCCAACGCCGTCAAGGACCGCGCATATGTCACGGTTCCTGGCATCGACGTGCCTTTCCACTCCCAGGTCCTGCGCGGCGGTGTTCCAGCATTCGCTGACAAGCTCGATGAGCTCCTTCCTGCAACCCTCGACCTGGATGCCCTGGTTGGCCGCTATGTACCAAACCTGGTGGCTGTCCCATTCGAGCTCACCCAGGAATTCGTTGACAAGGTCGCGCCAATGGCGCCATCCGGCAAACTGGATAACCTCAAGGTCGCAGACATGGATGAGCAAGCTCTTGCTCGTCTGCTCATGATTGAGCTGCTGTCCTGGCAGTTCGCTTCCCCAGTTCGCTGGATTGAAACCCAGGAGCTGCTCTTTGGTGAAGTTGATCAGATCATTGAGGTCGGCCTGGCCGCATCCCCAACCCTGACCAACCTGGCTAAGCGCTCCATGGCGGTGGCTGGCGTTGACCTGCCAGTCTTCAACGTTGAGCGCGATCAGGATCAAGTCATGCTCCAAGACGTGAAGGAAGCTCCAGCTGCGACCTTCGATGTCGAAGAAGGCGAAGCGACCTCTTCCACTAAGGCTTCCAGCGGAACCACCGCTGAAGCATCTGCGGCTGCTTCTTCTGATAACACCCAGGCAATCCCATCGGCTGAGCCACAAACCGTTGCATCCGCCCCTGCGCCTGCAGCGGCAGCTGCAGGCGGCACCGCGGCTGCCGATGCACCGGACCTGCCATTTAGCGCTGCAGAAGCCATCATGGTTCTGTTCGCTTTCCAGAATAAGATCCGCCAGGACCAAATCAATGACTCCGATACGGTCGAAGAGCTCACCAACGGTGTCTCTTCCCGCCGTAACCAGTTGCTGATGGATATGTCCGCTGAAATCGGTGTGCCAGCTATTGACGGCGCCGCTGATGCTGACGTGGCCACCCTGCGTGAGCGCGTCAAGACTGCCGCTCCGGGCTACTCCCCATTCGGCACCGTTCTGTCTGAAGCAATCACTGCTCGTCTGCGCCAGCTCACTGGTGCAGCAGGTGTCAAGCCTGCTTACATCTCTGAGCGCGTCACCGGCACCTGGGGTCTGCCTGCTTCTTGGGCATCGCATGTTGAGGCGGAAATCCTGCTCGGCTCCCGCGACGAGGACTCCGTGCGCGGTGGCTCCCTTTCCACCGTTCCATCCTCTGCTTCTTCGAAGTCGGATGTTGATGCGCTGGTCGATGCCGCTGTTCAGGCCGTCGCAGCCGCTCACGGCACCTCCGTATCCATGGGTTCTGCTGGTTCTGCTGGCGGCGGTGGAGTCGTCGACTCCGCAGCTCTGGATGCTTACGCTGACACCGTCACCGGTGAAAACGGTGTACTGGCAACCGCTGCGCGCCAGGTTCTGGCACAGCTCGGTCTGGTCGAAGAAACTCCTGAGACCCCAGAAACCGATAACACTCTCTTTGAGACCGTTGAGGCAGAGCTGGGCACCGGTTGGGCAAAGACCGTTACCCCATCCTTCGATGCCAAGCGCGCGGTACTTTTCGATGATCGCTGGGCTTCCGCACGTGAAGACCTCGCCCGCGTTGCGCTCGGTGAGCTCGACCTTCCGGTAGAGCGTTTCCGTGGCACCGGCGAGACCATCGCGAAGCAGGCTGAGTGGTGGTCTAACAACTCCGCTGCCTCCACTGGCGCTCACGCGAAGGCAACTTCTGCTGAGACCCTGCAGGCTATCGCTGCTGCGGCACGTGAAGAACTGACCGGTGAATTCGCTGGTGAAGTCGCACTGGTCACCGGTGCTGCACCTGGTTCCATCGCAACCGCACTGGTTGAGCGCCTGTTGGAAGGCGGCGCAACCGTTATCATGACCGCATCGCGTGTCAGCCAGTCCCGTAAGGAATTCGCTCGCAAGCTCTACGCGGCACACGCCATCCCAGGTGCTGCGCTGTGGGTTGTTCCAGCGAACCTCAGCTCCTACCGTGACGTTGATGCTCTCATCGACTGGATCGGTAATGAGCAGCGCGAATCCGTAGGCAATGAAGTCAAGATCACCAAGCCTGCTCTGACCCCAACCCTGGCATTCCCATTCGCAGCACCATCTGTATCCGGTTCCGTTGCGGATGCCGGCCCACAGGCTGAGAACCAGACTCGTCTGCTGCTGTGGTCGGTCGAGCGCACCATCGCTGGCCTGTCCAACCTGGCTCAGCAGGGCGTAGGAACTCGCTGCCACGTTGTTCTGCCTGGTTCCCCGAACCGCGGCATGTTCGGCGGCGACGGCGCATACGGCGAGGTCAAGGCAGCTCTCGATGCCATTTTGGCCAAGTGGTCTGCAGAAGCCGGCTGGCCAGAAGGTGTGACCCTGGCTCAGGCCAAGATCGGTTGGGTCTCCGGAACCCACCTCATGGGCGGCAACGATGTACTCATCCCGGCAGCGCAGGCTGCAGGGATCCACGTCTGGGACCCAGAAGAGATTTCTTCCGAACTCATGTCCCTGGCTTCCAAAGAATCCCGCGAAAAGGCAGCACAGGCTCCACTCGAGCTGGATCTCACCGGTGGTCTGGGTACCTCCAAGATTTCCATTTCCGAGCTCGCTGCCCAGGTGCGCGAGGAATCGGAGCAGGAGGCATCGACAAGCGGCTCTTCGACAAGCGAAGCACCGGTAAACGTTGAACCTGTCACCATCCAGGCTCTTCCTAATGCCCGCGAGGTAGAACTACCTGCAGCATTGGCTGAAGGCGAAGTTGGCGAGGTCACCACCGACCTGGATGACATGGTTGTCATCGCTGGTGTCGGCGAGGTCTCCTCTTGGGGCTCCGGCCGTACCCGCTTCGAGGCTGAATACGGCCTGCAGCGCGATGGCTCTGTTGACCTGACCGCCGCTGGTGTCCTGGAATTGGCATGGATGACCGGCTTGGTCTCCTGGTCCAATGACCCACGCCCAGCGTGGTACGACGAAGAGGGCAATGAAGTCAACGAGGCGGATATCTACGACCGCTTCCGCGACGAGGTTGTTGCACGCTCCGGTGTGCGCACCCTGACCGATAAGTACAACATGGTTGACCAGGGCTCCATTGACCTGACCTCCGTGTTCTTGGACCGCGACATCGTGTTCACCGTGCCAACCGAACAGGAAGCACGCGATATCGAAGAAGCGGATCCAAGCTTCACCAAGCTGCGCGAAGTCGACGGCGAGTGGGAAGTCACCCGCCTCAAGGGTGCAACCGCACGCGTTCCACGCAAGGCAACTTTGACCCGCACCATCGCAGGTCAGATGCCAGACCACTTCGATGCCGCCAAGTGGGGCATCCCAGACCACATGCTTGATGCGCTTGATCGCATGGCTGTCTGGAACCTGGTTACCGCAGTGGATGCGTTTACCCAGGCGGGCTTCAGCCCATCTGAGCTGCTCCAGGTCATCCACCCAGGCCAGGTTGCTACCACCCAGGGCACCGGTATCGGCGGCATGGAATCCCTGCACAAGGTCTTCGTGACCCGTCTCCTCGGTGAAGACCGTCCTTCCGACATCCTGCAGGAAGCACTGCCAAACGTGATTGCAGCGCACACCATGCAGTCTTTGGTTGGCGGCTATGGTTCGATGATTCACCCAATCGGTGCTTGTGCAACCGCTGCGGTGTCCATCGAAGAAGGCGTGGACAAGATTTCTTTGGGCAAGGCTGACCTGGTGGTTGCCGGTGGTATCGATGACGTTCAGGTGGAATCCCTGACCGGCTTCGGTGACATGAACGCAACCGCTGAGACCAAGAAGATGACCGACCAGGGCATCGACGGCCGCTTCATCTCCCGTGCGAATGACCGCCGTCGTGGCGGCTTCCTCGAGGCAGAAGGCGGCGGCACCGTCCTTCTGGTTCGCGGCTCCCTGGCTCGTGAAATGGGTCTGCCGGTCTACGCTGTGGTTGCTCACGCGGCATCCTATGGCGATGGTGCGCACACCTCCATTCCTGCTCCAGGTCTGGGTGCTTTGGGCGCTGGCCGCGGCCGTAAGAACTCCCGCCTGGCCAAGGGCCTGGCAGGACTTGGTCTGACCCCGAACGATGTGTCGGTTCTGTCCAAGCACGACACTTCCACCAATGCCAATGATCCGAATGAGTCGGAGCTGCACTCCATCCTGTGGCCAGCAATTGGCCGCGACGTGGACCAGCCTCTGTTCGTCATCTCGCAGAAGACCCTGACCGGTCACTCCAAGGCTGGTGCAGCACTGTTCCAGACCGGTGGATTGATTGACGTCTTCCGCACCGGCCGCATTCCAGCGAATAATTCTCTGGACTGCGTGGATCCGCTGATTGAGCCAAAGGCGAAGAACCTGGTCTGGCTGCGTTCCCCACTGGATGTGGAAGCAGCTAACCGTCCGGTGAAGGCCGCCGCGCTGACCTCCTTGGGCTTCGGCCACGTGGGTGCACTGCTGGTTTATGCTCACCCAGGTGTGTTTGAGGCAGCGATTGCTCAGCAGGTTTCCGCAGAAGCTGCCGCTGAGTGGCGCGAGAAGGCAAATGCTCGCTTGCTGGCTGGTGCCGCTCGCTTCGAGGCCGGCATGATTGGCAAGGAAGTTCTCTTCGAGGTCATCGACGGCCGCCGTCTGCCTGACGCAGCTGGCACCGTCGAGATTGAGAACTACGGCCCAGTTTCCGCCGACAAGGCCGCAGAAATTGCTCTGCTGCTCGACGATGACATCCGTCTCACCGCCGAAGGCACCTTCCCTGTAGCGAAATAGCGCCACATCAGTAGGCAATTAAGAGTGTGCGGGTCAGAGTATGAAACTCTGGCCCGCACACTTATTTTTCTATTGCGATGCCTTCCTATTGGAAGTAGTCTTTCGGCTAACAGCTCCACTGCTGTACTTAAGCACCGAGTTTCCAGGGAAGGGGAACACCGTGACATTTCTTGAAGGCTATGAAGCCCAATTTGGAAACCGTGTCTCTAAATTTGTCGAGGTGGAAGTTCCCCGGGTTCTAGATTCCCTCGACGAGCAAGCGCGCACACGTGTAGTTGAAGGAACAGGAGATTTCCCGAAAGACATCATCCAAAAGGTCCTGGCATCCAATGTTGAAGAACATCAGAAAATCTACGACATCGTCGTAATTGCCGGTACGTGGATGAATGCTTCATCCGGTACTCATTGGGCCGTTGGCCCGTTGAACGAAGAACCCTACGCGGAAAGAGTCGGCATAGGACTGGAGGATACGAGCAAGGGTGCTTTCACTCCTCTTTTGGCCCACATCGAAGAACTTGTTTCAGACGAAGCTAGCCCTTCTCCGGACAAAGCTTCCGTACTAGACCGCCTAGCTGCCTTCGCCGAGTTTGATAAGAAGTGGGCCGCAGAAGAGCAGTAACCAGCCTGCAATACTAAATTTCGGTACCGAGCCAGACTGGTTCGGGGATGAGCTTAACGTTGAATTCGTCAAAGACGCCGTCGCGGATGGTACGAGCCAAATCCACGATATCCTTGGACGTAGCCTCGCCGCGGTTGGTCAGGGCGAGAGTGTGCAGGGTGGACAGACGCGCTTGGGCGTCGGTGCCGGGGTAGCCGCGCTTGAACCCGGCACGCTCAATCAGCCAAGCTGCTGAAAGCTTCTTGCCTCCCTCGGCGTCGAAACGTGGCATGGACTCAGCGACTTCCTCACCGAGTTTTTCTGCGACGCGAGCAGCGACGTGGTCAGCCTTTTCTTCGGTCACAATCGGGTTAGTGAAGAAGGAACCAGCAGACCAGGTGTCCTTGTCGGAAGCGTTGAGCACCATTCCCTTGCCGCGGCGCAGCTGCAGTACGGTGTCACGGACCTCGGCAACGGGACGGCGGTCACCGGGGTTCTCGGTCAGCTGGCGAAAGTTCAGCGGGGCTGAGAGGCCATCGGTAGTAAGTTGCAGCTCGATGGCGAGCACGACGGCGCGCTCGGTGAACTTAATATTGGAATAGCGATAGCGCAGGTCGAGCGTGGAAGCCTCTACCCACTCATCTTCTTTAGTCTTGCGGTCATAAAGGCGAACCCAGGTGAGCACGTCTGATACCTCAGTACCATAGGCGCCGACGTTTTGGACAGGCACAGCACCCGCGCGACCTGGAATGCCGGACAGGCACTCGATTCCGCCCAGCCCTGCTTCGACGGCTGCGGCAACCACCGCATCCCAATTCGCGCCGCCGCCAGCGCGGACGATACCGGAATCTTTATTGACCTGGATATGCTCAAATTCGAGCGAGACAGCCACGTAATCTAATTCGCCCTGGCCCATGGATTCATCCGCAACCAAAAGGTTGGATCCGTCACCAACGATGACGAGCGGAATATTTTCACCATCCAGCACGCGGACTACGAAGCTCACTGCATCCGCATTGTGGCAGCGGACCGTGTAGCGCGGTTTTCCGCCTACACGCAGCGTCGTCATATCCGCGAAGGTCACATCATTGTCCACCTCTACGCCGACAAATTCTTTCAGGTGCTGGGTCATAAGTTCATCGTTCACACCTACCAAGGTAGTCTGTATTTTATGTCAACCCGTAGCGAAAACACCGTAACTATCAATCACCCCATTGAAAAGGTGCACCAGGCGTACTCCACCAAGGAATTTTGGGAGCACATCGTAGCTAACCTCTCCCCAGAGCCAGGCGAAGTCAACGAGTTCAACGGCGAAGAAGCAACCCTCTTCGAGGTTCTTCCAACTACCCTGCTGCCAGAAGCAGTTCGCGCCATGGTTTCTCAGTCTCTGAAGGTCAAGCGCGTTATCACCATCGGCAAGCTGGAAGACGGCAAGCTGCCTGTTGCTTTCAACGCTGATGTGAAGGGCACCCCCGTTGATTTCAAGGGCGATATCAACCTGGTTGGTAAAGGTGATGCAACCAAGCTGAACTACACCACCGATGTTTCCATCAACATCCCAATGATGGGCGCTGCCATCGAGCCTAAGGTCGCAGAAGCTTTGGAAGAGCTCTTCGGCAACGAGGCTAACCTGGCTGAGCAGTGGATTTCTGAGAACCTCTAAGGTTTTCTCTACCGCTTGAAAATCTAAAACGGGCTTAACTTTCTCATGGCCGACCATGCACATAACCTGCGCGCCGCAGCAAGTGCTGGTCGGCCTTTTGGCGTTATTACCCGCGGCACCACCAACCACAACCGGTTGCGGCGCTGCGATAGATGGATGGCGCATCACCCGGAGATTTCTTCCCTACTGCGCATGACGCCTGAGCCTTTAGCGCTGGATGTGGGCTATGGCGCGTCCTATACCACCACCGTGGAGTGGGCGACGTGGCTGCGTACCGTCAACCCAAATGTGCGAGTGACGGGTCTGGAAATTAACCCGGAGCGTGTGCTGCCGCCGCGTGATGGCGTCAATTTTGAGCTCGGTGGATTCGAATTGCGTGATTACCAACCGCAGTTGGTTCGCGCGTTTAATGTGCTGCGCCAATATGACGTAGACCAAGTACCAGCCGCATGGGAATCGGTATGCTCCCGGCTTGCACCCGGTGGCTTCTTTGTCGAAGGTACCTGCGATGAACTGGGTCGGCGCAGTACCTGGATTTTGCTGGATGCCCATGGCCCAAAGACGCTGACGCTGGCGTGGGACCCCTTCGATGTGGAAACCCCTTCGCAGCTTGCCGAGCGCCTGCCTAAGGTGCTCATCCACCGCAATGTGCCGGGTGAGCCTATCTACGATCTATTGCAGGCTGCCGATTCCGCCTGGGCGCAAGCTGCCGGCTGGGCACCGCATGGCCCGCGAGTGCGCTGGCGTGAGGCCCGGAAACTCATGATTGCGCAAGGCATCCCGTTGCATCCCATTCGCCGCCGCATTAGGGATTGTGGGATGACGGTTGATTGGAATGTAGTCGCGCCTGCTGCCGAGCTATGAATTGCACCCGGGAATGGTGGCTCGCATTGCCCAAAGTGGTGCACATGCGTCACACTAGTACCTATGGCAAAGACTAAATCAGCGGGCTCAACCGCGTGGAAAATCATCGTCGGCATTTTGGTGACGCTGCTTATCATCGTCCTATTAGCCGAGTTTGGAATGCGCTGGTTTACAGCGAAGCAGATGAAAGACCAATTCCACGCCTCCGCGCAAGAGGATGGCATTGAAGTATCCGAAGAGCCCTCGGTGAGCTTCGGTTCTTCCCCGCTGATTTTTGGCATGCTTTCTGGTGAGATTCCGCAGTTGGATATGCACACGCCATCGACCCTGCAGATTAATGGTGATGTGATTACCGGCCAGCCAGAGACTGAAGTTTCCATGGAGGGCATGACTCTTTCTGAAGATCCAGTTGCGCGCAGCCTAACCGCCACCACCACCATTCCGGATGATTACCTGCTGATTACTTTCCAAGATGCTATTGCTTCGCAGTCCGGCGTGGATATTCTGCGCGATGTGGTGGTCACGGATATCACCGCGAATGCTGAAGGTGGAGTCTTGGAATTCCAGCTCGGCGGCGGCCTGGCCACGATTTCTTTGAAGCCGACCGCAGTAGATGGCCAGATGAATCTGGAAGCAACCGACTCCACCCTCTTCGGAGTAAGTCTGCCGGAGCAGGCAACGCAGTCCATTTCTGATGCACTGAGCCAGGGCATGGCAGACCAATTCACTGGCGATTTGGCTGTTCAGGACATTGTGATTGGTGATGGCACCATCGCGCTGACCGTGCATGGTGAAAACGTCAACTTTAATGAGCTGAACCAGCAGATGGGTCAGACGACTGATGCCGTCCAAGACCCAGCCCCCTCTAGCTAAATCCTAGGTGGGACAACCTCGATGGGGAAACCCCCGTGGGAAAACCATGGTTGGTCGAAGCTAACCTCGACTATTAAAGGTCAACGATATGAAGCGGCAGGCCGTCTGCCGCTTTTTCTATTGCCTCAGTAACTTCCCGCGCGACGATGAACGCGAATCCAGCCTGGCGTGCAGCGTAAGTGGCTGCTGTCTGCGCGGCGGAGTTGTTTTCCGGCGCAATCAGTCCCAACTTCACTGGGTCGGGGCAGGCTTCATTGAGAGTGATGAGCTCGCTGAGAATCGTGTTGGAATCCTCAATGGTGTCATCCACGCTGACCCAGACTTCTTCAGCGCCTGATTCGACTGCTAGGCGCGCTTCAGAGGCTTTGATAAGTGTGTGGTGGCGCCCAGTGGGATAACCGGCCACAGCGACGATGACGGCAGGCAATGAGCCTTTCTCAACCAACTGCGCGGCCTGGGTGATGCGGGTCGGGTCCACCACCAACCGAATACGCTGCTCCCCGATATGAGGAAGTGAACTCAGCTGCTTAATAGAGGCAGTTAGTTGCTCTGAAGAAACTCCCAGGAGCGATAGTGCATGGAAATCATTCATTGGTGGATTCTCCCCTTCGGGTCGAATTTCTTAAATGGATACTCAGTACAGATAGAAAAAGAACGCAGATACTATGTCTGCGTTCTCAAAAAGAGTGCTGATTAATAGTTGTAATCACCATTGATGAGAGCTTTGAGTTGCGGGCGAACATCAAACCAGTAAACACCAGTTGCGACCGCACCCACCCACGACAGGATTGGCAGTGGGAAAATCATCGCAACGGCCGAGCCACCAAGAATGGCAGCCCAAATGTGCTTTGGCTGGCGGTCACCAGCTGGAAACGCATCATCGCGGGTCATAAGCACCAAGATGACACCGACTATTGCTGCAATTGCGAGCACACGGAAAAGGTATGTCTGGAAGTACATAACAATTGTTAATAGAGCAGTTGCGAAAGCCATGATGTGTGTCAGTCAGTCTCAATCATTAATGGTGGTGAACGCCAAAATTGATTAGGCGCATTTCTGTAGGTGATCCTATCAGTCCAGGTGTATTCCCACCTAGTACGAGCCCAACACGAGCCCAGTACCTAGCCAAGACAATCCAATCACAATGCGCACTGGCATCGAGCTCAGTGCGCATAATGGTGAGGTAAAAAGGGACTATTTATTGTCCTCATCAGTAGAAATGACTTCGCCTTCAATCACTTCAGCGGTCGGATCAGCAACGTCATCCCCCTTGGAGGCCGCAGAATCATTGACGGAGTCCTGCTCTGCCTTGTTTTCTTTGCGCTCATTCATACGCTCTTTGACGGTGTTCACGGCATCGGTGGCCTCTTCACGTACAACGCCAAACGCGCTGCCAACCTTTTCCTTCGCATCTGAATAGGACTCAGATTCGCGGGTCTCCTCTGCCGCGCGGCGCACGGAACCGGTGATGTCTTTGGCGAACCCGGAGGCGCGGTCAAAGAATGATTCCTTCTTCTCTTCGCCTACTGCGTCTGCCACAGTTTCTTCAGTTTCTTGTGCCTTGGACTGCTCTGAACGGTCCTCGCGGAAGCGGTTGGTGAAATCTTTTGCCAGCCCAAAAGCTGAGGCGCCAGCGGCCTTCAATGAATCTAAGGTCTCATTCGTCGCAGCATCACCCGTGTCCGCGGCTTCCTCTTTGCGGTGCTTAGGGCCGTCTTGTGCTGCCTGGTCATCATAGGAACCGTATGGGGACTTCTCTTCGGCCATGTGGAACTCCTTTTCGCTCATGGATTGGGGCGAGAACTGGTTCAACGTCTAAACGCCACTCGCCTGATACTCGCCAGAGTTTTCCCTCCATAATAGCGGCCTGCGCCACACTTGGCCGAGCAAATTCTTAAGCCCCATGCTCTAAACGCCGAAAAGCAGGTGGTTGACCGTGTAAATGACTAAGCCCGCCAGTGCGCCGACGATAGTGCCGTTAAGTCGAATGAACTGCAAGTCTTTGCCGACCATGAGCTCGATCTTCTCGGAAGCTTCCTCTGCGTCCCAACGTTCAATTGTTTCAGAGATAATGCTGGTGACTTCGCCAGCATAGTTATCTGCCAAAAAGCGAGCACCGCCTTGGATACGGTTATCGAGAGATTCCCGAAGCTTGGGGTCTTCTTGGATATTGGTGCCCCATTTAACGCAGAGTTCCACAATCTTTTCACGCAGCATGGAATCAGTGGTCTCAGCCTGGGTGATGATGGCTTCAGCTGCCTTGGCCCAGATTGCTTCCGCCGCGCCTTGGACTGGGGTTGAGCCCATAATGTCAGCCTTCAGGGATTCAACCCGGCCGATAAGCTCAGGGTCGGTCTGCAAGTCCGAAGCAAAGTTGCGCAGTCCGCGGCGAATCGCCTGACGGGCTTCGTGGTCATCATCGTTCTTAACGTCCGTTGCCCATGACACCAGTTCCTTGTAGACGCGCTCGCCTACCAGCGAACGAGCAAAGCGTGGCGCCCATGTTGGCATCCGTTCATCGATGAGGGTGACCACTGGTTCTTCCATGGTCAGAATCTTCTTGTGACCCCAGTTGATGAGCTCATCCACAACTGGCTCAACCTTGCCATCCTCGATGAGACCTTCGAGTAAACGACCAAGCGGCGGTCCCCATTCTGGTTCGCCAAGCTTATCAATGAGCTGAGTTTGAATCAGCATTTCTGCGTCTTTGGGATCCAACGCGCGAATGGCATTCGCCGTCAAGCGACCGGCCTCACGGGATACTTTTTCTGCATTACTAGTCTGTGAAAGCCAGGCGCCCAGTTTCTCTGGAATATTGGCCTGCGCGACCTTGTCTGTGATCAGTTCCGCGTTGAGGAAGTTGTCCCCGACGAACCCGGACAGGGCTTCACCGAGCGTATCTTTCTTACGCGGAATAATCGCCGTGTGCGGGATTGGGATGCCCAAAGGATGGCGAAATAGCGCAGTAACAGCAAACCAGTCTGCAAGGCCGCCGATCATGCCGGCCTCCGCAGCCGCACGAACATAACCAACCCACACCGGTGCACCATCGGGCTGGTTCTGCCACCAAGAGCAAGCGATAAAGATGATGGCCGCAATAATTAGCAGCCCCGTAACGAATGCTTTGTGATTTCGAAGAATCCGTCGGCGTTCTGTTTCTGCTTCGGGAGAAGGACCAGGCATCTTGCGGAAGTCTTCACGTCTTTTTGGTGCTACGGCAACTTCACGTCCTTGGGCCGCGAGTGCCGGTGCGTCTACTTCGCCAGCATCAGCCGGCTCGATGGCCCTGTGTTTACCCATGGGTGGTCTTTCTCCAAAAATCCGAACGAGTCGAGGTGGTGTCTTACTTCAAATAAGTCTATGCGAACACAAAACCCGCTGGTATGAACCAGCGGGTTAAGTGATGGAGGTGTCAGCGTCAGTGATTACTGAGTACGCCCAGTTGCTTTACGGTACTGACGGTAGTAGCGGCGACCGTACCAGATGAGGTAGGTAGCGACAACGCCAACAATAACGGTAGCTACGATACCGATGATGAGCAGCATGTTGTGCTGTTCAGCAGTCTGCAGACCATCCGGCACCGTAAACACACCGAGTGCCCAGATGATGAGCCCCATTGGAGGCAGAACGGCCACAAGCAGGCCCATTCCAACCCAAGTCGAGGAACGAAGCAGGGAGGAGTGAGGGGCGCTCAAGGAGACTGGCTCGTAGCCCTCAATGTAGGAATCCTGAATCTTTCCGGAGAACTCTGGATAGGTTTCACTGCGGAAGTCAGCTACTGCATGATCATGTGCACTCATGGCGGCTTGGATCTCTTTCTCGTACCGTAAATTATTGTTTTCTATAGTTGACTATAGTCTAGTCGTCCTTGCCGCGGAAAGCTGCACGCGCACGTTCGCGGTTAACAGCAGACACAGCGGTCAATGGAATACCTGCAGGGCAGACATCGGCGCACTCACCGTACAGGGAGCAGTGACCGAAATTGGTCTCCAGGTCATCCACCATGTTGCGAGCACGACGGCCACGCTCATCCTGACCCAAAGGCATCAGGGAGAGGTGAACCAGCTTCGCACCAGTGAACAGGTGTGCAGCACCATTAGGGCACGCAGCGACACATGCACCACAGCCAATGCAGGCTGCGTGGTCAAGTGCGTACTCTGCGGTCTCGTGGTTGAGGTGCAGGGTATCTGCGTCTGGAGCGGTACCAGCATCCATGGATACGTAGCCACCCTGCTCCATGACATGGTCAAGAGCACGACGGTCAACAACCATATCCTTGATTACTGGGTAAGCAGCAGAACGGAATGGCTCGAGCTTGACGGTCTGGCCGTCAGTGAACTGGAACAGACGCTGCTGGCAAGCAGGGGTGTTCTGGCCAGGACCGTGCGGGCGACCATTGACCATAAGGCCACAGGTACCACAGATGCCTTCACGGCAGTCAGATGCGAAAGCGAATGGTTCTTCGCCTCGCTCAATCATCTGGTCGTTGACGTGGTCCAGCAGTTCGAGGATTGACATTGGTTCTTCAGCGTCATCCACTTGAACGGTTTCAAATGCACCGTCGTGGGTTGGTCCAGCCTGACGCCAGATTTCGAGAGTCAGCTTCATTACTTGTAGTTCCTAGTCATCAACGGGATCGAATCAAAGTACAGAGGTTCAGCGTGGCGAATGAACTCGCCTTCGTTTGCGCCTGGTTCCCAAGCAGAAACGAAGCACCAATTCTCATCATCGCGCTCAGCTTCACCGTCTTCGGACAGGTGGTCATCACGGAAGTGAGCACCACAGGACTCATCGCGGTCGAGAGCATCAATACACATGAGCTCACCAAGGTCGATGTAGTCAGCAACGCGGGCACCGTACTCAAGTACCTGGTTCATGTCATTTGCGGAGCCTGGGATACGTACGTTCTCCCAGAAGTCCTTGCGCAGTTCGCGAATCTTTGCAATCGAGGTCTTCAGGTCCTCGATGTTACGAGAAACGCCACAGCCCCAGTACAGGATCTCACCGAGCTGACGGTGGTAGTACGCAGGACCATGTGGGTTCTCACCACGGATGTTCATCAGGCGGTCAATACGTGCCTGTGAACGGTCCACGGCTGCCTGAGCTTCAGCAGAATCCTCAGCCAGCTTCTCCTCACCCAAGTGGTTAGCCAGGTAGTGAGGAATGGTGAATGGAAGGGTGAACCAGCCATCAACCGATGCGGACAGCAGGGAGTTTGCGCCCAGGCGGTTCGCACCGTGGTAGGTCCAAGATGCCTCACCGGCAGCAAACAAGCCGTCGATGGAGGTCATCTCATTGAAGTCAGTCCACAGACCACCCATGGTGAAGTGGCAAGTTGGTGCAATACGCATTGGGGTTTCGTATGCGGACTCACCAATTGCTTCTTCGTACATCTCGATGAGGTTGGAGTAACGCTCACGGATGGTGTCCTTGCCAAGACGCTGGATGGCGTCACGGAAGTCCAGGAATACGGAGTTTTTCAGAGGACCTACGCCGTAGCCGGCATTGATCTGCTGAGAAATCGCACGGGATGCAACGTCACGGGGAACGAGGTTGCCGAACGCCGGGTAGCGGCGCTCCAGGAAGTAGTCGCGCTCTTCATCCGGGATGGAGTTCGGATCGCGGTCATCGCCTTCCTTCTTAGGGGACCAGATGCGGCCGTCATTGCGCAGCGACTCCGACATCAAAATTGTCTTAGACTGCCAGGTCGAGTTCACAGGCAGACCAGTTGGGTGGAACTGGATGAAGCCTGGGGACGCGAAGAAAGCACCCTGCTCATACGCACGCATCAAAGCGCCAGCGTTAGAGTTCTTAGCCAAGGTGGACATGTGGTACACGTTGCCGTAGCCACCGGTACCCAGGATGACTGCGTGACCGGTGAAGGCCTTCAGCTCACCAGTAATCAAGTTACGGGTAACGATGCCGCCGGCACGCTTCTTGCCATTGTCCTCAAAGGTGATTACATCCTGCATGTCGTGGTGAGCGAAAAGCTCCACGTTGCCCAAGCCCAGCTGGCGGTAAAGCGCCGAGGTGGTGGACAGCTGCAGCTGCTGACCTGTTTGTCCACGGGTGTAGTAGGTACGGGAAACCTGCACACCACCGAAGGAACGGGTAGCCAAGGTGCCGCCGTACTCACGGGCGAATGGGGCACCAATAGCATTCATGTGGTCAATAACGCGTGGGGATTCCATCGCCAGACGCCAGCAGTCGGATTCACGGCAACGGTAGTCGCCGCCCTTAACGGTGTCCTTTGCGTGACGGTAAGCGGAGTCGTTGTCGACCTTCTTGGAACGAGAGGAGTTCACACCACCCTGTGCAGCAATGGAGTGCGCACGACGTGGGGAGTCGTGGTAGGTGAATACCTTAACGTTGTAGCCCAGCTCGCCGAGTGCTGCCGCAGCTGCACCAGCGGAAAGGCCGGTACCGACAACCAGAACCGTGAACTTACGACGGTTTAGTGGGGACACAAGTTCCATATGGTCCTTGTGGTAGCTCCACATGTCCTTCATTGGAACACCGTGTGGCTCGTTAGATTCCAGGATGTTGCCTGCAGCTACACCGTCAACGATGGACTTAGGGTGCGAGAAGTTCGGGTGTTCCCGCTTGAGTTCAGTATTAGTCATGGGTTTTACAAACTTTCCTATCAGTCCTATTTACTAGCTGACCCAGCCGAAAGCGATGGACAGCGGCATGATGATGTTGCCCAAGCAAACAACTGCTGGGATGACGTATGCCAAGAACAAGATGACCTGACGAGTCTTGAAGCCGGTCAGGCCCAAGTCAGCGCCCGCCAGCTTGATGCCGTGGGTCAGGTGCAAGAACAGGCATGCCATTGCCAGCACGTAGAAAATGGTGACTGGCCAGCGGCTGAAGGTTGCGATCATGTTTGCCTTCACAGCTCCATGCACAAACTCATCGGAAGCCGCTGGGGAAACGCCCATGGTCAAATCCAGGATGTGGAAGATGATGAAGAGCAAGAGGACAACGCCGGTAACCAGCATGGTGCGGGTTGCGAAAGAGTCCAGTCCGCCCACGAGGTTGGTGCGACGGAACTTGCCGCGAGACTCACGGGAACGGTTATGTAGAACAATTGCACCGTAGATGTGAGCAAAGAGTGCTACAAGCAGGACAATACGGATAACCCATAGCAAGGTACCGTGTGGCAAGAGTGGCTCACCCATGGAGCGCAGGAACTCACCGTAAACGTCCAGTGCTTCTTCGCCGCCCTTAGCTGGGGAATACAGTTTCAGGTTTCCGGCCATATGACCGACAACGAACAATGCGAAAAGTAGGCCTGTTACAGCCATGGTTAGCTTCAGCACCCAAGTCGGAGTTGACGGCTTGGCACGCAATGGCTCATTAGTAATGTGGCCGTGGTCTAATGCTTCACGGTCCGGGTTTTTAACAGTCATGACACCTCCATAGTCGCTATTACCTTACGCAGGAATAACGGGTGTTTACCAGTTGATTCACATCTCCCAGACCCTGTTTTCCAGCCTTTCCCATTGACTCGACTCCTCCTTTTAGGTAAGGATCACCTTTGTTAAATCTGGCAAATACCGTCGCACGCTTGGACTCAACCCTTTAAGCAACAGAGTTGTTGCGTAAATAGTTATGATCCTGTGAGGTTAAACACAGGCGGTTCCAAGGGTGAGGTATCCACCCCGATCGGTGTCATACTTTAGTAAGTGCTACCCCCACTGCAATGCCACATTCTTTACCAATCCCCTACTCACAGCCACATTTGCAGGTTCGTGAATAAGATTGTGACAATCTTTGCTAATTCATGCATAACAGCTATCTGAATTGTGTAATCTTGCGGCCATGAGTAAGACCTACGTGGGATCCCGTCTGCGCCAGCTCCGCCGAGAGCGCGATTTAAGCCAAGCCTCCCTTGCCGCCACGCTTGGACTTTCAGCCAGTTATGTCAACCAAATTGAACATGACGTTCGCCCCCTGACCGTTCCCGTCCTCCTGCGTATCACTGAAGTATTCGGTGTAGACGCAACTTTCTTTTCTCGCGACGATGACTCACGGTTGCTCGCGGAGATTCAAGATGTAGTCCAGGACAAAGAAGTCTGCCCAACTCCTGTTGAATTCCAGGAATTGAGTGAATTGGTCTACAACCATCCATCGGTTGCGCGCATCATGGTTGACATCCACCGTCGATACCGCAATGCCCGGGACAAGCTTTCCTTGGCAACCGATACTCGCCGTACCCGCGATGGTTCCCAAGCATTATCGATGCCGCATGATGAAGTCCGTGATTTCTTCTATGCCCGGCAGAATTACCTCGATGACCTAGACAAGACAGCTGAGAGGATCGCTGGCGAGCTAGACATATCGAATTTCAAGATTCGGGAAGCCCAAGACGCATTGGTTGAGCGGCTTAAGAATAAGCACAACGTGGAGGTCATAACCACTTCCCCGCTGGACGGAACCCAACACAGCTTTGACAAAGAAACCGGCGTATTAGCACTAGCGAGCCGCCTAACCGAAGGCCAGCGTGCATTCCGCATGGCTGCCGAGTTGTCGTTCTTGGAGGCAAGCGATCTCATCAATGATCTGACGGATGGAGAGCCGTTTACTTCCGAAGCTTCACTTAACCTCGCGCGTAAAGGTATTGCCAGCTACTTTGCGGCGGCCACGCTCATGCCTTATGACAAGTTCCATACTGAGGCTGAGCAGTGCGGATATGACATTGAGTATCTCTGCCAGGTCTTTGGCGTGGGTTATGAAACTGTCGCTTCTAGATTGTCTACGCTGCAGCGTCCCAATCAACGCGGCATCCCTTTTACCTTCGTTCGTGTGGATCGTGCGGGAAATATGTCCAAACGCCAATCAGCGACAGGTGTTCACTTCTCCAACTCAGGCGGCACCTGCCCGCTGTGGAATCTCTACGAGACTTTCGCACAGCCGGGCGTCATTTCACGCCAACTGGCACAAATGCCTGATGGGCGCAATTACCTATGGGTCGCCCGCTCCATTCGACATCCGCAGGGCCAATTCAATGACACCAGTAAATTATTCTCCGTAGGACTTGGCTGCGAAGCCCGTCATGCAGATCGCACCATCTACTCCGAGGGCCTGGATCTCACGGATCTTTCGACTGCAACACCCATCGGTATCGGCTGCCGCATGTGCCCGCGCGAAAACTGTGCCCAGCGTGCCTTCCCGCCGATCAATGAGCCTTTGGAAATCGATGCTCACCGTAGTTCCGTAGCACCTTATTAGTCCGCATCTGCTGATATCGATCCGTGCATAGATACAGATTTCAATAGGTAAAGGGCGCGACACCTTCATGGTGTCGCGCCCTTTACCTTAATCCTGCTGAATGTTGTGGAATCAGCTTCCACAACATTTTGAGGTTTTAGAGGTTAATCATGTGGCCCGCGATGCCGTGGGCAGCTTCCTTCATAGCCTCAGACAGGGTTGGGTGGGTGTGAACGTTGCGTCCGATTTCTTCAGCGGTGAGGTCGAAGCGCTGAGCCAGGGTCAACTCTGGCAGCAACTCGGAGACGTTAGCGCCAACCATGTGGCCGCCCAAGATTTCACCGAACTCTGCATCAGCAACGAGCTTCACAAAGCCTGCGGTCTCAGCCAGACCAGCTGCCTTACCATTAGCGGAGAATGGGAAAGAGGCAACCTTGATCTCACGGTCAGCGAACTTTTCCTTAGCCTGCTCTTCGGTGTAGCCGAAGGATGCAACCTGTGGGTTGCAGAAGGTTGCGCGAGGCATCATCATGTAGTCGCCCAATTCCTGGGTTTCTGCACCGGCGATGGTCTCAGCAGCAACAACGCCCTGAACCTCAGCAACGTGAGCCAGTTGCAGCTTGGCGGTAACGTCACCGATTGCGTAGATGCCGTCAACGTTGGTGCGCATGCGGTCATCAATGTCGATTGCGCCGCGGTCAGTCAGCTTAACGCCGGTGTTTTCCAGACCAAAGCCCTCGGTGCGAGGTGCGAAACCAATGGAGACCATGCAGCGGTCAACGGTCAGGGTGTCGGTCTTGGAGCCGTCCTTGGACTCAACCTCAACGGTCACGTTGTCGCCGTTGTCCTTGATGGAGGTGGTCTTGTAGCCGGTCATGACCTTAACGCCAAGCTTCTTGTACTGCTTAGCAATCTCCTTGGAGACGTCCTTGTCCTCATTTGGCAGAACGCGGTCCATGAACTCAACGATGGTGACGTCCACACCGTAATTAGCAAGTACGTAAGCGAACTCCATACCGATAGCGCCAGCGCCAACGATAACCATGGAGTCAGGAGCTTCTTCCTTGAGGATCTGCTCTTCGAAGGAAACGATGTTGCCACCGATTTCTACTCCTGGAAGGGAGCGAACAACAGAGCCGGTCGCGATAATCGCGTTATCAAAGGTAATGGTCTTACCCTGATCGTTGCCCTCAGTAATTTCCAGGGTCTTTGCGTCCTTGAAAGTACCCAGACCATCGATTTCGGTGATCTTGTTCTTCTTCATCAGGTAGTGGACGCCCTTAACAATGCCCTCAGAGACCTTGCGGGAGCGCTTGTGCGCAACACCGAAGTCAAAGCTGACATCGCCGGAAATACCAAAGGTCTTTGCCTCATGGTTAAAGGTGTGTGCCACTTCCGCGTTCTTCAGCAGAGCCTTGGAAGGGATACAGCCAACGTTCAAACAAACGCCGCCCCAGTACTGCTTTTCCACAACTGCGACCTTCTTGCCCAGCTGTGCTGCACGAATGGCGGACACGTAGCCGCCAGGGCCCGCGCCGATTACTACTACGTCATAATGTTCATTAGTCACGCCTACTAGGGTACTTAAATTGCTTCCTCAATGCCTGCACTGGGATGCCTTAATCTATGCAATCTGGCTATGGCGGCCGTTTTTACAGCACAGCTGGAATATATTTGGCTATAAAACCGCAAAACCACCCGGCGCACCGAGTGGAAGTTGCATGTTGGTAGCCCCCAAAATGAGGTACTACATAAATTCCTAGAAGAGGCCGAGGGACAGCGCCAGGTTAGAGGATGCCGAGGAGCCCATGTGAACGAATGGGCCGATTGCGGTGGTAAATGCCACGATCATGGAATCAATGATGCTCATGTTTGTGCTCTTTCAGGTTGTTTGGAAGCAAGTAGCGAATTCACACCCGGTTTTCCAGCCAAATGCCAGACTCACACCGCGCGCAAAGGTTTCGCTTGACATCTATTACTAACGTTTGTCAGCAATATGCCGTTACTGGTTAATGGACAAAGACCGTTTGACCAGTACTTCAAGCTAAACACAGAAAACACTCAGTCTCTGTACTTAACCCAAGCCCTGCTCGGCCCCTGTGAAGATTATGACATATTTGTCACTTTAGAACCACCATTAACATTTATTTGCTGTTAAGCTATGCTCGTTCCACGATTTCTTAACTGCTGTGCAGGTTTCATTAGCGAACTTTCAAGAATTTTCAGCCAGGCACCTTACCTCGGCCAGAAGCTTCTTAGAATGAGCTAACGAAAGTTGAATATCAGCCGATATTTCAACAGCGGAAAGATATCTCGCACATATAGATTTTTAAGACAGCTGACACGAATCTTCGGTGGTTACAAAGCTCGACCGTATTTTCTGTCGGTTCCCGTCAAAAAGGAAGCACCAGTTTATGAAACTCTTGCGCAACGTAACCGCGGTGACAGCAGCTATCGCCCTGTCAGCCGGCGCTTTTGCACTACCAGCTGTCGCACAGGACGGCTCTGAGACCAATTCACAGGACCCCGTTGACAACGGTGAGAGCACGCCTGCAGTTGACGGAGAGGAAGAAACTGAAGCCGCCGATCAGGTTGAGGTTGCGGAATCAGTTCCTAATCAGACTGCTGAGAATGATGAAGACCGGGACCACATCAACGATGGTGAAGCTAACCCAGAGCTGCTGGAAGACTTGACTAAAGCAGCCGGCGAGCAGCTCACCTCCCCACAAACTGAAGAGGAAGCGCCTTCCCCAGAGACTTTCGATACCGCAGCCACTGAACCAGCGACTCTGACCGAGCTGAGCTTGCAAGAAGAAATGCAGCCTTACATCAATACGGGAGTCAAAGCGCCAATTGAAAAGACGTGGATGGTGCGTTCCTGGAATAACACGGAATGGCGCGAGCTGGTGAAGCCATTTGAGGCGTATTCCCCATCCATGGGCGTTGATATCCCACTGGCTGTAATCACCCCGGATGGAACTTTTGATGAGAAACGTCCAACCATCTACATGCTCAACGGCGCTGGCGGCGCGGAGCAGGGCATGGACTGGATCACCGCAACCACCTATTCGGATCTGAGCCCAGATGAAAACATCATCGAGTTCTACCGGAACAAGGGTGTCAACGTTGTTATCCCGCAGGCCGGCGCTTTCTCTTACTACACCGACTGGGTGGAGTCCCCACAGTCCGGTTACCTCACGCAGGAAAAGATCCTGTGGGAAACCTTCCTGACCAAGGAACTTCCGGAAGTTCTGGAAAATGAGATCAACGGCAATGGCAAGCGTGCCATCGCAGGTATGTCCATGTCGGCTACCTCTGCCCTGCTATTGGCTGAACACAATCCAGGTTTCTATGACGCGGTTGGTTCTTTCTCCGGTTGTGCTGCAACCTCTCGCCCATTCCCTAATCTCTTTGCCAACCTCACCGTAAACCGCGGTGGCGGCAACACCACCCAGATGTGGGGACCACAGGGCGGCGAGTACAACGTCTACAATGACGCGCTGGTCAACTCCAATAACCTGCGTGACTCTGAGGTCTACGTTTCCTCTAACTCTGGTCTACCTGGTGCGACCGATATGGGTTCCTCCAAGATTGAATCCCAGGGTCTGTCTGCTGCGATGTCGGGTTCTGCCACCCTCATCATCGAGGGCGGCATCATTGAGGCAGCTGCTAATGCTTGTACTCACGATCTGAAGGCCAAGATGGATTCACAGGGTGTTGACGCTGACTGGAACTTCCGACCAACCGGCACCCACTCTTGGCCAGGCTGGCGCAAGGACTTGGCTGAATCCTGGCCAACCTTCGCACGCGGCTTGGATCTGGAATAATCATTCACGCTCGGTTTCACACCATCTCTGCGGATACGCAATCTGGTGTGAAGCCGCCACAGCGTAACATCCGAGCGTATAGCGCCCACGCGCGTAACGTCGCCCACCCCGGTAAAACCGCTTCGGCAGGTTATACCACATGATATTTAGATACGGATAAAGATTCACTCATGAAGCGTATGAAGACTCTTGTCGCAGCCCTCGCGGTAGCTGGCACCATGCTGGTTGCTCCGGCGGCGTCGGCAGCAACTGTCACCCCTGAACAGGTTGCTGGCAACACTCAGCTCTCTGAGGTTCGAGACTTGAACGTCACCCCGGAAGTTGAAGAGCAGCAATGGTTCCAGAAGTACGGCGATGATCCCCGTCTTTTGAAGCTAGAGGCGACCTCTCCAGCTATGGACGGCCGTGTCGTTCCCGTCGCAGTCATCCCAGCGCAGGACGCTAACCGTCCAACCATCTATCTGCTCAACGGTGCGGGTGGCGCTGAGCAGAACGCGGACTGGATCAACATGTCCCGCGCAGTGGATTTCTACTCCAATAAGAATGTCAACGTTGTGGTAGTTCAGGGCGGTGCTTTCTCCTACTACACGGACTGGAATACCAGCCCAAATAACAACTACCTGCAGGGCCCACAGAAGTGGGAAACCTTCTTAACCAAGGAGCTGCCAGGCCCACTTGAAGATCGACTGCAGGCGTCCAACAAGCGTGCGGTAGCTGGCATGTCCATGTCCGCTACTTCTGCTCTGCTCTTTGCTCAGCACAACCCAGGCTTCTATGACGCTGTTGGCTCTTTCGCTGGCTGCGCAGCAACCGCATACCCATTTGAGTATGAGGCAATGCGCTTGACCGTCAACCGTGGCGGCGGCGAGCCTGAGCAGATGTGGGGGGAGATGGGTTCCCGCAAGAACCGTTACAATGACGCGCTCATGAACTCGGAGAAGCTGCGCGGTACCGCGCTGTACATCTCCGCTGGTAATGGTCTTCCAGGCCGTACCGATATGCCTTCCTACTACACCGCACAGGGCATCGACCCAACGGTGGCATCGGTAGGCGCAGCAACCCTGCAGGTTGAAGGCGGCGTCATCGAAGCTGGCGTCAACCACTGCACCCACAACCTGAAGGCTAAGCTCGATAGCCAAAACATCCCGGCGACCTACAACTTCCGCGACACCGGCACCCACTCGTGGCCGGGCTGGCGCGAAGATATTCGTGAGTCCTGGCCAGTGTTCGAACGCGCGCTAAACTAGTCCGAATTAGTTTCGCCAATTACGGGCGGTAGTATTGCAGCATGATCAAGTCGCTGCTCACTACCGCCCTTAAGCATTTTTCTGGGGAGTTTAAAGATTCCTACACCGGGGTTGATTTCAACCTCGGTTTTTCGATCTCTCACTATGACTTGGACTTGGAATACCGCGTTGAGCCCAACCTGCTCTCCGGAACCGCAAAGCTGCACATCCAAGTTGGTGAGGACTTGGATAATCTCACTCTGGATTTGGGTGGGGCGATGGCAGCACGCCGAATTTCAGCCAATAATGGCATCAAGATCAGTCGCTTTCGGGTTTCCGGCGGCAAGATCCGCATTAGCTTCAATGACACGATTGCAGAGGGCACAAAGTTCATTTTGACCGTGCGCTATGGCGGAAACCCGCGCCCAATTCGCACCGCGTGGGGTGAGATTGGTTGGGAAGAAACCGAATCCGGAGCACTCGTGGCTTCGCAGCCTAATGGCGCGCCCAGCTGGTTCCCCTGTGATGACACCCCCAGCGAGAAAGCCACCTATGACATCAAGATTGTCGCCGATAATCCATTCACGGTTATCTCCAACGGCAAGCTGGTGTCCAAGAAGGCTTCCGGCAGCACAACTGCGTGGCATTACCGGGTAGATTCGCCGATGGCGACTTACCTTGCCACCATTCAGGTTGGTGAGTTCACCAAGTTTGAGCTCGGCCGCAACACCGTTGCTTGGGCACCGGCGCACCTACGCCCGCAGGTGCTGGAGGAATTCAAGCAGCAGCAGGAAATGCTGGATTATTATGAATCCATTTTCGGCGAATACCCCTTCCCCACGTACCAAGTTGTGGTCACCGAAGATGAGCTTGAAATCCCGCTGGAGGCCCAGGGATTATCGATCTTTGGCTCCAATCACGTGGCCGGCAATCACCGTTTTGAGCGTCTCATCGCGCATGAATTAGCGCACCAATGGTTTGGTAATTCCGTCGGTATTGCTGAGTGGAAAGACATTTGGCTCAATGAAGGTTTCGCGTGCTACTGCGAGTGGCTGTGGGTAGAGCACACCGGAAAGTCCACCGCGCATGAGGTTGCGCGCAGCCACTATCTGGTGTTGAGCCGCAAGGCCCAAGACCTGCTGCTAGCGGATCCGGGCACGCGCGATATGTTCGATGACCGCGTGTATAAGCGTGGTGCACTCACCGTGCATTCCCTGCGCCGTTTGTTGGGTGATGAGGCATTCTTCGTTGCTATCCGCAGCTATCTCAAGGATTCCCGCAATGGCACCGTTGTGCCATCAACGTTATTCGACAACATCAATGCCCAAGCAGAAAAGGCTGGCATTGCACTTGCCGATATCTCCGCTGTCCTCGATGCTTGGCTGAATGAGAAGGAACTTCCGAAGTTCCCTGCATAAGTTTCCCTGTGTAGGTTCTGCACGGCTAAGGCAGGGTAAGGTGTGTGCTCATGCGGACTTTTTCTCACATGCTGGTCACCGGCGGCGCAGGGTTTATTGGTGCGAACTTTGTTCGGCTGGTGGATAAGCTGTGGCCGGATTGCCAGATCACCGTGGTGGATAAGCTCACCTATGCCGGCAATCCGGACAATCTCGCTGGAACCAAGGCACAACTGGTTAAGGGCGATATAGCTGATGCACAGCTGATTGATTCTTTAGTGGCGCAATCTGATGTCATTGTCCACTTCGCGGCGGAATCGCACAATGATAATTCTTTATCTGACCCTTCCCCATTTATCACCACCAACATCATGGGCACGTTCACGCTGCTGGAAGCTGCCCGCAAGCATGATGTGTATTTGCATCATGTCTCCACGGATGAGGTCTTTGGTGATCTAGAAATCGGTGCACCCACCAAGTTCACTGAAACCACCGCTTATGCCCCTTCTTCGCCTTATTCGGCTTCAAAGGCTAGCTCAGACCATCTTGTGCGCGCGTGGGCACGTTCCTTTGGGCTTAAGGTCACGGTATCGAATTGCTCTAATAACTATGGCCCTTATCAGCACATTGAAAAATTCATTCCGCGCCAAATTACCAATATCCTCGATGGCCGCACCCCAAAACTTTATGGCACAGGTGAACAGGTCCGCGATTGGATTCACGTGGATGACCACAACTATGCGGTCCTTGAGATCCTCACCAAGGGCCGTTGTGGTGAGACCTATAATATCGGCGCCGACCAGACCGATATCAATAATCGCGAGGTCATTGAGCTGATTTGTGAACTCATGGGTCGCCCCGGCGAATATGAACACGTAGCCGACCGTCCGGGCCATGACCAGCGCTATGCTATGGATGCCACCAAGCTGCGCACAGAACTTGGCTGGGAACCCAAATACCCAGATATCCGTGATGGCTTGGCCGAAACAATCGCGTGGTACACAGAGAATGAATCCTGGTGGCGCGCCGATAAGGACGCAGTGGAAAATACTTACGCCGCCAAGGGCCAATAAGTTTCCTTTTCTTTTCCCGCACATTTCTTAGAAAGGCATTCGCAGTGCAGATTACCCCCACCGATATTGATGGCCTTCTCATCATTGACCTTGACGTGCACGGTGATAATCGCGGTTGGTTCAAAGAGAACTGGAACCGTGCCGCGATGGTCAAAGCTGGTCTGCCAGATTTCGGCGCGGTACAGAACAACCTTTCTTACAACGCCTCTGCTGGTGTTACACGCGGGCTTCACGCCGAGCCCTGGGACAAGCTGGTTTCTGTCGCCCATGGCCGCGTCTTCGGCGCCTGGTGCGACTTGCGGGAAGGCTCTGACACTTATGGGAAAATTGTCACCGCAGACATGGGACCAGATAAGGCCGCCTTTGTGCCACGCGGCGTAGCTAATGGCTTTCAAGCACAAGAAGATAACACCGTTTATTCCTATCTAGTCTCTGACCACTGGTCACCGGATGCCACCTATGCCGCGACCAATCTCAACATCGTTGATTGGCCACTTGCTCCCACTGAGATTTCCGAAAAGGACCGCAATCACCCTGCACTGGCTGATGTCACGCCGATGCCTCCGCGCAAAATCTTAGTGACCGGTGCCAATGGCCAGCTCGGGCGAGCTCTACGCGCAGCATATAAAAATGCCGCACACGTCGAATTCGCTACCCATGCCGATTTTGACATCACAGCAGACAACATCGCCACAGCACGCCCATGGCGTCAGTACCAGGCAATCATTAACTGCGCTGCCTATAACGATGTCAATGGTGCTGAGTCTGACCGTGCCGGCGCATGGGCCGTCAACGCCACTGCCCCAGCGCGCCTTGCCGCCGTCGCTGCGGAGAATAGTCTCACGCTCGTGCACGTCTCCTCCGATTACATCTTCGATGGCACCACAGATATCCACACCGAGGAAGAACTGCCCTCGCCACGCTCGGCCTATGGTGCATCGAAAGCCGCCGGCGATACTGCTGCGCAGACTGCACCGCGCCACTATGTCATTCGCACCGCGTGGGTCTTTGGCGAAGGCAATAATTTCATGTCCACCATGGCATCCCTGGCGCAGAAAAACATCGAGCCACTAGTCATTAATGACCAGCGTGGCCGCCCAACATATGCGGAAGACCTCGCCAAAGGCATCAAACACCTGTTGGATACCAAGGCCGACTACGGCGTTTATAACCTGACTTCTGGCGGTGATGCCGTCACTCGTGATGAAATCGCCATGGCTGTTTACATTGGCATGGGACACGACCCCGCCGAGGTACATTCGGTTACCACCGCGCAGTACAACGAGCACCGTATCCAGCAGGCCGCTGAAAAAGGGAACTCCGCACCTGCTGCTGCCTCCACTGCCGAAGCTCCCCGCCCCGCAGAGTCCACACTTGATCTCTCCAAGATTGAAGCCACTGGTTTCACGCCTACTAATTGGCGGGCATCGCTGGCTTTGTATCTCGCACTATTAGATTCCTAAAGACTAGGCTTGACCTTTATGAAGGGAATCATTCTCGCCGGCGGATCCGGTACTCGGCTATATCCGATTACCAAGGGCATTTCTAAGCAGCTCATGCCTATTTATGACAAGCCGATGGTCTACTACCCGCTCTCCACGCTGATTCAAGCAGGTATCCAAGAGATTCTCATCATCACCACGCCGGAAGATTCCGCTGCTTTCGAACGCCTCCTGGGTGACGGTTCCCAGCTCGGACTCATGCTCAGCTATGCTGTCCAGCCGCATCCCGAGGGCCTCGCGCAAGCATTCATCATTGGTGAGGAATTCATCGGCGACGACGATGTCGCGCTCGTCCTCGGCGATAATATCTTCGACGGTCACGGCTTTTCCACCGCGCTCAGCGAGTGCCGCAGTCCTGATGGCGGCATCATCTTTGCCTATGAGGTCTCCGATCCGCAGCGTTATGGTGTGGTCGAATTCGACGAATCCGGCCAGGCCCTATCCATTGAGGAAAAACCCATACAGCCCAAGTCCAATCACGCGGTTGTGGGCTTGTACTTTTACGACAATTCCGTCGTTGAAATTGCCAAAACCATCACGCCTTCTGAACGCGGCGAATTGGAAATCACCGCCATCAATGATGCCTACCTCAAACAAGGCAAGCTCCACGTCAAGCGCCTTCTACGCGGCGATGTGTGGCTGGATACCGGCACGGTGGATTCCATGTCCGAGGCCTCAGCCTACGTCGAGGTTCTGCAAAAGCGCACCGGCACCATCATTGGCTCGCCAGAAGTCGCTGCCTACCGTGAGGGATTCATTAACGCCGACACGTTGAATGAGCTGGCTGTCCCGCTAGAAAAATCGGGCTACGGTGCATATCTTCGCACCGCAGCCCGTGAGGACTAATAGCAGTTTCGTTGGAGCCGGAAATTAGTATCCGCGCTCGATGTACTCATCAATTCGTGCTGACTCAGCACCAACGGTGGTTTCAGCACCGTGGCCCGGGTACACCTTGGTTGTACCCGACAGGTTGAAGACCACGTTGCGCAGGGACTCGATGATGACGTCGAAGTCGGAGTACTTGCGGCCCGTGGCACCAGGGCCACCGTTGAATAGGGTGTCTCCGGATAACAACACATTATCTTGTGGCAGGTGCAGCACCACGCAGCCTGGTGAGTGACCAGGGGTGTGGAAGACGGTGATCTTTTCGCCGTCGAGCTCAAATTGCTGGTTATCAGTAAGCGGCACGTATGGTGCATCGCCATTAGCTTCGCGCCACAACATGTCATCTTCTGGGTGCAAGTGAACTTCCACACCAAAGTGCTCAGCCAGCTGTGGGGCGAGCTCGCAGTGGTCATTGTGGGCATGGGTCAAGATGATGCCGCGCACCGGACGGTCGCCGACTTCATCAATGACTGCTTCAGCGTTGTGCGCTGGGTCGACGATGTACACGCCACCCTTGCCGCCGAGAATGTAGACGTTATTGTCCACATCCCACTCACCGCCATCGAGGCGGAACTTGCCGGAGGTAACAAACTTTTCAATCTTCATGAATCTGCCTTTCTCTTGAAAAGATCAGGAATCTAGATTTGCCGGATAGATGAGAAACTTATGGAAGGATAACGCCCTTGGCTTTGTGGCCAACGGAGATGATCTCACCGGAGATAGAAGCCATCTTCGGTGACAGCAAGAACACGATGGTCTCAGCAACCTCACGCAACGAGGTTTGCCCGCCTGCGCGGTCAACTTCACCGTCCCCTTCGATGACAAAACCGGGGCTAATAGCGTTGACCGTAATACCACTCCCAGCATGCTGGTCAGCAAGGTTTTTCACGATGACATTCAACGTCGCATTGCGTGCCGATGCCGTCGTGGATGCCGTGACATAAGCGTTCATACCGCTCAATGCGATGACACGACCATAGCCCTGCTCACGCATGACTTCGAGTGCCGCATTAGCTGCACGCAAGAAAGTCATCGCTTTGCCATCAATGGCGGTGAGCACCTGCTGTGGATCATCAGCCTTTTCTGGGTCCAGTGTTTGTGCCGCTGGAGCCGAAGACACCACCAGCCCGTCAATCCTTCCGTGTTCTTTGATAACTGCGTCAATCCCGGCGCGAACGGATGCTTCATCAGCAGCGTCGATGGACAATGGGCTGCTGCGCGATGCCACGATTGGCGTCGCGCCTTCGGCTTCCAAGACTTTGACCACATCGGAGCCGATGGTGCCATTGCCGCCTAGGACGAGAATGACGTGGTCTTTAAGCTGTAGATCCATAGAGGTTTAATCTCCGTTTTAGATTTCGACGACTGAGCGCAGGACGTCTCCTGCCTTCATGGTGCCAAAAGCCTTTTCAATGTCATTGATGCCGATGCGCTCAGAGACGAACTTGTCCAGTGGGAAGCGGCCCTGCAGGTGCAGGTCCACATAGGTTGGGAAGTCGCGCTCTGGCAGGCAGTCGCCGTACCAGGCTGGGCGCAAGGAGCCACCGCGGCCATAGAAATCAATCGCTGCGATATCAATGCGGGAGGTCAAGTTTGGTACGCCCACCATAACCATGCGGCCAGCATGGTCACGGGAGTAGAACGCCTGCTGCCAGGTCGGCATGATGCCGACGGCGTCGATGGCAACGTCGGTGCCGAATCCATCGGTCAGCTCACGTACCTTGGCTACTACCTCGGATTCTTCGCCCTCGCCAGACAGCTCAGAAGAATCGATGGTGTGCGTTGCGCCAAATTCCTTTGCCCAATCGAGCTTCTTGGAATCAATGTCAACGGCAATAATCTTGGATGCACCAGCCAGCTTGGCACCGGCAATCGCTGCCATGCCCACACCGCCCAGGCCAAAGACAGCGACGGACTCGCCGCGCTGAATATCAGCAGTGTTGACCGCAGCACCGAGACCAGCCATGATGCCGCAGCCCATCAGGCCAGCAGCTGCTGGATCCTCGTCCGGGTTGACCTTCGTGCACTGGCCTTCATGGACCAGGGTCTTATCCGCGAAAGCACCAATGCCCAGTGCTGGGGTCAGCTCGGTGCCATCTTCCAAGGTCATCTTCTTGGATGCGTTGTGGGTGTTAAAGCAGTACTTTGGCTCGCCCTTCTTACATGCACGGCACTCGCCGCACACCGCGCGCCAGTTCAGCACAACAAAGTCGCCTTCTGTCACGTGGGTGACGTTTTCACCAACAGTTTCCACCACGCCTGCGGCCTCATGGCCGAGCAGGAATGGGAAGGCGTCCTCGATATCACCATCGCGATAAGCCAGGTCAGTGTGGCAAACGCCGCAAGCCTGAATCTTGACGATCACATCATTGGGCCCTGGTTCAGGGATGACAATGGTGACGGTTTCTACTTCTGCGCCCTTTGCACGGGCGATAACTCCGTTTACGTTTTCGCTCATATCGCCAGGCTATCTGAAAATGTAGTTCTCAGACGCTAAATAAAAAGTTCTCCTGCAAACCAGCTGTAAAACAGCCCGCTTGCAGGAGAACCTTAAGCCACAAAGTCAGGGTTATGAACGCTCCAGGATGCGCGCTACAGCCTCATGCCCACGTGCGTTGATGTGGATTGGCAGGTTGCCTGCACCACCGGTGAAGTCAATCAGGCCAGCGAAGTAGCGGTCGCCCGCGCCGGCGCACATGCCGTTGTGGCGGGTTTCGCCCTTAAGATCCACAAACTCGGTACCGGTTGCGCGTGCAAGGTCAACCTGCATCCACTGTGCGGAATCCTCCCAGCCGCGCACCTGTGGGATGTAGGTGGAATCGGCCGGGTTGGGACCAAAGTGCAGCAGGCAGTAGCGGTTACCGGAACCAATGGTTGGGTAGCCAACAATCTGAACACGGGCATTTGGCGCGGCACGCTTGATGCGCTCAATCTGTGGTGCGGTATAGCGCACAAAGCGATCCCGCAGCTGCTGACGGGAAAGATTCGAATTGTTATAGGTGTCATTAAAACCCGATGCGAAGATCACGCGCTGGGTATCTGCGGTCAGTGCACCATTGCGAATCGCTGCATCAATCTGGGTGGAAATCTGCGGCCCCTGGGACATCGATACCGCACCCGAGCAAGAATAATCACGCACAGGCAGTCCAACCTTGGCGCCGGTACGCTTAGCAAAGTTATAAGAGGAAGGGCAGTTCGCGCCGTTCTCCGTTGAGGAGGTCATGCGTGAAGAGAGATAAATATCCGCGCTTGGGTCCGCCAGAATGGAGTCACCGAAGGCTACTAAGTTTCGCTCTGCTGCCGATGCCGTCGGTGCCGCTACCATGGTCAGCGCTAGCAATGCTGCGGCGAGTAATGTACGAAGTTTCTTCACGGTTTAGACCTTCGATTCCTCTTCTATGTTTTGTATTCCCAGACAAAAGTACACTATATTCGCTAGCGGGCCCGACCCCCGGGAAGTGGACACGGAGGATTTAATCAAGAAGCAGATCTTAGGATAGCAGGACAGCGCTCCTCAAACACCACAGGAGCCAGATATTTACACCAGGAATGTCGGCGCACCGTGTTGTAACGGGTACACCAGCGGAAAACATCCCGCCGGCAGATCAACTGGTTGGCAAAGGTCTTGGAATCTTGAAGGACTTCCCTCTTCAGGGCCGCGTTGAACGACTCCGCCAAAGCGTTGTCCGCACTGGTCCCAATTGATCCCATCGACTGCCTGATCCCCAACTGGGTGCAGGTGTCCTGGAACGCATTCGATGTGTACACACTGCCGTGGTCCGAGTGGAAAATTGCTTCCTTCATGCTCCCTCGCTGGCCTTTGGCCATCACCAGCGCATCCTGCACCAGTGATGTGCGCATGTGATCGGCGATCGCGAAGCCAACCAGCCGGCGGGAATAGCAATCAATGACCGTAGCCAAGTACATATTCGACCCATCTGCAATCGGCAGATAGGTAATGTCACCGACGTAGACCTGGTTCGGCTTGTCGGCAGTGAATTTACGGCCGACAAGGTCAGGGAACACTGGTTTCTTCTGATCTGACACGGTGGTGGTGACCTTGCGTTTCTTGGTGTAGCCAAACAGTTTGAGTTCACGCATGATCCGCGCAACCCGCTTGTGATTCACGGGCTCATGACCCGGCTGGTCTTTAAGTTCAGCCGTAATCCGCTTGGCCCCGTAGCAACCATTTTCGGCAGTGAATACAGTCTTGACCCGTGCACCGAGGATGGCGTCGGATATGAGTCGTTTCCTCCGGGCTGAGCTGCTGTTTTTCCATTTGTAATAGGAGGACCTGCTGAGTTTCAACACGTCACATAACCGCTTAACCGAATGGTTCTTCTGGGCGTCGTCAACGAACTGGAAGCGGATCACCAGTTCGTCTCTTCCGCGAAATATTTAGCAGCCTTTCGCAGGATATCGCGCTCTTCGCGTAAGCGGCTGACTTCCCGTTCCAGCTGGCGGATCCGCTCAGCCTCGGTCACCGACATCGACGAGGGCGACTCTGCGGTGCGGGTTTTGGTACGCGCACCTGTCCCGTACTTTTTCAACCAGTTATGCAGGGTGGCACGGTTGATTCCGAGGTCCACGGCGATGGTCTTGAGCGAGGCACCTGGGGAGTTCTCGTAGAGCGCAACAGCGTCGCGCTTGAACTCCTCTGTGTAGGTCTTGCGTGGCATGGTGGCAGATTACCTTTCCCAGCAT